>CAXMTO010000058.1:0-15631 GCA_964196355.1 uncultured Myxococcota bacterium
TATGAGGGAAATCGTTTTCTCAGCCAGGTGACTGTCCTTTTTGCAATTACCATTAAAGACGCCAGGTATCGATGTATGCAGCATCCTCTTATGGAATATATTGGGGGCGTTGCAATTGCATTGATAATCTGGTTCGGCGGACGGGAAGTCATTGGCGGCAACTCGACGCCAGGTACTTTTTTTGCTTTTCTCACTGCACTTATAGCGGCCTATGACCCTGTCAAAGGAGTTACACGGATCAACTCCACTATTCAGCAGGGTCTTGCGGCAGCCACCCGTGTTTTTGGTCTTCTCGACATGGAACCTGAAATACAGGACAAAGTGAATGCAAAAGAGCTCCCCCCCTTCACCTCCAAGATTGAGTTCATTAATCTCAATTTCAGTTATGATGATACGCTGCCAGTGCTGCAGGATATTAACCTTGAAGTACCCGCCGGCGAGGCCCTGGCCATTGTTGGCCCCAGCGGCGGTGGTAAAACCACACTGACCAACCTCATTCCCCGTTTTCTTGACCTTACAGAAGGCCGTATACTCGTCGACGGCAGGGATATCCGCGATGTCACTGTAAAATCATTACGAAGTCAGGTGGCGATGGTAACTCAGCAGACTATCCTTTTTAATGATACGGTAAAAAATAATATTGCCTATGGTGATCAGGAAGCCACAGATGAGCAGATCAGAGATGCGGCTAAAGCTGCACATGCTCTTGGATTTATTGAAGAGCTGCCTGATGGGTTTGATACTGTTATCGGAGAAAGCGGAGCTCGTCTTTCCGGAGGAGAGCGTCAAAGGATTTCTATTGCCAGGGCAATCCTTAATAACGCACCGATCCTTATTCTTGACGAGGCCACCTCAGCCCTGGATACCGAATCGGAAAGGGAGGTTCAGAAGGCCCTTGAGAACCTGATGAAAAACCGCACAACCTTCGTTATTGCACATAGACTGTCCACCATAAAAAATGCAGACAGGATCATCGTTGTAAAAGAAGGAAAGATCGTGGAAACCGGTACACACGACGAACTGCTGGTCCTTGAGGGTGAGTATGAGCTGCTCTATAACATGCAGTTTACCTAATTTATCACATCTTATCCTGCCTGGATAGGCAGCACAACCTCAACCCTTGTCCCCTCGCCGGGTCGACTGGCGAGAACTATTCCCCCCTCATGTTCCTCAATTATTTTGGCAGACAATGCAAGCCCCAGTCCTGTGCCATCACTTTTAGTCGTAAAATAAGGGTCAAAAACCTTTTGCTGGTTCTCATCCGCTATACCGCTGCCGGTATCCTCCACAGCGACAACCACATTTTTTCCTTTAAGATGTGAGCTTACGGTAAGAATGCCCCCACTGTCCATGGCCTGAATGCCGTTCAGGAAGAGGTTTAAAAATACCTGGTTCAGTTTATCATCATCTGCCTCTATTGCTGGCAGTGTCTCCGTAAGGTTTAGATCAAGGGAGATATTTTGAGCCTCAAGATCAATTTCGACGAGCAGTGCAGTTTTTTTAACAATTGCATTAACATCAACCGTCACCTTGTTGAGTTTAGCTGGTTTTGCGTAATCAAGGAGTTCCTCTATGCTCCTGTTAAGCCTCGTTACCTCCTGCACAAGAAGAGTCGCCGCCTCAATTCCTTCCTCTTCGCCAGTGAATTTAGATTTTAGCAGTATTGCCAACCCCTTTATTGAACTCAAAGGGTTACGCAACTCATGCGCAACACCTGCCGCCATCTTGCCAAGGGCTGCTAACCGTTCACTTCGCTGCAGCTCTTTTTCAACTCTCCCAAGGTGAACGCGTGACCCCTTTAAGCCACGCAGAGTCAATAGGGACAGGAGACTGCCAACGGCGACCAGAATAAACACGACAAAAAGGATAACTATCTGCAGGACCTGCCTTTTGACAGGTGAGGAGAACTGTTCTAAATTCAATTGCACAATCAGAACAGGGTGCGCCCTGGTTAACCGATTGATCTCACTTTTGAAATGGGCTAACATCGGTTGACGCCCAGTTCCGTGCATCTTCATTCTTCTTCCGCCTGGCCGCATGCCCATTCCTGGAAAAGGTCCTGAGCCACGCGGAGACTGGAAAAGGCCGGCTACCTGAAAAGATCGTCTTTCACCTTCCTCATCTTCAACAGTCCTTAATACGATAGAGTCGGGCTGATTTTCCCGCAGCGATGAAAAAAACGAGATATCGGCAGCACTCACCTTCTTTTCAGAAAACTTAACTCCGGCCCCGGCGATTATCTGGTTCTGTATGTCAACCAGAACGACAGAGTCTACTCCAGGCTGTTCGGCTGCCTGCTCCATCGCTACTTGGGCATGTTCTTCCCAGGGCAGTAAATCTTGTGCTCCACGAAAATTTGCCCTCATCGACTCTCGGCTTGAACTATTTATAAACCGTAATATTGTCACCCCTTTCTGGGTGAGGGCATCAATCACCAACTTTTTCTCACGCTGGTAATTGTTGAATGCAAAAAGGGTCAAAACAAAAAAGAGAAGAACGCATGCTGCGGCTAAAATCCACGGCGACAGGTTATAAAAAAAATCTCTGGTTTTACTGTATTTAGCCCTTACCATTGCAGTGGTTGTTGACAATTTTTTCTAGAATAACTTTGGATATCATGTAGGTAGGTACAATGCCATCTTCTCCCATGGGGCCGGATGCCAGGGTTTGACCACTGAGAAGAGGGTTATCAGATGCATAGTAGGCATAACGTATCTTCATATCGGGCGGTATGTGCTCCTGGATAATAGCACCACTTATTGCCCTCTGAAAATGCCCCCCTTCCATCTCCAGACCAACTGCCTTCCAGCTTGAAGAATGAAAGCGATCGAGCATATCACGATTTTGCAGAGAAGTACCGAGAACAGTCACCATAGGCCCACTGTATACATCTACCCCACCATCAAAATCGTCCTCAGATAAATCGTTTTTTACGATATAGTTGTGCGGAGTGCCTTCAAGCACATGTGCTGTGGCGAGCATTATGTCGCCTTTTTTCCCGGGCAGGACCCCAGCCTTTCCCATTATAGAAATAGACTTGACATCAAACCTCATCAGCCTTTTATCGTCATAGGAGGGACTGAGGAATTCATCCATTATATCAAATGCCTGAGTACCAAAAGAATAATCAACGATGATAATCACCGGTCGGTTATCCTTCTCTTTAGAAAAACAAAGATTCAGGGCGGGGTGAACCTCTTTCGGTTCTATCTTGGAAAGATCAATAATATTTACGTCTATATTGGCACCGCTCTCGTCCTTATGAAAAACGAAACCATGCAGCCCCGCATAATCTACGACCAGTTCTTCCCTGTCCCGAACACGCTTCACCATATCATAGAGATCATCAGGCACTGCATCACTATTCTTTTTCAAGGCTCCCGCACCATAGAGAAGATTCCTCACAGAATGCATATTTGCACTTATTACGTGAAGAGAGCGATCCTGCAAGCCTAAGGCATAGATTTCTTTTTTTAAAGCTATGGCCCAAAGAGATGCATATCTGTGATGGCCTATCATTTCATGTAAGGATGGTGTGAAATAAACGGTAAGTTCATTCTGAACCTGGCTTAGTCCACTTCTGACCCTCATCCCTATGCCATAGATTATTTCAAACAGACTGCTGTTTGATTTGCTCTCCAACCTATTGTGCTCCAGATATTCGTATGTCTCTCGAGTTTCCTTATAGGTTCTGCCCAGTATGATAGACAGGTTCCAGATAGCCTGATCAAGCTCCTCCCCTTCAATTTCTTCAGCACTGGTGACAACTCTCTCGAGCTCAGCCCACTCCGGCGTCATGTCATCAACCCTGTTAAATGCCTGCTGGTATATTTTTTTTGCCTCAATGCCAAGAAAGGTGATGTGAGTCAGAATATCATATATTTCGCTTTGTCCTCTTGTTATGACAAAGCACATCTCTCTTTTGGAGACAGCGTAAGAAACCCTTCTTCTCTTCAGGGGGATGATTTTTTCAAAAGAGGTCTCCTGAAAATCCTCCTGCGCGGTAAGGATAATCCGTGTGCAGTTTTCAATCCCTTTCGGCATCCGATCTATCACGTACTCCAACCCTTTCAACTCAACTATCCTCAGATCAGTCATCGATCCATAGATCTCAGGGCTGAGTAATCTGAGGGATTCGGCAAGCTTTTCGCCTGCCCTTCCAGAAGGTTTATACGCCCCTTGCAGGGTGAGGGAATCTGCGTGGATTTTAAATGTACGGATAGCCATCCGTGCTTTTTGTGATTTTGACAGTTCCTCCATCTTACCCCCGTTTTATGTATTCAGGTTGCTTGAGTTGCAGGCTATAAAGATTTCAAGGCAGGTTCTGCCTGAGCTTTGATCAGTCAGAGAGGAAGCTGGAGAGCATAGAGATCAGCTGATCCCTTCCCTGGCCGGTTTTTGCGGAAAAAAGGACTCTTTCGCTTGCCTTGATTGTGTGCCCTGCATCAAGTAACCTTGCGTTTTTCTGCCTCTTGCTGCCGGAGAGTTTATCTGTCTTGGTATACACAGGAAGCACTGGAATAGATTGTTCTCTCAACCACTGAATGAGTTGAGTGTCCATGGCTTTTGGTTCATGCCTGATATCAATTATAACAACAACACATTTAATTGTCTCCCGCTCCTCAAGATAGGTCGTTATCAGGGCTTGCCAACTATCCTGCATTGATCTTGAAACTTTTGCAAAACCATATCCGGGAAGGTCCACAAGGAAGAATTCGTCTCCAACCTGAAAATAATTAAGCCCCTGAGTCTTTCCTGGTCGACCACTTACTTTCACCATTTTCTTACGGCCGATCATACTATTGATAAGGCTCGATTTCCCTACATTTGACCTTCCTGAAAAGGCAATTTCAGGAAGACCGGGAGCGGGCAGCTGTTTCAAGCTATGCACACTCAGGAGAAATTCTACCTTTGAAAAATCCATGTTTCTCCTTCTTTATGGTTCATCGCTGCAAAACCCTGCGCAAATTTTCCCACTAATTAAATAACCTTATTAAGAGCATACTCTATTATGCCTTCTGCGCCACTCTTCTTCAACCTTGGAATAAGATCTCTGACGATATCTTCGGAAACCACTGTTTCCACAGAGCACCAGTCCTGATTGTAAAGGCTGGCAACAGTTGGTGCATTGATACTGGGAAGAATTCCGACAATTTGTTCCAGTTTGTCATTTGAAACATTCATCTTCAAACCAACAATTCGATATGCCTTTAAAGCACCCTGCAAGAGTAGTGCTATACTTTCAATTTTTTCACGTTTCCATGGGTCATTCCACGCCTCTTTACTGGCAATAAACTGAGTGTTTGACTCCATCAGTTCGTGAATTATCCTCAGGCCGTGAGCACGAATAGTACTCTCTGTTTCTGTCACTTCAACAATTGCATCTGCCAGTCCGGCAACAACTTTGGCCTCTGTAGCTCCCCATGAAAACTCAATATCAACATTGATCTTTTTTTCAGCAAAAAACCGTTTTGTTACATTAACCAGTTCAGTGGCAATTTTTTTCCCCTCAAGATCCTCCAGGGTCTTAATATCTGAGTCACCCGCTACGGCGATAATCCACCGTGTGGGACGCCGACTTACCTTTGAGTAAATCAGATCACACACCAGAACGGTATCTGACGAATTTTCCATGGTCCAGTCTTTACCGGTGATCCCGGCATCAAGCATCCCACTCTCTACATATCGTGACATCTCCTGTGGGCGACATATCGAACAATCGAGGTCAGCATCATCAATTTTTGGAAAATAGTTTCTCGCAGCCGGCTTGATGAGCCAACCTGCTTTCTCAAAAAGCTCAATTGTGGCCTTTTCCAGGCTCCCTTTAGGAAGCCCAAGTTTTAACTGATTCATAGTTCCTGCTCCATCACTGCATATCATTTTTGACATAGCCATCTAAGGCTTCAGATGACCATTTTACGAGTTCATTATTTTTGACCATAAACGATGGTCGGATCAAATATTTTTTTCCCTTCAACGACGAGTCTATCTCCCTCTACACGTCTGTAAAAACACGTCCTGTGGCCGGTATGACAGGCAGCATCACCGAGCTGTTCAACCTTATACACCAAGGTATCTTCATCACAATCTACGAGAATCTCGTGAATAATCTGTACATGCCCTGAAGTTTCACCTTTGAGCCACAACGTATTTCTAGACCGGCTCCAATAATGAGCTTTTCCGGTTTCTAATGTTTTTTCGAAGGCCAACTGATTGATAAAGGCCAACATCAAAATTTCTCCACTCTTATAATCCTGAACAATTGCAGGTAAAAGCGCATCAGGCGACTTGCCGAAATTGAGTGCTATCATCTTTCCGTTCCACTAGAATTTGATGGCGTCGTAAAAAGCACGATCTACTGCGTTGTACCCCAAGGGCACTTCCTGTGGGGCGTAGTTTTTAACGAAACCACGACATACCACATGTATTGTCGTGCCTCCGTTAAAAACACTACGCCTCGGAGTCTTCGCTTACCTGTATATCGTGCTTTTTGACTTAGCCATCTGAAGTTACGAATGACCTTTTTGCGAGTTCATCATAATTTAACTTTGATCTTAAAATTGAGAAAAGTTAAACTAGACCGCGCCCCCACAATTGTCAAGTGACACCATACCTTTTACCGTCTTTCTACTGAGTCTACTTGCATAAAATTCTTCTTTTCATATATTTTTCATTTATAGAGAACGCAGGTATTATCTTTTTATACATATATTACGATTTTTAAGGTAGTGTCCTGCTCCGGCAGCACACCTTAAAAATCGAATACTATTAAAATGACCTTTATCCGAGGAGTACAGTCATGTCATACCCACAGAATAATGACACAGTTTCGCTGTTTTATAGAGGTAAGCTCGACAACGGAGAACTTTTTAAAGTGGTGGAAAAGGAAGAACCGCTTAATGTGATAATTGGCAACAGTGATATACCACCGACACTGGAACAGGCCATAATGAAAATGAAGGTTGGCGAGACACGCAAAATCCGAGTCTCCCCCGACGAAGGCTTTGGCCCGAGGAAAAAAGACCTCGTACAAACAATTGATAGTGAAGAGATGATCAAAAAGATCAACCCCAAGCCAGGAATGATCCTTTCTCTAAATATCGATAAAGACGGTACTGAGCAAAAAATTCCAGCGACGATCATCGAAGTCAGTGGCTCAAAAATTACCGTGGACTATAATCACCCGCTTTCGGGGCACCATCTGACGTATGACCTTACCCTCGTTGATATTATCAAACCGGAGTCTAAAGAATAAAAAAACTCCTTCCCCTGCCAAACCTGAATGAGCAGGGGGAAGGTAAGTGTCATGGTGAAAATGTTTTTCACAGGGCTGTTTTGAAACGGTACTCAACAGCTATTATTTCTTTGGCACATCAACTGGTTGTACCAATCCCACAGTGCCGGAAAGCTTTGCACTGTCAAAAAGCGTTTCCGTAGTATTTGCGCCGGTCAGGTCAGCATTGGTCAAATCAGCTCTATAAAGGTCGGCCTTCTTGAGATTTGCTCCGCGTAAATTGGCCTGGATCAATGAAGCCCCCTTGAGATTAGCCTTCTCTAGATCAGCGTTTTCAAAATTACAGCCAGTCAGATCAGATTTTTCAAGATCCACACCCGTAAGATTTCTGTTCGACAGATCCATCCCTGACAGATCGCAATCGTAACATTTTTTTGTGTCAGACAGCCTGGCTAATTCATCTCTTTTCTTCTTATTCCCGGCCAGATTCCTGTTTGTTTCTCCCCTACCGGTGCTGACCATATTCTCATCGGCGCCATCGGCAGCAGCATCTGCCTGTGGTGCCAGTTCTTCCGCAACTGCTACCGGCGCCATGGGTGTCAGTTTTTTGACCTTCGGCGCTTGAGGATAACTTTCTTTCTCCACAATCTTTTCTTCAACTACTTTCGGAGCTTGAGGATAGCTTTCTTTTTCTACAATCTTTTCTTCAACTACTTTAACCGGTAAAGCCGGCGGAGGTTCTTCAAAAACTCTTCTCGGTGCTACCACAATCTCTTTTGCTTTCGGATCCCGTTTCGGTTTAGACTGGTCAGCTACGTAAACCTCTTTTTCAATCTCGCTGACGCCCACATTTTCATAGGGTTTGGTAGTAACAAAGGTACCATCTAACAATGTTCCACCTAGATAAGCACCGTCAAGAGATGTCCCTCTAAGATCTGCCCCTCGTAAATCAGCATCAGCAAGATCTGCACCGCCAAAAAGGGTACCTCGCAGGTTAGCATCTCGTAGATTTGCCCTGGAGAGATTTGCCAGATACATCTTCGTTTTAGAAAGATCTGCTCCTTCAAGATCAGCGTCGGAAAGATCAACTCTATTTAAGTTCAGCCCTGAAAGAAAACATCCCCTGCAGCTGTTTGTTTTGATAAGTTTTTCTAAATTTTCCCTGGCCGTGACGCTCTCTTCACTATATCCCTTACCAGCCACAAACAAGAATGCTACAAATGCACATAAGACAACAACACGACATGACCGCATATTTTTCACCATTTTCATATCTTCTATCAAGGATTGTGTTCACACATCCATTTTTTTCAAGAAAAGATTCTTACCCCAAAATTGCAGGTAGTGTCAATTACTGAACCATTTTCTCCCATAACCCCCTACCCTCTTCTTTTGCGATTTTCTGGTCTGCCAGCCAACTCCTGCATACCTTCTTACGGCAATATCTGGGATACACCCATGCAACTCCCGACCTTACAAGCTCGCCATTCACATCCTTGCCGTTTTTTTCCAGAAGAGCCACCAGTCTGCCATATGAGTCATGGTATTGAGGAATAAGAGTAATTCTTTGATTATACAGTAGCGATGCTGTATGGTTTCTTGCTTCAATTGAGAAATGCTGATTCCACTCAGGACAATCGATACCATACATCCGTACTTCTATATATTTTTTCCCTTTTTTCACTACAATCGAATCACCATCGATAATTTTTGTTACCACTCCGGAAAAGATCGGTTGAGCCGAAAGTTCCGACATGACTGGAATAAAAAATATGTATAGAAGAAGAAAAATAATTTTCATTTTAAAATGATTTTTGCGATTTTCGAACCCTTCGATAGAAAACTGAAAAGAGTGATAGAAAATAATTCTGCCAGACTACTTAGCGCAAACTTTTTCCGTTTAACACGGTTAAGACTTGAAAAATTCACTGTAATATAGGAAAACACTATTGTTTTTTTCTATTTCGACATGATATAGTTGACTGGAATTTATATTTAGTACCTTACTCCAGAAACACTGCAAAAAAAAACAAGAAACAGAGGAATATAGTTTGAAATTGTGTGGCTATATAGACCACCATGGTACTTATACCCCCTTGTGGGGTGTTGAGTTTTTTCCATGCTGAAAGCAACTGATGCGAGTTCCCGGCCCTGAGCAAAGGATATGTTCAGCACTCAGCACAGGTTGCCCTAACGTAGAAGAAAACGCCGCAAACCACTTATGTCAAACGAATCACTTACAGAAACTGAAGAAGAAACACGATCGTTTCTTATAAGTCTGCCACTATTTGACACTTTCAATGTAACAGAGTTATCAAGACTTTCCCAACATATGAGTTATGTTCATCTCAAGCGAGGTGAACATCTCTTTATTGAAGGTGACCCTGGAACATTTATGGGTTTTGTTGTCAGCGGTGTCATTGAAGTTATTAAGCGGGCTGACACAGGCCAGAATATAGTCCTGGCTCGACTTGCCAGAGGGAGTTCAATCGGCGAAATGGCTGTCATTGACAAGTCTCCCAGATCCGCAACAGCAATAGCTAAACAGGCAACAACCATGGTTACACTTACTGAAAAAGGATTTGATCTGCTCGCTGAGAGCTACCCGGACACAGGCATTAAATTTATAAAAAAAATTGCTCGCCTGCTCAGTTTGAATATGCGAAGAACATCCAGTAAACTGGCTGACCTTTCGCAAACTTCGTCATAAATTTTCCGTCCCTTGGAAAACAGGGCCTCTATTGATAGAACCATCCTTGACTAGAAACACTATGCATTCACCCTCAAACATACTTATTGCCGATAGAGAACCAGGAGGTCTTTCTTCAGTTATCGAAGACCTTGAACTTGGGTTCAAATGCACTTTCCATTACGCTTTCACTGATGATGAACTCAAATCATCCCTGAACAGCAACCATGTTCATATCCTGATATTAGATTTGAATTTTTCTCGCGTGCATGAAGGGGTCGAACTTATCGACGCTTTGCAGAATTCCCACCCCGACACCACAATTTTACCAATTATCCCAGCGGGCCAGCCTCAGATTATAAAAATACTCCTGGAGAGAGATCTTTTTTTCTACATTCATAAACCTGTCAATTCCCTGGAAACTGCACTCATCTTAAAAAGAGTTTACGAAACTCTTCCGACTCCAAAAGCAGATGAAAAAATCCCAATAAAAAAAGATGCTGTAGCCACCTTCCATGGAATGATAGGCTCAAGCCCGGCTATGCGCCGATTGTTTGACCTTATCACCAAAGTTGCTGAAGACGATTATTCTACCGTGCTGATAAGAGGGGAATCAGGTACCGGTAAAGAGATGGTTGCCAAAGCCATACACTCCCAAAGCAGAAGAAGAAAAGAAAATTTTGTCCCCGTCAACTGCGCTGCCATCCCTGATGATTTACTGGAAAGTGAACTCTTTGGTTACACCAAGGGGGCTTTTACAGGGGCCGCTTCAAACAAACCTGGAAGAATACAGTATGCTGACCAGGGAACACTCTTTCTCGATGAAATCGGTGATATGAAGTCTTCTCTGCAGGCAAAATTATTGCGGGTTTTACAGGAAAAGGAATTCGAACCAGTCGGAGCATTCAAACCTATTCCTGTTGACACTCGGGTCCTGGCCGCCACTCACTGTGACCTGGAGCAACTCGTAGGCGAAGGAAAATTCAGGGAAGACCTCTACTACCGACTCAGTGTTATCCCAGTGAACATACCTTCATTGAAAGAGCGTATAGAAGATATTCACCCGTTGATCGACTCATTCATTACGACCTACACGGTAAAACGAAATCGAGAAAAATTCACCTTCTCACCCCATGCAATTGCCAAGCTCATTTATTACGAATGGCGAGGAAATGTCCGAGAGCTTGAAAACCTGATCCAGCACATGAGTATTCTCTATAGTGGTGAAGTAGTGCAAACAACCGATCTCCCCGAAAAATTTCATTCAGTTGAGATCCCTGATGAAGCAAGTCTTCTCCTCAAGGAGGCTGCAGCACCCGAGCCAGTGCAAACAGTTCAGACTCCGGCTCCAGCGAGCAATGTCGACTGGGAAAACGGTCAGGTCAATTTTAACGAACTCATAAACGATTTTGAGACTCAGCTGATTGTACAGGCGATGAAAATTACCGACGGAAATAAAAAAGAAGCCGCACAGCTTTTGAATCTGAAACGAACAACCCTGCTCGAAAAAATAAAGAAAAAAAATATCACAGGTCTGTGGGAAGATTAAGCTGCCAGCTTGACAAGGTTGTTGGCAATATTCTCCTCAATATCTTCAGTGCTTGCGGGGGTAAGCAGTATGTCCCGTACACCATATCTGACAGCCTTTAGAACCTTTGTCTTGGTCCATCCCGGAGCTGCCGCTATCAGGGGTAAAGAACAGGCGCTGCTCACCTTGATCGCCACGCCAAAGGCCTGTTCATCAACATCCTGAGTAACCAGATAAACCGCTTTAAGCTCCTTGGAAATAAAGCTGTTTACATTATCCTTAAAAGATAGCACTCTAACCCCATATCCTCTATCTCCCAAGACCTCTTTCAGCTTAACGACTTCTTTTTCATCATCACCTATCAGTAAAATGTCGACAGGTTCTCCGAGGTCATGAACGGTGTCCGCACCCACTTCCTGCAATTTTTCTTTCCGTGGTTCCCGCCCTCCTGCCAGAGATGCTTGTGCAGCTTCTTCTCCAATTGCAGAATCTGATGTAAATTCATCTGTTACTTCCCTATCCATGGAAGCGGTTGAAGAGGTGTTATCCAATGAAATATCAAAAGGTGCTGCTGGAAGAAGAATATTCATCTTTCCCAGCGCAGTCCCATCCAAAGACATGGAAAACCTGGTTTGATAGTACATTTCATCTTTTACCGGCTGATCCGAATGTATATCAACCATAGCGGGTACGACTTCTTCCAGCTCTTTTTTTATAAACCGACAGGTTTTCGGATAGTTCTCTGCAAAACCACTGGTGAAAGAACTGCAAATAATGTTTGCGATCTCACCATAAGAATCTTCAATTTCCGCGTTATATTCCTCTTTGTCGATAACTTCGTCAAGCTCAGAGCTTGGCAGCATTATCAGCGTCCCTGCCAATAAAATAGCATCTTTCATGTCCACAAACAGCGCCCCACCACCCTCAACCTCTCCTGTTAAATCGAATTTGGCACAAATTTTCCTGCCACCGAGATTGTCAAAAGCCTCTGCCTTGGTGACAACTGTTTTTTCAACGTCCGTGAGAAAAAATTCTGCACCAAGCAAGGAGGCGACTTCATCCTGCACGGTGATCTGGATGGTTTCAAGTATCGTATCAAGTTGTTGTTGTGAATTCATAATGTGAAAAAAGAGGATAATAAAGATCAAGCTGCCGCAAAAAACTCAATGTATCTTTTTTTCTTATCGGTAAACAATATCAATACATTAAGAACAAATTTCTTCCAGGGAACATAATGTAAAACTTCTCTTCCAGGAAGAGTGAAGTGCTTGCATATATAAAAGCAAGCAATTCTTACCTTGACTCCAAGTAAAAGGGCAGAAAAACGAAAACAATATATATACTCCAGTGGCAATCTCAGTCAATAGTTCATATCTCAATATATTTTCTGGTATACAAATTGCAATAGGGAAGAAAACATAAAAAGAAACAAATATGAAACTTCTTATACCTCTCATAATAACATTTATATCTCTTTCCAGCGGGGTCCTTTCGGCGTCTGAACTCGTCAAAGTGTCAAGAGTTGATAATAGAGACATCATTCAACTTTATTTCAGTTTTGATACGGCCCCTGCCTACTCACAGACGGTTAATAAAAGACGTGTCAATCTCATTTTCAAACAGACTCAAACTCCATTTAATTTTGAAATGCTGGAGGCTGACAGCAACATAGTCAAAATTTTGCCACAACCGAAGAACGGTGACTTCGTATTATCTCTGTTTTTCAGATATGAACCGCAATATTATAAATTCAGTAAAAACACAGACGACAAGATCGTTTTTGAAGTTCTTCTTGGAAACCAGTTCAGCAAATCCTACAAGGAATTGGCTGACAGACTTAAAGGGTTGACTGTTCTTAACAGAAATTCTGTCGATAATACCAATCCATATCTGTTGTCTCCCTATACCAAAGACTGGATGTCATTCTTTTCTCGATATGAATCTCCAGTGACTCTGGAGATTCCCATACGATTCAATCTCCCCCCCTTCCCATTAATCCACCTGTTACCTTCTCGAATTCGCGGAGACCAGCAGACAATATCTCCCGATATGCTTGAGCTGGCCTCCCGGGGGCACTGGAGTCAACTTACGAGACAAATTTTAGAGAAACTGCAATTGGAACCGGACATCACTCAGAAAAAGATGCTGGCACTAACCTATGGTGAACTCCTCGCAAGATCTGATGATTTTGATGGGGCATTCAAGCAGTTTTATCTTTTGAAGGAGACCTTCCCAGAAGAACTTATTGGTAATTTTGCAGAATATCTGCTTATCCTCATTCGCGCAATCCATGAGGACCCGTATATCGCAGATTTAGAATTTAAAAATCTTGCAACTAAAATCAGTGCAAGTAATCCAATCTCACCCTATCTCCATTTATCACAGATCGAAGCAGCCCTGGCAACATCCCAATACCAGAAGATGAACAAACTGCTCCTTAGAGACGACATCGCCTTCCCTGAGACTGTCGAGGAAATCATCAAAATCCGTCAAGCCGATTACTGGTTCGCAATCAAACAGCCAATAAAAGCATACGTAGCCTATACTTTACTCCACAAATCAGCATTGCTTCAGGCTCATCCATACTCAATGAATGGGAACTGTTCAACACTCTATAGCCAAAAAAAATTCGAGGAGAGTTCCGAATGTTATGATCTGCTTTCATCATTGACCCTGGCCAAAAAAAATGCAGGCCTGATACAGTACAGGGCAAACATGGCCAGACTCCAGTTTCAGAGTGGTGCATCTCTTATAGAATATTTTTCACAATTAGAAAGTGTCTTCCCAGATACCGAATCCGGCTACAGAGCTGCATTGAAAAAAATAGATCTCGTTTTTCTGCAAAACAAGAGTCGGTCCAGATGGGCACTTAAAAATTACGAAACTATCAGTGACGATTCAATTTTACGATCTACGATGGAGGAGGCACTCTTTAAACAGGCCTTAATCCATTCAATGCTTGATCAAAACGATAAGAGTGTTGCGCTTCTTCAAAAACTCATCAGAGAATTCCGGCACGGCAACATCTTATCTACAGCACAGGCCCTGCTTATTCAATTGCTGCCTGGTGAAATCAAAAAACTCGTAGATGAAAAGAAATATCTCAAGGCCCTGGTTCTTGCCAAACAAAACAAGGAGTTCTTCCAAAAAAACTGGATAAACAGCAAATACCTGGCTGACATCGCAGATGCATATAGCAAAATCGGTATCAATAATGAAGCACAAAGACTTTACCTTTATCTTATCGAGGTTGTACCGGTCAATGAAAAGGAGCAGTTTTATCTGCCAATGATTAAGGCCTCCTATAATCATGGAAATTACAGCCTTGTAGAAGATTATGCAGCGCAATACACATATAATTATCCAAACGGAAAATTTAACGATCAAATTCTTTTCTACAGGCTGCAGGCACTTGTCGGAGAAGAAAGGATCGACGACGCTCTTTCCCTGCTCCCGGTTCCACTTCTAGGTAATGACAGGATATACAATCTTGCTGCCGGTCTTTTTTATCGTACGGAAAATTATGACCGTTGTCTGAGTGTATTTAAAATACTCGTACAATCAAATTCACCATTAAGCCAGGAAGAACAAATCATGTACGGTGAAAGTCTCTTTAACACCAAGCATTTTGAAGAAGCAGAAAATATATACATGCAAATTACCCCCAAAAATCCTTTTTTTGACCAGAGCCTCTACCGACTTGCCGAACTTCAAAGAAGAAAAGGCCAGGAAAAAAATGCTCTAAGGTTATTTGAGAAAATTGTCGAAACAGGAACAAGTGATCTCTGGAAGCAGTATGCCCAGAAAGAATTACAATTTGCTGATGCTGCTCGCATGTAATTGAACTACTAATTTAATTCTAACTACGTATGAAACTCAGCCAAATCCATGTAGCATAGGCAGAACCTACTGATTAAAAAGGAAAACCTGCATATCTCTTGAGCGTCATCCCCGCGTAGGCGGGGATCCAGTTACTTGCAAGGCTTCTGGATCGAAGTCTTCGCTTATCTCCCGCCTGCGCGGGAATGACGGAAAAAGTAGCTGAGTTTCATACGTAATCAGAAATTTAATACACAGTGTCTTAATTAATTAAGAGGCGATATGGACCTATTAAAACCGCTGGACAGGCAAATGCAGTTACTCAGTAAAGTTTTGGATCTCCGTGCTGAAAAGGCTCAGG
>CAXMTO010000059.1:0-8384 GCA_964196355.1 uncultured Myxococcota bacterium
CGCACTTCAGTTCTTCGGCTTTTATCAATAATTGCGAAAAGTTAATCTGAGAATAGATAGTAATGCGAGATCTTGTACTTCGACTTACCGTTGAGGTCTATTCAGGACGCAACAATTGATAAAACCTATTCGATTTATCAACAGTGTGGATTGCTGCATTTGCAGCTAGCTTTCAGGGAATAATTTTGGCTTTTAATAGGTGCCAGAACGCTCCTTTTTTGACAAGTTTTTTGTGGATGACCAATTGAAACCATATCAGGAAAAGAGGTCAATATTTCGTCCTCTTTGCCACCGATTAATCTAACCGAATCAGGACACTATTCTTCTTCATAAATGCATTGCATCTGACTGACTTTAACGGAACGGCCGTTTATTTATAATCTGTACCACGCTGTTCCATTGACCTGAGGCAACCTCTTCACATATAATCAAGGGAAGTGATATTAAAAAAATAAGATAAAGCCAAACTTGTCGCAAGACAGGGACGGAAAGCCACGGATCTTTCAAGATAGCCGGGCTGCCTTGGATAAAGGCAGTCCGGCTTTTTTATTTAAAAAAATAAGGAGGACATCATGCACACAACTATAAGGCGGTATGAGGGCATAAATCCAGGTACAGTCGGAGAGATAATTAAGCTGGTTAAGGAGGGCTTTGTGCCTATCATCAGTTCCAGTGGAGGGTTCATCAGGTATCAGCTTATAGATGCAGGAAACGGGGTAATAGCCACCATAAGTGTTTTTGAGACAGAGCTCACAGCTCGAGCGTCCAATAAGATGGCCGCAAGCTGGGTAAACGAAAATCTTGCTCCGCTACTAAAAAATCCACCGCAAATAACAACCGGTGAGGCGAGGATAGATAAGGTGGGGTGAATTGACCCCTCCCTTTGTGTATCTCATATTCCATAACGACCTTCAGATGCTGCTGCCCAGGAAACGGGCAGCTAAGGTGGTAAAATATGCTCTGACAAGGCGTGCCTCCCTGAAAGATATTATCGAATCGCATGGTATTCCTCATACTGAGGTTGCCCAGATATTACTGAAAAAGAAGGCGTTAGGGTTCGGCTTCATTCCGATGGGTGGAGAAGAAATAGATATCCTGCCATTTTCTGAGGAAATATCCGTTTTTACTTCCACCCGGCTACGCTCCGTACCAATTTGTCCTTTGAAGTTTATGGTGGATATCAATGTACAGAAACTTGCCAGGAATCTACGTATAATTGGGATTGACACAACAATGGTTCCTGTTGCCCGCCTGGTCGAAATTGGCAGCATAGCAACCAGCCAGCAGCGCGTACTCATCACTCGTAACCGTGAGTTGCTCAAGTGTAATACTGTGATACATGGACATCTTCTACGATCAGAGAATCATATCGTACAGTTGCAGGAAGTGGTGAAGCGCTACAGGCTCAAGTCTCACATAATACCTTTTACTCGCTGCATAACCTGCAATGGTGAATTAAGATCTATTTCCAAGCAAGCTGTTTATCACAGGCTGGAGCCTCTCACACGAAAATACTTCAACACCTTTAAACAGTGTGAGGATTGTGGAAAAGTATATTGGCAAGGTTCGCATTATGACCAGATGCATCAAATAGTCAGCAAAGTGCGGTAGTGTTGATGCTACACTCCTGATCGGTAGTAGTTATCAAACTCCCGGGCATTACGACGGCCAGCACTGACTCCCGCCGTCTACCCTTATGACCTCTCCGCTTATAAAGCTCGACGCATCGGAGGCTAAAAACTCTACCGCAGCGGCAATTTCCATCGGCCAACCATAACGATCCAAGGTTCCGGACTGGACCTTGCGAGCATCTTCAGTCTCTCTGGAAGCCAGAAAGCGCCCGGTAACAGTATCTCCCGGGGCAACAACGTTAACAGTAATATCAAAAGGTCTGAGCTCAACCGCAAGACAGCGGCTGTACTCGTGGACTGCGGCTTTGGCCGAGGCATAGATTGTCGAGCCGGATATTCCAGTGAGAGCAGCAATACTGCCAATATTGATAACCTTGCCACTTTTGCGTGTCATCATTTCCGGTACAACAGCCTTACAGCATAGCACACAGGTCAGAAAATTCCGATCCATGACCGTCTTTATATCCTCCAGGGAAATAGAAAGGGCGTTGTTGCCCTCTGGTTTCCCGGCCAATTCAGCCTTAGCGCCCCTAGTACCTATATCACCCCCAGCGCAGTTAACCAGGATGTCGATTTGACCCATTTTGTTATGTATTTCTGAAACAATATTCTGAACGACGGTATAGTCCGTTAGGTTTCCGGTAACAGCAATACAAGGAATACCGTATTTTTTTTCTATTGCTTCGGCGTTGGCCGCCAGGTTCTCACCTTCTTGAAATACACTCGGCGAATCTGGCTGACTGCCATGAATCACTACCCTTGCACCCCTGGAGGCAAAATGTTCTGCTATTGCTTTGCCGATTCCCCGGGACGAGCCGGTAATCCAGGCGACTTTATTGTTCAGTGTTTTTATCTCATTAGAACTCATGTTTTATCTCCTAGGTAAAAGCTAAAAAAACAGAAGTGGCCCCGTTTTTTGGACTACCACTTTAATTTTTTAAGTTATGTCTCATAGCTCCAGTTGGTGCCCAAATACCTCTCTTCCGGGGGGGGGGAGGGTGTAGAATTTTTCAGACTGCTTTTCCATACTCCCTCACTGTAGCATGATTGAGGAACTACAGGTATATTAACATAATGGTTGGTCCGGACTCATGGGACCATTTCTAGCCCGAATTTCTCATGAACATTGTGTCAATTTTCGGAAGTGTTTTTATTGTAACAGCTTGCCACCCGTTCGGTTTGACGAGAAATTTTACACAATGTTCACCAAAGGCCAGCAGATATGATCACATCTTCTGCATCGCTACCCCAGCAAACATAGACTACTATAGTTCACTGGGGTACTTCTTGAATATGTAATCATCTTTGCTGTTGAGAAACCCGGGTTAGCACTTGCAACAAGTCATCTCAGCACAGCATTAACAGGTACATTTTCAACCAGGAATAAAAATGGTCTGGTTCACCCTGACATGCATTGATCCATAACGAGAGAATAGAGGTGTTATTAGGTAATGTTAAGTCGATATAGGCATACGCTCTGTTTAGGCTATTCCTGATCATGTAATCAGAAAGTCGTCCCAAAACCTAGCAACAAAAAAAGGTGTTTTTGGTCTTTAGAAAAGGAAAGTTATCCAGAATAGCCTGACAGGAAAAAATCACCTTCAAAGCGAAGATGGTTCCAGAAAATTAATAATCTGGATACATCAATGGTTTTAAAACCCTTTCTTTCCGTTACTGTAAAAAAGTAAATACTTGTCAACGACTGGATAGAGAAATTATCGGAAGAATCAAGGACAAATCCTCTGAACCCAACCTTCCTGTCAGACTGGACGACTTATGGGGAGCAGATCAAACAAAATTGGCCCCAAGAATTGGTTTGTTGTGACTCACGAGGGCGAGTGAGATAATTATTAAAAGTTTTCAGGTTTCTAACTCCAGTAAGCCGGAAGTAAGCCGGGACTCAGTTCTGTACCCCATTGAGGGGTGTAAGTACCTTCACGAAATTCATTCATAAAAAACATGAAATGAATTTCTAAGGCACTAACTATCTTAAGAGGATAAAAAATGAAAACATTTCGACAAGTTGGCTCTGTGGCATTTGTGCTTGGACTTTTCATAACGATATTTGTCGGGATACCCTGGTATGTGGTTGTTGCCGAAGACCCTGTTATGCCCTGGTGGATGAGAGCAGCGGTTTTCAGTTTATTGGGCGGTATCCTCGTGGTGCTGACCAGCTTGGCCCTAGAGCAGAGGTTACAGAAATTTTCTAACAAGAAATCTCCCCTTGCCGCATCTGATCATACTGTCATGCTGTTAAATTCCGATAAACTGCCCGAACGGGAGATAACTGAGATTATCGGCCTGGTACAGGGGCACACGGTATTTGCCATATGGCTTGGAAAAGATCTATCTGCAATAGTCAGACTGATCCTTGGTGGCGAGTTGACTGAGTACACAGAGATGATGGGGAATGCCCGTTCAGTTGCGACTGAGCGGATGGCGGCTAAAGCAGAAGCCATGGGGGCAGATGCAGTCATCAATGTTCGCTACATGACGACGAGCGTTGTAGGCAGTGCAGCTGAGCTGCTGGTTTACGGGACCGCCGTCAAGCTCAGCTGATTACACTTTTGCTTTTAGCAAAACCCCTGCCAGCTGGTTATCTTATCGATGGATTCACGTGGAGTTTCGATAGCATTTGCTGGAAAAGACCAGTTGGGATACCCGATGGCGATGGCCATAACAATCTGTTTGTCAGGTGATACCCCACCGTATTCTCTTAGCACTTCGGGGTAGGTTACCCCCTGACCCTCTATACATGTACCGAGATCGAACTCGAGAGCTGTCAGGCATATCGTCTGCATTACCGCTCCAATGTCGAGAAGTACACGTTCCAAGAGAAAAGACCTGTCGGTGAGCAAGAGGATGACTGCCGGTGCGTTAAAGAAGTAAAAACCTCTCTCCATCCACCGGATTTTTCCTTCCCTGTCCTCGCGTTCAATTCCCATCAGTTGAAATAACTGAATGGCCAGATCGACCTGTCGCTTTCGATAGACACTGTCTCGGGCGACTGCCGGCCCTGCGCCTTGATGTCTCTCATGGCCCGCCTGAAACATCGCTAGGTTTTTCTCCTTCACCTTCGCCAGCACCTCACCGGATAAAATCGTAAATTCCCATGGCTGTCTGTTGACTCCAGAGGGAGCTCTTACAGCCATTTTGAGAATTTTTTCCAGCAACTCTTGAGAGACAGGCTCCGATTTAAAATCTCTGATACTCTTGCGTTTTTGTACGGCTTCAAGAAGTTCCACATCCACTCTCCGTATGGCAAACACCATTTTTTCTCAATATCCTCTGCTACAACTCTTATAGGGTGTCTCCTGCTGAACTATGCAATAGGTCAAAGTCAAACATGAAACAACTCCTGAAGCCAACAATAATTTTCTTCGGACTGCTTTATACGCAGACCGGTAAAACTTTAATGCATGATTTCTCTGGCAATGTAGGATCCTACACCAAATAGCCTTGAAAGAGTTCTACGAATTCCCCATATCCCTCTTTTTCAAGCTTTTCTACTGGGATAAAACGAATTCAATGAGTGCAGATTGAGTGTATTTACGCGGAGCGGTTCGGTTCTTCCAGCTTATTAATTTTCTGGAAACATCAATAATTTAGAACGCTCCATTATCTGTTGAGTTTCTACAAATGATTTTGAATATTTAAGGGTGTTGAAATGCTCCCTTTCAGACACGTTTTTTTAGTATAGTCAAATTAAAGCTTCACAGGAATAATGTAAACATCAGGTAAAAATGGAATCTCAAGAGATTCACACTGCCAATATCAACGATTGATACGAAAATAGTATCTTTCATCCAGTTCGCCAGGAATGGAGTAATTTTATAATTATATTCAATTAAATACGCTGCGTAAGCCTAAATACCTTTCGGGTTAATATTATCTTATTGGCATATTAATCTGATAACTTTGTGCACCAATATGTAGGTCAGAAGTAGGAGTCAAAGAGCCACTACTACTTACAATATAAGCCTTTTATGTAGTGAGGCTGAGCAAGCTGCAATCAACAAAGCCTTCACTCGTTGATTGGAGGCTTTGTTGGTTGAAAATGTGCGTGGTGGCTGTCTAAATGGCATCTTTACCACTTTCACCAGTTCTGATTCTCATGACATCGTTGACGGGAAGAACAAATATTTTGCCATCACCGATCTTGCCTGTGTTTGCAGCTGTCTGGATGGCATTCATCACTTTTTCTACTAGATCAGAGTCGATGATGAGCTCTATTTTTGTCTTGGGGTTAAATTCAACGTTATATTCTGCGCCTCTGTACACTTCTGTGTGGCCTTTTTGACGACCATATCCTTTCACCTCGGAGATGGTCATTCCGGTAATACCAATTTCAGTAAGGGCTTCCTTTACGTCTTCAAGTTTAAATGGTTTGATGATGGCTTCTATTTTTTTCATTTATGAATCCTCTTATCAATCTTTGGTGAATTCTGGGTAGGCGTCAAGGCCACATTCTGATATGTCACAGCCTTCGAGTTCCTCTTCTTCGCTAACACGAATACCGAGAGTCTTTTTAATAATGAACCAGCAGACGAAGCTTGTGCAGAAGACCCAGCTAAAAATCGATGCTATACCTATTAACTGTGCGACCAGTGAGCCTTCTGGATTCGTAAAAGATACTGCGAGAAGGCCCCAGATACCGACAACGCCATGTACTGAAATTGCGCCGACAGGATCGTCAATCTTTGCTTTGTCGATGAATATAATTGCAGCTACGACTATCAGGCCGCCTATTGCGCCGACTATAGTCGCAACCAGAGGCGTTGGGGTTAGGGGTTCGGCTGTAATTGCAACTAGTCCGGCGAGTGCACCATTTAATGCCATGGTAAGATCGGCCTTTCCGAACCAGGCCCGAGATAAGAGCAGGGCTGCAATAAGACCACCCGCTGCTGCGGTGTTGGTGTTGACAAAAATCATGGATACTGCGTTTGCTTCTTCAATATTACTGATTTTAAGCTCAGACCCGCCGTTGAAGCCGAACCAGCCAAGCCAGAGGATAAAGGTACCAAGTGTTGCCATGGGTAAGTTTGCACCAGGAATCGCATTGATACGTCCTTTCACATATTTCCCTTTCCTGGCTCCAAGGAGCAGTACTCCAGCTAGAGCGGCAGAAGCACCGCAGAGGTGAACAAGGCCCGATCCGGCAAAATCCAGGAAGCCAAGGGCGTCGAGAAAACCACCACCCCACTTCCAGTATCCCTGTACAGGGTAGATAAGACCAGTCATCACGATTGCAAATATTAAAAAAGCCCAAAGCTTCATTCGTTCCGCAACAGCGCCAGAGACGATTGACATGGCCGTAGCCACGAAAACGACCTGAAAGAAGAAGTCAGACATGTTTGAGTAATATGTGTCTCCGCCACTTTTCAGGACGTCATCTACACCGTTGTCTGGTCCAAGAAAGAAGCTTAAGCCGGGGATGAAACCGTTTACCCCGTCTCCGTACATTATATTATAACCGACAACCATGTACATAATGCAGGCGATGGAGTAGAGCGCTACGTTCTTGGTCAGTATCTCTACCGTATTCTTTCCACGAACCAGTCCGGCTTCAAGCATGGCAAATCCTGCTGCCATCCACATAACTAAGGCACCCGACATAAGAAAGTAGAACGTGTCTATTGAGTAGGCGAGTTGAATTACGGTGTTAGTGATACTGTCATCTTCAGCTAGGGCCGGAAAGGCTACAGCCAGGATAGCAAGAAATGTTGCTATCCCCCAATAAGTTGTTGGTTTAATTTTTATTGCCTCTTTCACTGTGGGTTTCCTCCTGTTTGGGTTTGTTGTTTTTAAGAAAATTAAAAACAAATAAGTTGTATTGGTTTGTACTTTCACAATAAGTATGCCAAATCGTATTGAAATAAATATATGTTCGTAATGTTGGTAGTATAGGTGGCTTGCATGGTGTTTTCGCAAGGGAGTAGCGATATCAATTTATTACAATAATGGCATATTTTACTAATATAATACACGCAAATGTAACAAAATATCAATGGTTGATTGTGTTGACTGGGGAACTACTGAAAAGAAGTAAAGCGACTAATCCCATATTTCTTGATACGATATCCGAGTTGACGTTGAGTTAGTCCGAGTTCTCTTGCCGCTCGGATCTCACCACCTATCCTTAATCGTTAGGCGTGGTGGTTGATACTAACTGAGAACCATGCAATAGCCTTATGGGTGATGTCAGGCACCACGACTGATACCACGACAGGATCGTGCAGTATCTTGCAGTACCGGATAGAGATTTCCACTGCCAATGAGAATGGGCGGACTGGTCCAACGATTTGAGCTTATTCCTGTAAATGTAATTGTGACTTTCCCAAAAATACCTAACAACATAAGAAGGTGCTTTCGATCTTTGTAGGGCAAAAATTCTCCAGGATAACCTGATAGGAAAAAAGTATGTTGAAATCCTTGATAATTCCAGATTATATTGATGCTTTGTGAATCGTCTTTGATTGTAGTTTTCCTTAAAATGGCTAAGGAGGGGAATAAGGTTATATTTTTAGTAATTGTTCCAATGTCCTTTCCTTTTATTAATAACTGGTGGCACACTGTTACATTGACCGGGATCAACCTCTTCACATATAATTCAGAGAGGAAATATTAAAATCAAGACAGAGCCAAACCTGTCGTAAGACAGTGACGGAAAACTGCAGATTTTTGTTCAAATTAGTGAGAGAGACCATACTGAGGTGGGGGTTGACTTGGGGGAAAGAACAAACACCTCATTTA
>CAXMTO010000060.1:0-4089 GCA_964196355.1 uncultured Myxococcota bacterium
CTGCAATATCTGCGTCCAGACATGTTCTGGTCTGGGAGTAAATTATCAAGACATCGGTAAGCGCATGTTTGGTGAGGGTTATACCTATGGTGACATGCTGGGCAATGTCCGAAGTGGGTTCGTGGCCCACGCCATGGACCTCACCATCCGCCATAATGCAGCAAGTGGTGGAGTGGTTACCCAGTTATTTGATTTCTTGCTTGCAAGTGGGCTGATAAAAGGTGCAATTGTTGTTGTGGAGGACCCGAAGAACCCTGCTAGAGGCAGAGGTATAGTTGCCCGCAGCCGTGAGGACTTACTGCGCTCTCAACAATCACGCTACACCACTTCCCCGCATCTCCATATCCTCAATACAATTCAGGAGGAAGATGGGCCTTTTGCTCTTGTTGCATTACCTTGCCAGGTCCATGCCTTGCGGAAGCGGCAAATC
The DNA here is from genome assembly GCA_964196355.1 of uncultured Myxococcota bacterium. GTDB lineage: Bacteria > Desulfobacterota > Desulfobulbia > Desulfobulbales > Desulfocapsaceae > Desulfomarina. Next base: position 431 of record CAXMTO010000060.1, read on the forward strand.
TTTGATCCCCGCTGGCGCAAGAAAATTCCTATAGTAATTGGTCTGTTGTGTCACTACACCTTACCCATGAGTTCCACTGAGGAAGCTGGCGAACTGCTAGCCCCTCCTGGGAGTCAGCTGGCCCATACCCGATACCGACAGCGAGATAGAACCGGGTGGCCGTTCAATACTTTGGAACTGACCTTTACAGATGGCTCGGTCTGGCGTTCACCGTATGGCCCTGCGCAAACATTCAATGTTATTTCCCGGGTGTCGCCACTGGGCCGTTGTCTACAATGTCTGGACGCAGCTGCCGAATTTTCCGACATCTCAGTCTGTGATCCATGGATCCGGGATGAAAGCGGTAAATGGAAGTACGATGATCCAGCCGGCTTCTCCGGAGTACTGGTACGCACGAAAAAAGGCGCAGAATTAATTGATGCGGCTGTATCAGCGGGCAGATTGTATGCCAAGGAGATTCCAGTAGCTGAAATAGGCGAAGGCCAGCGACAGATGATGGTTGAGAAAAAGTTGCGCACAGCATTCAGAATAGATGTACGGCGTAAACTCAATCTACCTGTACCCGAATATCCAATGGTATTTGCCCCTCACCTCAAAAAGGTGATATTTGGAGAGATTTTATTCTGGCTCATGCGCCTGCTTCCTGCAAAAAAAAATGTGCGCAAGATACTCTTACAACTAGGTTTTTCAAGAATAGGACGTTATTTAATCCATCGCAGGATGCAAAAGCGTGTACGCCGTGTTGCCAAACGAACGTTAAAACATCGTGTGGATTAGGTGTGAAGTGTTAAGTGCTGCGTTCATATGGCTCAATTAAAACCTTCTTCCTGACCTCCTTCCCTCAAATGCTTTTCCATTTATTCAATCGGAGTTGAGATATTTTTGACAAAAAGGCCGAAGAGAAAGTCAAGAGAATTTCCATGGCAAGGTCAAATATTTCCAGCAAAACTAAAGGGTAAAACTGTTCGTGACTCCACGTAACAAAAATAGATCAACAAAATGATACAATATGATTGTTAGCCTGTTATTCCACAAAATCAACGTTAGATGAGCTATGGAAGAAATTAGAAATTCCCATGTAATGTTAGTTGTTATTTTCTTGGTACTATCAACTGGATTGTCCCTTATAACCTGGAAAATGTTGCAATTTAGACATAGATTGCATGAGTTAATTGATAATGATGTTTGGCAACGAACTCTATCTAAAAATGATATCTACGACAAAAAATCGATAGTCTTTTTTGGTGACTCTCAAATTTACTTGTGGTTGATGGCGCCATCATTTGGTTCACTCCCAATAGTAAATAAAGGTATATATGGCGATTTGGTATTAAAAGCTGTGGATCGTTTTGATAAAGACGTAATAGATTTAAAACCTAAAATACTTGTGATGCTCATTGGCACTAATGATCTTTGCAATGGTCAACCTGTAGATGAGATCGTAAACAACATTGAAAAAATGTTAAGGAAAGCGGCGAATCAAAATATACAAATAATCCTATGTAACCTTCTCCCCGTTAGAAATAAATATATTGTGAATCGTCCTCCGAAGGATCTCTTGTTAATAAATAGTAAGCTAGAGACTCTTTCGCAGCGATATGAATCTGATTATGTGGATTTCTATTCTCACCTTACTGATAAAGATGGTTTGTTCAGTGTTGATTTTACTTCAGATGGAATACATCCTAATGGATCAGGATATTTGAGAATGTCCAAAATCATTTTCCCATACTTGATAAAAAATATTGTCAGATTCACAGATTGAATGGGAAAAACATAACGCTCAGAATAAATGGATGACATAATAGCGCAGCTGCTTTAGTTCTACTTTGTTACATTAGAAAAGTAGTTATGTTACTGGACATAATGGAGGAGAGTTACCCTTGCAACTCTCGAAAAAAAGTTAGGGGGTAATGTTTAAGACACTAACACCGGTAAACGGTAAACAAGCCAGCACTCTTTTTAGTACCCGCTTGAAGGGTATAAGTGCCTTGGTGATTACTTTAAGTTCCTAATTTCAATGCACTCTCCAGATTTCTTGTTTTTTTTGACAGGTTTTCAGGAGTAAGGTACTATTTTCAGGAGTAAGGTACTAAATACCAACAGGATCAATTAAGTATGTGAACCGTATATATGCCGCACCAAAAGACGGTTCGTCTCCTTTAGTTTCGATCCATTTCCCTGTCCGAGATGGTTCCAGATAATTTTGGCGGTGCTTATAAACCTCAGACACTGAATTGTGGAAAATTCCAAAATTCAGCAGATGAAAAAAGATATCCTTTGCCAGTCCTAGTACTCCGTCCCATAAATTTTGCGCACTATAATGGCAATTTGTATTTCCCTTAATACCTTTTGCTTTGAACCTATTAAGTGTGTATACTACCTTGTACACGGCCTGAAAATAGGCGCGAGTTGATATGTGAATAGGTTCAATATAACATTGTGGGGGAATTATGGATTGCCAAAGCATGGTGTTTTCACCGAAACATTCTCAAAATCGAATTGAAAAAGCTTTACAAGTATTACCGGAACTGGTGGTCAAAAAAGTTTTGTTTTTTGCCTTGTATTTGCTTGGAGCAAGAATAAATGCGATAGCTCTATTTGTAGGCATGCCTGAAGAATCAGGCAAAACAACAATCAACAGAATACTGAAGGATGGCATTCCGGCATTGAGTGACCGCAGGTACTCTGCGAAAGTATATGAACCGCAGTTGCTTCCCGCATCGCCACATGAGTCTCAAGTCTCAGTGACAACTGAGGATGGTTACTGCGTAATCACTTTTGAAAATTCAAATCAGCAGTTGAAGATTTTGGAAAACCACCGTATTCACCTGAGATCTGTCATATTATCATTGCTTCAGGCAAATTTAATAACAACACACAAGGCTTCAACAGCGCTGGGAATAACTGTTGCACATTGTCAAGACTTATCAGAGAAATTGCTGAATGAGGGGGTAAAGGAAGTGCTTATCGACAAACGAAAAGGTCAAAAACATGATTTACAAGTGAATCCGCAAGTCAAGGCTGAGCTTGTACAACAATTTGCGGCCAGATCGATAGCAGGATATTCCGTTTCCAGTCAATCACTTACGGAAATACTAAACGACAAGCTAGAAACAACTATCTCGCCACGCACCATACGGTGGCATATGAAAAAACTCGGCCTTATGGACATCAAAAAAACCTTGCCCACGTTGGTTGAATCTTTAAAAAAAACTGATGGGCATTCTTACTGATACAGGAATTAACAGCTTAAATTTTATGCCGATACAAACCAATATACAATCAGTCCCCACAGTCGTTCGTCGTAAAGCGGTTGTAGTTCTTGTCAATTATGGGTTTTCCTTGTGCGCCGTTGCGACCATCGTGGGATATAGTATATCATCTGTAGGTCGCACTCTTAAACGAATGAGTGAAACCGGAGATGTTCTTGACCTGCCACGTTCAGGGAGACCGGCTCGCTATACCGAAGAATTGAAATTGGAATTGATCGGCTTTTATTGTCAGACTCAGCCGTTACCAAACTCAGGGCGGTGGACAACACGATGGGCGGCAGCTCACTTGGCGAAAAACCCTGATAAGATTAATGCAACTCCAAGCAAATCTTCAATTCATCGCATCCTAAAAGAGAACAACCTCAAGCCGCATCAATCGCGCTA
>CAXMTO010000061.1:0-7692 GCA_964196355.1 uncultured Myxococcota bacterium
AAATGATAACCACTCTGATGCGGAGTTCTTCTTTGATGCCGCAACAGAATTTTTGTCCGCCGCAACAGATCCAAAATCAAGCTGGTTCAGTAACATAATAGGTTTTTACAGGCGGCAGGGGATGGATACGAAGGGGTTGGCAGTTTTGCGCCAGGCGGTTGAGAAGATCCCGGATTCTGCATATTTTCATATCCTCCTTGGTGATCATTATCGGAGCCAGGGAATCACCTACAGGGCTAAAGAAGAATTTGAACGGGCACTCGTCCTTGAACCTGCAAATGCCACGGCGAGAAGCCGCTTAAGGAAAATGGGCTTTGCGGATAGTTATTAGTACCTTACCCCGGAAATACTGTAATAAAAACCAAGAAACTGAGAAACATATTTTGAAATTATGTGGTTGGAAACACCACCATGGTACTTATCCCGCTCGTCGGGGTTAATCAGTAATATGCTTTTCCGTAAACTGCGCCATGAGTTCGTGGATGTTGTAGGGAGGTCGGACTTTGAAGTAGTGGTCGACGATGGCATGTCCTATTTCATGTGCAAAAACGCGTAAATTGGCGTTATCTACAGAAATGTAGATGGTGTCCTCGGCTAGCGAGTAATAGGCTATATGATTCGCCTTTTTTCCATATCTTTGTTTATAAATCCGGTTTACATCACCTGAAGTTTCCAGCAGTACAACATGGATATGCATATTATCAGGAAACATATCAAGTACCACTTCCGCCTTTTCTATGATTGTGTCTATTTTGGCGACCACTTCATCTTCGCCGGTGACGATATTTTTTTTCCTGACCATGAAGTTGAGCTTCCGGCCGAGCCTTATCTGGTCGTTGAAATCGTTTAGAAGACGTTTTGTCTTATAATGCAGGGTTGCGTACCTGCTCTTTACTACCCGGGAATGTGCTGATGAGGGGAGGGACAGGATAAATAGCAGTAAAAAAAATACAACTGTTTTATTCATCCCTGAGAGTGTATGCAGTACATATTGCACGAATTTTTTTGTTATTTTCTTCGACACTCCAACATATACTTTTCAACTCGTCCAGCTCACCTCCGGAGATATCTGGGGTTTTGGTGTGAGTCTGTTCGAGGAGCGCACTGATGGCACTGGAGTGAGCCTGGAGAGTTTTAAAAGTGGTTGAGAGATCCTGATTTAAAGCATTTATTTTTATTGCCAGCTCTTTGCCTTCATCTTTAGTTCTTAGAGCTACGTTATCGGTCAGGTCTTTGTTCAGCATATTATCCAGCGCCCTTTCGAATCGGAAAATCGGCCCTGCAATTCGATGAGTGATTAACATGGCGGCAATAATCGTAAATACGGCCCCGGAGGCAATAAATATCCAGTGTGCTGCAAGGATTTTTTTAAGTAATATTATAGGTGTTTGACCAAACTGCAAGTCGTTGTTGCTATAGGAAATGGTCAAGGTATCTGCCGAAAAAGCTCCAAGAAGTATGATGAAAAAAAGGCAGCCCCCGGTGAGGAAGAAGAAGTAGCCAAGAATCAATTTCCCCTGGAAATTTTTTTTGATGAAGAAATTCTTCCGCTTATAATGTTTAGCCATGATCAATTGTTCTTGTTGTGAATGGTAATTGATGCTTGATTTCTCAGGTCGCCGTACCATTCATTTATAATCTGCTCTCTTCTATATTCACTCAGAAGAAGACGAATTTCTTCCCGGTCAGGAGCTTGACTTTTTTCTTTCATTGCTGGTTCAATTTTGTCAAGGCGTATCGCATATTGCTCATTACCTGTGTCAAATTTAATCTTGAAAGACCCGGGAGAAAGGGATGCGAGCAGCAACCTGACCGGTATAGCCAGATCATCAAAAAGTGAAGAGGTCGACACGCCGGTTGTTTTTGTCGCCTCATCGTCGGATTTAGGAATCTGGTCCAGTCGTGTAAATGAGACGAGGGTGTTAAGAAAGGATATGTACTGGTCTATATCTGCATCGCTTATGTCTACCTGTAGAGTGTCATTCTTTCGGTCTAAAAGTATTTTGATCAGACCGTTTTCATAATAATTCTTCAGGGAGGCTCTGAAACTTGATTCCCTGTCGATAGCCTGTCTTTGTGCTTCCTGTATGAGGAGTTCGCGGCTAATCGCTGTGTCAATCATCTCTGACTTGTTATCAGAGTGATATCCAAATTTACTGTATTGCGATGTAATCGATTCCCGGGTGTAGTTCTGGCCATTGATTGTGAAAAGAGAATCTTTTTCCTCCACCTTCTGGTCTGGCCAGAGAAAAAAAAGTGACAGGAGGGTGGCTGCGACAACTATTGCTAATATATAATAGAGATACTTCATGAATGAGGTGGCGGTGGAGGTTTATATGTGAAACTCTGTATGCATTCTATAGGATATGAAATAACAATTGCAAGGAATTATATCCACCTCTTCAATCTGTACATCGGAGTCGTCTCCAACGATTTCAAGCAGATATTTCCGGGCGAGAAAACATCTCGGGCAAAGATTCGATCGATATAAAGTTATTTTCATTTCCCACCTTTGAAGGCATTTCAGAGTGAATGCAGGGATGATTGATAGAGAGCGATGTCAATGGGGCACACCCCCGTTCAGGGTGTATTGCTGGACGACATAAACTCCGTAAACGCCGAGTAGCCAGAACCCCTGCCAGCGCCGGAAAAATCCTGACTTGTTCATGGAGATAAAGACCCGGAATGATATGAGAATGATCATCATTGCCGGGAAGTGGAAATAATAGAAATTAGCGGGGATCTGCAGAGGTGCAGCAACGGCAGCTGCACCAATAACAAAGAGACAATTTAGAACATCGGCACCCACAATATTGCCAACCGTAATTTCAGGATGTCCCTTTCGAATCGCCGCTATCGCCGTCATCAACTCTGGTAGTGACGTCCCAAATGCCACCATGGTAGCGGCAATAACATCGTCTGGTACACCGAAACGGACGGCAATTTCAGAGGCGCTGGGAACCAATATCCGCGCTCCGAAGATCACAAGCGAAAGGCCGCCGATTATCATAATCCAGATGAGTACAAGTCCCCGTGACACATCCTTGTCCAGGTCCACGTCCGGTATTATCTGTTCATCACTGTTCTTCGCCCAGCGGTAAGTGAGATAAAGATACAGAAACAAGAGGGTCAGGAAAAAATATCCAACCCCGCGTCCAAGGGTCGGGCTACTGCCGGACGGAGCATTGAGCAGGGCAATAATGGCAATACTGACGAGCAATAATGCCGCCCCCAGCTGTACCCAGCCGGTGCGGTTGAGGATGTAACGGTTAACCGGTACGGCTACCAGCACACATGTCAAACCAAAAATCAGGCCGGTGTCGGCAATGATCGAGCCCACTCCATTGCCAAGGGCAAGTCCCGGATTGCCCATGTAGGCAGCCATTACTGAGACAAATGCCTCAGGCATGGTCGTCCCCAGGGAGACGATTGTCGCACCAATCACGATTTTAGGGAGCCTGGTCTTTTGGGCCAGCTCGACCACTCCTTCGATCATCCAGTCTGCGCCAAAAGAAAGCAGGCCGATACAAACGACGATAATCACCAGTAGCATACCGGTGCTATATCCCGTCAGGGCCTGCTGTAGCACCGCTTCGCTGCCCATCCACTGCCAGAAGCTATGGCTCATATGTTATTCCTTCTTACCGTTTTCCAAAAAACATCAAACAGAGGCCTCTATGCACCACAAAGGTAACATGGTAATCATCCGGAAACAATTAACAAGGTAATCTCCAAACATGCATTCGCTAGAATCCAGGGGGGCTAAAAGCTGTATTTGTCCGAGTGCTTATTAACAGCCTTAAAAGGATATGGAAGTGAGATTAAACCTTGACCAAGTGTGAAAAAAATGGGTAAAAAATTGCTATTTATCCAGTCGTGTGTGATATACTAAAAGGAAGAAAACAGGACTCTTCCGTTCGCAATTGCATTTATTTAGCCCGGATTTCTCACCAGCAAAGATGATTACATATTCAAGAAGCACCCCAGTGAACTATAGTAGTCTATGTTTGCAGGGGTAGCGACGCGGAAGATGTGATCATATCTGCTGGCTTTTGGTGAACATTGTGTAAAATTTCTCGTCAATTCGAACGGGTAGCTAGCTGTTACAATGAAAACACTTTCAGAAAATTGACACAATGTTCATGAGAAATGCGGGTTAGCTCCGGTAATGGTGGTAATATGTATATACATGAACACATGACTCCCGACCCGATTACGATATCTTCCGAAATATTCCTGCCAGAAGCACGCCTGATGCTCAATGAATATGATTTTCGGCATTTGCCTGTGGTTGATGGGGAAAACAGGCTGATCGGAATAATTACCGACAGAGATCTCCGTTCCGCCTATCCATCCTCTATTACAGGTAAAAGTGAGCGAATGTTAATTTATGGCCAGGTCGAAAAGACTAAAGTTGCCGATATTATGACAACCTCATGTTCTACTTTGAGATTGGACGCAACTCTTGATGACGCCCTGCTTATCTTTGATCGGGATAAAGTTGGTGGTATTCCTGTCGTAACAGACCGGGAGGTTGTGGTGGGAATGTTCTCTATGCGCGATCTTACGGCAGCGTATAGAAAGCTTTTTGGTGTGGAAGATAAAGGATCCCTGCTGCTGACGATAACAGATGACGGCAGGGAGAATATAATGAGTGAACTTGTTGTGCTCCTTGAGGAAAACGCCATCTCTCTCACCCGTTTGATTCGTTTGAACCAGGGTAGAGAAGATGCAAAAATTTATATGATAATAAATACCTTAAAGCCGGGGGTAGTGCGTAAACTTCTCACGGCAAACGGTTTTTATCTGTTTGTCCCGAAGTGACATTCCACCTCAAATCGGGTTGGGAAAGATGCTGTGAAAAAACAGGATGTGTGTGAAAAATGTGGAAACTGCTGTGAGCAGGGAGGCCCTGCGCTCCATGAAAGAGATCTCCGCCTGGTTCGTGATGGAAAAATCCCGATAAGTAGCCTTATTACCATCAGAAAAGGGGAGTTGACTCACAATCCGGTCACAGGGACTATACAGCCTGCCGGGGTTGAGCTGATAAAAATAATCGGCAAAGGACGGCAATGGGAGTGTTGTTATTTTGATGAGCAGAGAGGGTGTACAATTTATGCAAACCGGCCCCAGGCATGTGTTCTTCTAAAGTGCTGGGACCCAAATGATATTCTTAATCTGGTGGAGAAAGAAACGCTGAGTCGCTTCGATATACTTGTCTCGGGTGATCCCTTGATTCCTGTAATAAAAGAGCATGAACGCATCTCCCCCTGTCCCGATTTACTGTATATCAGGGACAACGGGAGTCGACTGTCTACTCAGCAGGTCAAGGAGTTGGAAAAGCAGGTGAGAGACGATTTACGCTTTAGAACAAAGGCAATACGTGACTTTAATTTAAAGCTCAGTGAAGAGCTTTTTTATTTTGGCCGACCACTGTTTCAGTTACTTCAGCCACTGGGAGCAATCATCAGCGAATCACAGTCGGAAGTAACTCTCCGGTGGAAAGTCTGAAATGGTTGCTCTTCTCTGAGTTTACCAGCTTTTTCTCTCCAGCTCCTGGCCTCGGGTTGAGATTGTGATTTGTTCAACCGGTACATTTTTTCCTGCTTTCTCTATTGCTTTTTTAATAATTACGTTCATTGCGGAACAGCAGGGGACTTCCATGATTAATACCGTGAGGCTTTTGAGGTTACAGGTTTCTATTATTTCAGTAAAGCGTTGTATATAGCTTTCAGCGTCGTCAAATTTAGGACACCCCATCATCACGGTTTTCCCTTCAAGATAATTTTCCTGAAAATTTCGTGCTGCTACTGCAGTACAATCAGCTGCAACCAGGAGATCGCTGTTTTGCAGAAAGGGGGCGTGTGGCGGGACAAGTCTGATCTGTACCGGCCAATGGGTGAGTGCTGAATCTGTAGCCTCGGAACCGGGAATATGGACGGGAATATTGGCCGACTGACATGGTGAAGCCGGCAGTGCTGCAGACAGTGGCTTGAAGGACTGAATGTGGCTTGATGCGCAACCACAATCCATCGGCTTGGCGGCCTCCGCCTTCTTCTTTTCATCTGCAAGATATTTTTCTACAGCTTCTTCATCAAATTCATCTGCGTTGCGCTCGATAATTTCCAGTGCTCCGGTAGGGCATGCACCAAGGCATGCACCAAGTCCGTCGCACAATTTGTCGGCGACCAGTCTTGCCTTGCCATCAATAATTTTCAGAGAACCTTCTGCGCAATCCGGTACACATTGACCACAACCGTCACATAACTCTTCGTCGATTTTAATTATTTTTCTTACTGCTTTCATATGCTAACCTCCTGGCTATAGTGGGATTACTTTCGATAACGTTTTATGCCGGCAACCGGCTTATTAGTACCTTACTCCTGAACTTCTGTAATAAAAAACAAGAAACCGAGGAATGTCTGTTGAAATTATATTGTTAGCTATATCACCATGGTACTTATACCCCTTTGTGGGGTGTTTAATATAGTTGAGCTGGCAGGCGTCTTTGTCGCCTGATCATGATTTATAAAATAGCATAAAACAGTGGGATATCTTTGATCTGGGTCAAGTTTTCTTCTTTTTTATATTTTTGTTAAAATAATAAAAAAATTGAGATAATCCAGGAGAGCGTTTGAAAAAAAAAGGCGGGGTATCAATAAAGATACCCCGCCTGACGCCCCTTAGGGTGACTGGGAAGATTAGGCAAGAATTGTCTGCAGATCTTCTGCTGCGGTTTCCGCTATAGGTTTACATTCAAAGTTCTCAACCAGTACATTAAGAACATTTGGTGTAATAAAAGCAGGCAGGGAGGGTCCAAGACGAATATCTTTTATACCCAGGCTGAAAAGGGTGAGGAGAATAACCACAGCCTTCTGTTCATACCAGGACAGAATCATTGACAGAGGCAGATCATTGACGCCGCATTCAAAAGCCCCTGCGAGGGCTACTGCAATCTGGATTGCGGAGTAGGCATCATTGCACTGGCCGACATCAAGCAGACGGGGAATGCCGCCTATATCGCCAAGTTTTTTGTCGAAGAATCTGAATTTACCACAAGCCAGGGTGAGTACCATGCAGTCTTCCGGAGTCTGGTCAACAAAATCGGTGAAATAGTTTCGCCCGGGTTTCGCCCCATCACATCCGCCGACGAGAAAGAAGTGTCGGATTGCTTTACTCTTAACCGCTTCGATTATCTTGTCGGCAACCCCGAGTACAGTGTTGCGGGCAAACCCGACGAGGACAGAATCTTTGTCTGTATCTTCACTGAACCCCGGCAATGAGAGAGCACGCTCAATGACAGGAGTGAAGTCTTTGTCTTCTCCGATATGAACAACATCAGGCCATCCTACGAGACCGGTAGTAAATACATTGGCTTTGTAGGAATCCTTCGGTTTCTGGATACAGTTCGTGGTAAAAAGAATTGCGCCTGGGAATTCCGGAAATTCTTTGGCCTGATTTTGCCATGCGGTACCATAATGGCCGTAAAAGTGGTCATATTTTTTGAGTTCAGGATAGCCGTGACATGGCAGCATTTCACCATGGGTGTAGATATTGATTCCTTTCCCTTCGGTCTGTTTCAGCAAAAGTTCAAGATCTTTCAGATCATGGCCGGTTACAGCGATAGCTTTTCCTGCCTTTGCTCCCAATGGAACCTCAGTGGGCACAGGATGGCCGTAGGTCTCGGTATTA
>CAXMTO010000062.1:0-4581 GCA_964196355.1 uncultured Myxococcota bacterium
ATTACCGACATTGAGCATACGGGTGATGCACTTCGTCGTTCAATTGAAGAGAAACTGTATCGTAAAACCTTGATCCCGGAATCCAGAGGAGATGTTCTGGAACTCCTGGAAAGTCTGGATGCACTCCTGGATAGGTTCAAAGGTGCCCTGTATCGTTTTGATATCGAATGCATAGAAATTGATCCCAAGTTTCACGATGATTTTCGAGAACTTGTAAGAAACGTAGTAAATGCCTCTGAAGCCCTGGTGCAATCATCAAGATGCTTTTTTAAAGATATTTCTTCAGTTTCAAATTATATGCACAAGGTCTCTTTCTGGGAAACTGAATCTGATAAGATCTCCACTATGCTGCAAAAGAGAATATTTAGGCAGGATGACATGAGCCTGAGTGAGAAGATGCAGCTTCGGGATCTCGTCAGGCATGTCGATAAAATTGCCGACAGAGCAGAAGATGTAGCCGATGATCTGAGTATTTTTGTTATCAAGCGTTCTCTATAGGAAATCGAACACCGGTAAACAGTAAAAAATCCTGCACCTTTTTCAGTACCAGCTTGAGGGGTATAAGTACCTTGGCGGTATATGTAACCATATAATTTTAAAAACATTCCTCGGTTTCTTGTTTTTTTACAGAAGTTCAGGAGTAAGGTACTAAATGTTTTCATTCTTTTTATCAAGCGGGCTCTTTCTCGGTTGGTCTTTAGGCGCCAATGATGCCTCCAATGTATTTGGAACTGCGGTCGGCGCAAAGATGATAAGATTTCGAACCGCTGCAATCTGCTGCAGCATATTTGTCATCCTGGGCGCTGTTGTCAGTGGTGCCGGAGCTTCTCACACCCTTGGAAAACTTGGTGCTGTAAATGCATTGGGAGGCGCCTTTGTCGTGGCCTTTTCTGCCGCCCTGAGCGTCTATGTTATGACCATGGCCAGGTTTCCCGTATCAACCTCCCAGGCTATTGTGGGTGCCATTATTGGCTGGAATTTTTTCACGGGTGCTCTAACTGATGCCAACTCTCTGACAAAAATTGTATCAACCTGGATATTTTGCCCGGTTTTGGCGGCACTCATCGCTATGGTCTTTTACAAAATTATAGCGTTCGCTATCTCCACCCTTAAACTCCATATGTTCTGGTTGGATAGATTTACACGAAATGGGCTGCTCCTGGCCGGAATATTTGGCTCTTACGCCCTGGGAGCAAACAATATTGCAAATGTCATGGGTGTCTTTGTACCAGTGTCTCCTCTTTCTACTATATCTTTTGGAGACCTGTTTGTCCTGTCGGCCGCCCAACAGTTATTTTTTCTCGGCGGAGTCGCTATTGCGGTTGGTGTATTCACCTATTCAAAACGGGTTATGACCACAGTTGGTTCAGGAATAATGGATCTTTCTCCTGTGGCTGCTCTGGTGGCGGTGACTGCACATTCAATCGTTCTGTTTCTTTTCTCCTCCCAGGGGCTGGAAACATTCCTCCAATCCCACGGGCTTCCAACCATTCCTCTGGTCCCGGTTTCAAGTTCTCAGGCAATAGTAGGTGCAGTCATTGGCATGGGTTTATTGCGGGGGGGGAAGAACATCAACTGGAAGCTCGTGGGTGGTATCTCAAGCGGCTGGGTTGTGACGCCAATTATTGCGGCAGCGGTCAGTTTTATCAGCCTTTTTTTTATGCAGAATGTATTTATGCAGGAAACTTTCAAGCCCGTCCAATATCAGATTACTCAAGAGGCGGCATTGCGAATAGAGAAAGCCGGTGTATCAACACGTGCATTTGAGAGTATTATAGAGACAAAATTTGAATCAGCGTTGAAGATTAAAAAAGCCTTGTATGCCCGGATTTCTCTCACGCCGGAAATCCTGGAGACCATTTTATCTGCATCCAGGCTCCATCAGATGGAAATAACGGCGGACAAAATAGCTTCCATAGATTCCGATTACATCTCGGACGCACACAAAAAGGCGATTGCAGAGCTCAGAGGTCAAAAGTATATGCACCAATGGCAATTGGGCAATGCTCTTGAGTTCAACTCACCTTTCTGGCGATTTCATGAGGGGGATAAAAAGTTCAATAAGAATTTAAATCAGAAATACTCATATATTTATAGTCTCTTTGAAAAATGATCAGGCCTGTTTACATCTGATCTTGCAGGGACTTGTGGTAACTTCGTGCCCATTGATCAACCCTTTTAACCAATTGGTTAAACACTTCAGAGAAATACTTGTCCTTATGATGCGCAATGTAGTATTTGCGTGTAATAGGCGGCCCCGGTAGAGGAAGCACAGCCAGTTTTTTCATCTGAATATGGTCAATGGCTATGTTTTTTGAAACCAGTGCGATGCCAAGCCCGTCTTCCACAGCTTTGATTATCGCCCTGTTGCTTGAGAGTTCAAGGGATACAACAATATCAACATTGTGTTTCGTCAGGAAGTGATGGGTGGCCTGATAAGAAAATGATCCCTTCTCGTGGACAATCATGGACTGTCCTGAAAGATCCATATAGGTCAACCGCTTTTTGCTCACAAGAGGGTGGAGTGGGCTTGCTACAAAGATCATGTGATCCTCCAGGATTTCACGGGAGATTACCTTTTCATTTTCAATGGGGAAGGATATAAATCCGATATCATTATTGAGGTTGGCGACGTTTTTCACAACAAGAGCAGAGGGTAAAATGTTTACTGAAAAACGGACATGGGGGTGTTCTTTGCTTACCGGATTCACAATTGAAGGCAGATAATAGGCGCCGAAACTCTCACTGGCGTCGATACGGATATGCCCCTGTTTCTGCTGCATAAATTCTCTGATTGTATCTTCTGCGTGGATTTCGAGATCGAAGATTTTTTCAGCAATCTTATATAATGCATTGCCCACATCTGTAAGAACCAGTTTTTTCCCAAACCGGTTGAACAGCTTTATTTCATAGTATTCCTGGAGACGCTGTATACCTTTCGTTACTGCAGGTTGAGTAATATTCAACTCTTCTGCAGCTTTGCTTAAAGATCCCATCCTGCTGGTAAGGTAAAAAATCTTAAGTTGACCGAGATTCATATTGATAACCCTTGATCATGAAAATTGAAATTATTATCACTATAATTGATACACCGCTTAAAATACTAATTCAAACTCTTTTATCACTTTTTTGAAAGTCTACATCTTAACCCTGCCAACCCAAAGCAGCGTGAACCGGTAAAACAGAGAGTAGCCTGATGGTGCGGCTCTGAATTCTGATGATGTGAGTCTTATTTTCATTGATATGTTCTGTAAATATTCGTAATCTGCCGCTTTAATAAATCGTTAGATAAAAAACCGGTTCCTATGAATACAGTTAAAGAACATCATCCAGTTTGGGCTGAAATTGACCTGAGAGCTATTACTCACAATCTCCAGGCAGTCCGACAGCTGATTGGCCCCAGAATCAAAATTATGGCTGTGGTTAAAGCTGATGCATACGGCCATGGCAGCGAGAACGCTGCACGTGCAATGGATGCAGCTGGTGCAGATGCTTTTGGAGTCGCAAGGCTTTGTGAGGCGGTTGCCTTACGAAAAGCTGGTTTTACAAAGCCGATTTTAATATTCGGATATACACCACCGGATGCTGCTGGTGAATTAATCAGGAATGATTTAACTCAGACCGTTTTTTCGGTTCGCTATGCGTATTCGTTGAATGACAAGGCACGAGCTGCCAAAGGTCATATTAAAACGCATATTAAAATTGATTCAGGCATGGGGCGTCTTGGCCTGGTTCCTGGAAAGCTCAATGGGAAAAACTGCGACGGCACACATGTACCGGATGAGATCTGCGAATCTGTTACTGCAATTTGCCATTTATCCAACCTGGAAACCGAGGGTGTTTTTACCCATTTCGCTGCCAGCGATCATTTTGATAAAGCAAGTGTCCGTAAACAGTTGACACTCTTTCGAGAAACCATTTCCTCTCTTGAAGCAGAAGGCTTACATATTCCGGTCAAACATTCTGCCAACAGTGGTGCTGTCATTGACCTGCCTGATGCTCATCTGGATATGGTCCGACCGGGAATCATGCTCTATGGATTGTATCCTTCTGCCGAGGTAGCGCACTATAAAATCGAACTCCAGCCGGCCATGCAGTTAAAAGCACGTATTGCTCAGGTTAAAACCGTTTCTAAAGGTTTTAAGGTCAGCTATGGGCAGACGTATACCACCCCCTCCGCTACCCGACTCGCCACGGTGCCGATTGGCTATGCAGATGGTTACAGTCGACACCTGTCATCATCCGGAGTAATGTTGGTCAAAGGACTGCGGGCGCCGGTGGTGGGCCAGGTGTGTATGGACCAGAGTATAATTGATGTCGGCCATATAGAAGGGGTTCACTGTGGTGATGAAGTTGTAATTATCGGACACCAAAATGGGGCAGTTTTAACAGCGGAAGAGATGGCCCTGCAGCTTGGAACCATCAATTATGAAATTGTTGCTACGGTAATGGCAAGGGTGCCCCGTATCTATTTGGGCGCTTCATAGGTTCGAATTTTCTCTGTTTATTGCAGTCGGGATAATTGCCAGTTCCTGAAGATACTCCGCAAGTGAATATGCCACATGCCCCCCGATCCCGCTG
>CAXMTO010000063.1:0-24359 GCA_964196355.1 uncultured Myxococcota bacterium
TCCAAACTCTGCGTTATTTCCAAAAAATAATGCTCCGGTAAGCGAGGCACGAGACTCCGAGATATTAACTATATGACTGTGCGTATTTTTTGAAAATGCCTTGATTTTAAACAAAAGGCTTATTCTCGGACAACCTCCTAGTGCATCCCGGCTCTGAAGCATTCGTGAGAACGTCAACGCAATCAATTAACCCTCTCCAACTCAGATTCTGTGGTCTGGGCGTTCTCGGATTCCACACTCAGGCTGATCAGTGCATCAGCTGCGACTACTCCCTGGCCTTTGGGTAACAGCATCAGTGGGTTGATATCGAGCTCGAGAATTGATGAGGGATCATTCTCTATCACTTTCGAGATCGCCATTATCACATCAACAACACCATCTAGATCGGCAGGTGGTGCTCCCCTGAAACCGTTTAAAAGCGGTGCGCACTTAAGCTGGGCCAATGATTTCAGTACCTGTTCCCTGGTGAGCGGCAGCAGAAGGGAAGCACTGTCTTTCATCAATTCGACCAGGATACCACCACTACCAACCACTATATACGGCCCGAATTGCGCATCACGTGCCACACCGACTATGAGCTCGGCCACAACCTCATCGATCATTTTTTCGACCAGATAGGATCCCGAGAGACTCGACATCGATGTCACCGCTGCCTTCACTTCTTCCGAGCTTCCAAGGTTGAGCATGACGCCCTTGACTTCGGTCTTGTGCATGACTCCCAATGCTTTCACGACGACGGGATAGCCCAACGCTTCAGCCGCCTCCACGGCTTCCCATGCATTGCTAACAACATGCGCTGGAGGGACCACAATGCCACAATCGGCGAGAAGGCGCTTTGATTCCGCCTCGTCCAACACCCTGGCAGATCCTTCCTTGAGTCGGTCGAACTTCCCGAGTAAAGGCGGACTGACAGGCCGCCTCCAGGCGATCCCCACATCGACTGCAGCCTGGATGCCTGCGAGCCCCGCATCTACGCCGGCCAGCGATGCGACCCCTGATTGCATCAAGCGCATTGCCATCGACTCCGTAAAGGTATCTGAAAAAGTCGCCAGCACCGCACCTTTGGTCCCTGTCTGTTGTACTGCCCGGACAAATCCTCTCTCGGCTCCCCCCCAGGAAGACTGGTCGCAGAGATCTTCCCTTGCGTAGTCCAGCACACAGAGGCCAACATCAAAATTTTCTGACAAAAAGGCGGTAAACTTGGCGGCCATATGGTCCTCGTCATTCCAGGCGAACATCTGGTAATCGAAAGGATTGGCGGCCACTACCCGCTCGTGGATCTTCTCCTGAAGACTCCGGGTAACGTGTTCCGATAGCGGCGGCATGCTCAGGTCCGGCCCCATGGCGTCGGCAAGAAGCGTGAGATCTCCTCCCGAGGTGCTCATGGCACCGATCCTGCCACCGGGCAATGGACCGAGAACATGCAGCACCTTCAGTGCTTCCACGAACGCTTCAAGGGAATTGACACGAGCCACACCAAGGCGCTCGAACAGCGCGCTCACTAGGGTGTCAGACCCGGCAAGTGATGCCGTATGCGATACCACCATTTTTTTGCCGATCTCAGATCGACCGGTCTTAATGACGACAACAGGTTTACCCATTTCCCGGGCAACGTTGACTGCCTCCTCGAAACCCTTCGGGTCGGACATTGTTTCAATGTAAAGCCCAAGCGCGGTGACCCTATCTTGCCTGGCAAGTATTTCGATCGCATCATGTAGATCGAACTTGAGTTTGTTCCCCAGGGAGACAATGTAAGCAATGGGAAGCCCGCGTCTCTGCATGGTAAGGCTGAATCCCACGTTGGACGACATGGTAATGATGGCCACTCCCTCATCGACCCGTTGGCAGGCTTGTTGGTCAGGCCACAGCATCGCCCCGTCGAGATAATTGAGAATCCCGTAGCAGTTAGGCCCAACCAGAGGCATGTCGCCCGAGGCCTCCAATAGTTGTGCCTGAAGTTCAGTCCCTTCATCACCCGCCTCAATAAAGCCGGTGGCATAGCAGACCGCACCGCCTGCATTTCGCCTGGCGAGATCTCTTACGATGTCTATGGTGAGGTTGCGATTGACGCCTAGGTAAGCAGCGTCTGGGCTTCCGGGAAGATCAGCAACTGAACGGTATACTTCACGTCCCAGGATTTCAGTTTTCTTAGGATGGACCGGCCAGATATCTCCATCGTACCCCATAAGATCGCACTGACGGATCACCTCCTGGGCCTGCGCGCCGCCGAAAACAGCAATGGATCTTGGTTTTAATAATCGATCTAGTGACATGCTCTTCCCTCCCCGCTTATGCCTCACCTTACAAATTCTCGGGACTATTCACCGTAACGACGAACCATCTTCGCTTTCCACATTGTTGCGTGCTCCTGGGCCAGCTTGACTGCACGGTGGCCCGTTTACGTTCCGTCATAGCAAACCATGATTAGCATAGCATCCTCTCGAGAGACTTGCACTCAGAGAATAATTTCCTTGCTCATCACACATGGTAACGATGCCTTCCTGTCATGCCTCTGCCTGGCGCTCGGCCAGCAGATTATCAAGCCAGTCCGGGTCCATTTCAGGGACCGAGGAAAGCAGTAGTTCCATGTATTCGTGCCACGGTGAACGAGAATCTCTTTTTTCGGACCCTGTTCGCCTCTGCAGTGTTCCGAGCTTCTTCCCCATATGACTTTGTCCAAATCGATGCAGAATTGAGATCATTCGTCCAATGGATTCTTCCTTTTTGCGTGTCATGTCAATCCTTGATATTGGCTGCGAAAACAACCAATATGTGCCGTTATATACAACCCGAATCGACTTTATTAATCCAACAACGTGTGCTTGTGATGAGAAATAACCACTGGCAATCTTTTGTTAGAAAGGGTGACTGTAGGTTGAGATGTTTCCTGTTAAGTTTTAAATTGATCATACCAAAAAAAAATGCAAGAAAAGGAGCATACCGACACCTCGAAAAATTCAAAATTATCCTCAAAAACCTGGGGATAAATGGAGCATATTGACGTCCAAGATGCTTCCAGATTATTAATTTATGCGAATTATCTTCTGTCTGATTTTCGCTCCATCGGTTATGTTCTTTGGGAAAGATATTGACCATGGCGAAGAGCATCCTGACTCACTTTCGTGTAATCGCTTATCATAGATAATTTTAGTACCTTACTTTTGAACTTCTGTGATAAAAAACAAGAAACTGAGGAATATCTTTTAAAATTATGTTGTTAGATATATCACCATGGCACTTTTACCCCCTTGTGGGGTGTTAATGCCTCTTTCTATCGTATTTTGGACAAGAGTGACATGAACCCAATTTGTATAGTAGACGATCAACCTTCCATCTGTTCCACAATTTCGAACATTCTGAAAGACGAGGGGTATCAGGCCGTCGTCTTTCCTGATGCTGAGAGCTTCTGGCAGAGTCTCGATACACTGAATCCCTCACTCGTTATGCTGGATATCTGGCTCCCAGGCTCGGACGGTTTGCAACTTCTGAAACGTTTGCAAGATCGACTCCCCGCACTCCCCATCATTATGATGAGCGGACATGCTGGCATCGAGACGGCGGTTGCCGCCATAAAAGCCGGGGCTTACGATTTTATGGAAAAACCGCTGCATCTGGATGTTTTACTTGACAAGGTTAAATCTGCAATTAATCATCGACCCTCAAGGAGCGACTTGGCCCTTCCTTTGGACCCGGAACTTGAAATCTTAAGTTCCGACCTTTTAACGCCCCCTGGCATGGTGGAGGTAGTAGATTCTCCGGTACCTCAACGTACCCTCAAAGAGAATGTTGTCCTTAACGGTGCCGGCCTTCTGAGCGGCAGGAAAACAGGTCTCATTCTTAGCCCTCTGGGGATAAATGAAGGTATCGTCTTTCAGACTCTCGACGGTCAAACCATCCGTGGGCATATCACCTCCTTAGAAAATTTTTCCCAGACTGTCGCATCGAAGACATTCTCTGCCAACTCCACCACGCTGGATAACGGCAGGCAACGGGTACGCACTGTTGAACACCTGATGGCAATCTTTTCCATATACGGCATAACCAACGTGCTGATAAAGGTCAATGACGAGGTTCCGAACATAGATGGTTCAGCCAGGGACTTCTGTGACCTCATAGCACAGGCAGGGATAGAGGCACAGCCGGCCTTCACCAGGGTTGCTGTTATCCGCCAGAAAATCGGAGTGGGAATCGAAGAGAGGGATGAAAAGCATCTCTATGCGGAGCCTTTTGAAGGGTTCGAAATAGTAATGAGGGTTGATTACCCTTCACCTATAGGTGAACAGATTTTCACTTTCAATCCTGAAAAAGAATCGTTTGCAAAGGAGATAGCCCCTGCTCGATCATTCAATACCTTTGAAAATATCGAAATAGCCCAGAGGCTTGGAAAGGTCGGTAGTGGATATCTCAATTCCCATATCATCATGCACGGAGGCAAAGTTATCAATACGGAACTCCGTTATACCGACGAATTCGTACGCCACAAGATATTGGACCTGATCGGAGACCTCTATCTGCTAGGTTTCTCGATCAGAGGACGCATTACCGCCAACATGACATCTCATGGTTACAATCAGGCTCTGGTGGAACGCCTGTACCAAGCTATCCAGAGCAGTTCCAGGTTAAGACAATAAAAATTTCGGCGGAAATATGCTGTGCGTGAATACACCAAAGAATGCCAAAGTTGATTAACATTGTTCCAGTTGATGAACCGGCCAACGCATCGTTTTCAAAATCACATGGTTTTTTTATCTGAGCATACCTGGAAGGCCATTTTTCACGGCCTTTTCAAGATGGGTGAGCATCCTCTGTGAATTGAAGAGTTTTTCGCAAAGTTCACATTTTCGGTAGGTAACAATGTCTCTTGCTTTGAATCCAGCATATGAGGCTATCGAACTTATACCTATAGATCGGATGCAGTTATAGAGTTGACAGTTTTCACTCTTGTCAAAGAGTTGTTCGATTGAGTATTTTTTTAGATTACCAAGTCGGAAAAAATTCGTATCAGTAAAATGGCTGCCGGCATCGCAACAGGCGTACATTGTTAGATCAGGGGCGAGATAGGGGTTCATATTGCATCGATTTCCCTGGTAATCGGTAAAGATTGTCTTTCGACCAAAACTATCTGCACGTCCAGCATAGATGACCGGTTCGGGGAAAAATTTCAAACTATTGTCCCGGAGGAATTGTTCATAAGGATCATCTTCTTCCGTGAAATCAGTTACAAAGGAGACGAAATAATCTACCCCTTCGCTCAGGCAGGCGTGAGCAGCATTCAGTATATTTTCACGTGGTATGTGTTGCTGGTGCCATCTGGAATAACTCATGCGCAATTGGCAGATGCCATGCTGGCCCAGCATAGTGACGTGCCTGGCCGCACTTTGAGGACTTCTAGCCCAATAGCTGTTAGTAACAACTCTGGTGTAAATGTTCAGTTCATTGCATAATTTTATGAGTTCAAGGAGATCATCGAAATAGACAAACGGCTCTCCGGCGGTAAAACTAATACCGGTTACGGCTGCTTCTGCTAAATCCCTGATGACCTCTTTAGCTCGTGATAGCTCCATCTTGATATTATGCGGTTTGTCTTTGGTTGCAACACAATGGGCGCATCTGATATTACAGCGGGTTGAATACCCGAATGCTATTTTTCGCATAATCTCTTTGTGTTCATTGAATACAGGGTGACTGAGCTATTTTAGTACCTTACTCTTAAATTTCTTGTTTTTTGTAACAGAAAATAAATATTCTTTATTGAAACCAAAATGTTAGAAACACCTTCAAGGTACTTATTCCCCCTTGTGGGGTGTCAGATTGACCATCCGCCATCTATAGCAATGGTCTGCCCTATCATATATTCCGATTCCCTGTCCAGAAGCAGTGATCAGTACTTTCTTCCCCGCTAATCTTGTTGTCATCTAAAACCCCTCAGATCTTCAGTTATCATCGAATCAACCCTTATCTCCTCATCAACTTCTTCAAAATAAAGGAAGAAAGTGTCAAAATCAGCACTTGATTCTACCATGTATTCCTATCAGTACTACTGAAATCACACCAGAATTGAAGTTTTCCAAAAAAATGCACACTGCAGCTTCGCATTTTTTCTCAACAGCTATCCCCTCTATTCTTGAAGGATAGACGATCAGCGATCATTTTTTTCTATACCTCGATCTTCTATTTACTCATTGTTTACTAGAAAAATGCGGCAATTTAAATTAGAGTATTTTGCAAAGTTTTCTGAGTGGATTTTTCAATATTTTTTCTAACTGTATTGCTATTTTTTAAGGAGAGGGATTTTGAACAGGAATATATTATCTGTAGTTGTAATACTCGGGCTGCTTGCGGGCGCGAGTTTGTCCTATGCCTCAACGACCTTGATGCAGATTGGGCGTAGCCCATTTTATCAACCGCCACTGACAACGGTTGAATCATTTTTGACCATGGTTCAGGAGAAAGCGGCAGATGTAAAAAAAGGGTTTGAGAAGTCCGGCCAACCGGAACTCTTTGAGCCATTTATGGCTCAAGTCGGAGCTGCTCAAATTGAGATGATTGAATTTCAACATGGCTCAACGTTTGAGTGGATGATGTTTAAAAAGAAAGGAAAGGGAGCTGTTAGAGTAGCCAAGGATGTAACCTGGGGAAATGAAAAGCCTTTTTCGGGCTTCAGGTTCGACATTGACCACGGGGGAAATCGCTATGCTTTTGCGGTACCACTTGGTTGTGGGAATATCGCCCTGGTGGCGATGAGCAAGATCCCTGCGGTTGTCGTTGTTCCTGTCGCTGTTCCCGTCGTCGCACCGCCTGTAAACCAGGCGCCTCAGTGTGGGGTCACAGTTTCTTCTGTTAAAGCTTTCTGCGGTGAGATTATAACCATCGACGCAAGTAACTCAGTTGACAGTGATGGTGATATAGCCCATATGACCATCACCTTTGTTGATGATCAGGGGCAGGTCGTAAGTGAAAATGTTATTGATGGTAACCTGGTCAGCGAGGTTGCAATGCCATGTGGTTCCAATACCCTCAAGGTAACAGTCACAGATAATGAAGGTAAGAGTGCAACGTCAGAAGAGTGTACCGTTGCCCTCACCGGAACCAGTCGTGCCCGTTTTATCGCGGACCTCGGTTTCTACCGTCAATATGATCCAGCAAACTACCTTTTTGGCCGAGTCGGATTTGAGTATAAATTCAACGAGGATTGGGCTGTTTTAGGTTTGATCGGTGCGGCTCCTCATGTGGATGGTATTGACGGAGTCTCTGCATTCCTGGCAGATGTCATGGCTGAGTATTCATTCTCTCGGTATTTCGTTGATTTTGGTGTAGGTGGATGGATCACGGACGGCGATGACGATCTTCCAACCGAAAACAGTCAGTTGGACCTTATTGCGGCCATTGGTGCACGAGTCTATGGCGAGCCTGAAGATTTTAACGCTTCTGTCTTTTTCGAGGTTAGATCTGCAGTGGATGAACTGGATGGACTCTATGATTATGGCCGTTTTGGCCTGGGAGTAAGATTCAGGTTCTAATAGGGGTGAACAGTTCTACTGTAGGTAGTTGATTAAAAGGCGGGTAGTCTGGGGCAATGCGTACCGGACTATCCGCCCTTTTTGTTTCACCGTCCCGACACCCGCTTATTTCCCTTTCTAACCCGTATTTCTCATGAACTTTTTGATTTGAAACAAAATACAGCATGGAACTTATCCCCCCTTGTGGGGTGCTAGATATATTTCCAAATATTTGGTACTAATTAATGATTTCTTTCTGCCTGAAATCACAGTTTCTGAAGGTGAATCGATGATTGAAATTGAAGTTTCTGAAAAGCTATATCATGCTGCTGGCGCCGTTCATGTCTAAGTCTGTAGGCCATGCTGGCGAGGTGACACATTATTTTATACCAACCCCGACTAACGAGGAGGTTAGTAGATGGACAACTTGAGTCAACTGACAGGTGAACAAAAGGATCGGATCATCAGTACCCGTCGTGAGCTGCACAAAATTCCCGAGACCGCCTACACCGAAAAAAAGACATCTGCCTATGTTGCTGATTATTTGACAGGGGAAGGCCTTCAGGTCAAAACTGGTATTGCTCAGTACGGTGTTGTCGGACTCCTGGAAACCGGTAGACCGGGGCCAACCCTCATGATACGGGCAGATATGGATGCACTTCCTCTTCTGGAACAGACTGGCAAACCTTTTGCCTCGACTCATGACGGTGTAATGCATGCCTGTGGTCATGACGCCCACATGGCGATGGTTTTGGGTGCGGCAACGATACTGAACAATATAAAGGATCAACTTAACGGCAATATCAAATTTCTCTTTCAACCGGCTGAAGAAGGCCCGGGCGGAGCCAAACCGATGATCGAAGAAGGGGTACTCGAAAACCCCAAGGTGGATTACAGCATTGGCTGTCATGTCTGGCCCGATATCCCGGAGGGTACCATCGGAGTTCGGCCGGGCCCATTTATGGCCGCAATGGATCGTTTTGACATAAAAATTATCGGCAGAGGGGGGCATGGTGCGATGCCGCATCTATCTGTCGATGCTTTGGATGCAGGTGTTCAGGTGGTAAATGCGCTGCAGCGTATCGTGAGCAGACAGATAAACCCCTTGGAAGCAGCGGTGGTCACGGTGGGTATGTTCCAGGCTGGTACGGCCTTTAATATCATACCCGAAGAGGCGTTTCTCAGTGGTACCACTCGGACTTTTGACGAAAAGATATGGCAGTCATGGAGCCAGCGCCTGGAAAAAATCATAAGCGGTGTTTGCGATGCTGTGGGGGTAGATTTTGAATTAAACTTTCAACCCGGATATCCACCTACCATCAATGATTTATCAATGGCCGAAAGGGTCAGCAATTGTGCGGCTGCTGTGGTCGGTGCAGAGCAGGTGGTGGTGCCGGACAGAACCATGGGTGGTGAGGACTTTGCCTTTTATTGCCAGAAGTCAAAAGGGTGTTTCTTTGCTCTGGGCACGGGTGGCGACAACTTTGCCTCTATTCATAATCCTGCCTTCGATTTTAACGAAGATGTCCTCACTTTGGGGGTCGAGACATTTTGCCGGGTAGCGCTCGACTTGCTCAAGTAGAGAACTGAGAAAAGTCTGGGCTGCGCGTGGGAGATTTGTGCAGCTGGGATGAGACGTATATTTGAAATAGATATGCAGTATCTATCTTACGGGCCCATATGTTAATAATTGGTATTGTAAGGAAACCCAGCGTTGAGCTTCGTCAACAGATTGGAACTTTCATATTTCTTGTTAATTATGAAAATTTTGAATCAGCGATAATACACAATATTTCATACATGATGGTCGCTGCAATAAGGGCCGTGTTGCCGGATAAATCAAAAGGAGGTGAGACTTCCACTATATCAGCACCGACGATATTCAAACCTCTCAATCCGCGGATTATTCTTTGTGCCTCAATGGGTAGAATTCCTCCTATTTCAGGAGTCCCTGTGCCAGGGGCAAATGCTGGATCAATACCATCAATATCAAACGAGACGTAAGTCCTCTTATCACCAACAATTTCCCTTGCTTCATCAATCACCTTTGCAACACCCATTTCTGAGAATTCCTCAATATAGATTATGCGAAATCCATGTTGTCGACCGAATTCCCAGCATTCTTCGGAGTTTGCGGCACCTCTGATTCCTATCTGGACTGTTCTTTTTGGATCAAGTAAACCTTCCTCAACAGCTCTTCTGAATGGGGTTCCATGACTGTACTTGGAATTCATTTCCTCATCGCAACAGTCTGTGTGAGCATCGATATGTATCAGACCAACCGCTGAGTCTTTTGCAAGGGATCTCAAAATCGGCAGTGTAATGGAGTGATCGCCGCCAGCGCTGATTGGAACGACAGAGCAGCGATCGAGTTGTTCTATAAATTTTGTGATATCAGCATGACTTGCCTCGACATCAAATATCTTGTCAAAATGTACATCACCAACGTCCCCCACTCTGCAAAGCTCATAAGGGTTGATGCGTGAGACATGGTGAATTTTTCGCATCATACTTGACATGTCTCTAATTTGCCGAGGTCCCTGCCTTGCGCCTGATCGAGCTTCAACGGCTCCATCATATGGTATTCCAAGAAGAGCAATATCCAGTTGATTCAAATCGGTGATATGGGGTGTTCTCATAAATGTTGGTATCCCGCAATAGCGAGGCTCATTCATTGGGTCATATATATTATTCATAATTATTAGTACCTTACTCAAGAAACATTGCAATAAAAAACAAGAAATCTGGACAACTCAGTATAACTGTTTCAGCTGTGCTGAAGCTAATCACGCACGCATTTTCCTCCACCCTTCTTCACTGAATCGTTTTTCACGTTCTATTCCCCACTTTTTCATTGCGCTGATATAGGCAAGGACATCGGTTTTGGCGAGTTGTTGAATTTGGTTTCGTTCCTGGTTTCTTCTTTCGGTATCGTCTGGTGTTATACCGACCCAGGTGACATAGCCGCTGTCAAATACCCATTCTGCGGTGAGTGTATCGGAAGCCATTCCAAAGGTTGGGGCATGTGATCTGATAACGTCCATATTCAGTTCAAGTACCCATCCATTGTCCCAGACCCTCTGAGGTCGAGATTCTTCGTGCCCCTTGCTACAATCTGGGCAGAAGAGTTGTTTAACGCTGGTTTCGCTCAATAACATTTTACCAAAGAAAATCTCCGCATTTTTTGTTCCACACTGACATTTGATGAAATAACTTTCGCACATGGTAATTGGCCTCCCAATTAAACATTGATAAAAGAGAAAAAAGGGTTTTGACAAAAGAATTTCATTTACCAAAGCGCTTTTCGAGCCACTTCAGAAAGGATTGATATTTTTGGGGATCGACTCCAACTTCCTTATCTTCCAGATCAAATTTTTCTCCAAGCTCGACGATCTGACCACGAGTAAGTTTCCGATCCAGCCATGGGAATAATATTTCGTCTTCCTTTTTTATATGTTCGGTCAGTAAAATTCCGTAGGCGGTGAGGTGCTGGCTCAGCGATGATACATCTTTCTTTTCTATCGCTGAGAGCATCTCTTTTACGTGATTACGCGCAATTCGGTGATCTTCATAGATGACCTGAAAGATTTTTTCAGAGTCATCGAAATATGTAAAGAGAATATCTTCTTCCTTCGCGTGGTGGAGTCTATCTGCGTATGATTGAATAAGGTCAATGCCATCCGCAATAATCTGTGTTCCCTCATCAGTTGTCAGATCAATGTATTCAATTACAGAGGGAATAAGAGCCAGCCAACGTTTAATCACCACATGTTCATTGACCAAAAGTTGCATTGGTGCTGAAAAGACATGCGGAGCCCCCACTGATTGAACTGTTTCGATCGGAGCAGCTGTCTTTATCTCTCGTTCAGGATAGATTACTCTTTCAATACGTGCCATCAGTTCTTGTTCTTTTTCAGGCACCATCTTGTGGATATCAAGAATATCTTTCAATAAGCATATGCCGACAGTGCACGGTCCGCATCCTATTCCATATTCGTCAAGAATTTCTCCAACTTCCGGGAACCCAGTTATTATGTCCTTGATGCCCTTATTTCTATATAATTCCATGCTGAATCTCCTTCAAATTTCACCAAACCAATGAGAATCACTCCGAAAAGCATTCATAATTTTTCACCTAACGATTACTGCACCTTGGCGACAAACACGTTTGGGATCTGACAACAGTATTAGGGCAGTATATAGGGAAGCACCTTGACCTAAATCAATAGATGAAAAATAACGGTTAAAAATTGCAACGATGCACAGCAAGAGGGTCACTTGGAAATCGAGGGAAATGGCCGATCCACCACCGGGATGCTCTGGAACCAGGTTCTCAAAATAGTTTATCTTTGTTAGGTTATGCTGAAATGGTTAACCTTGCCAGTGGAATAGTTGACGGTATCAGTTAATGGACAGCAACAGAAATTGTTAAAAATCCAACGGACTTTTTGCCTCTTTCAGCGTAACTCTTTTCACTGTATGGGTATAAATCATGGTTGTTCGTATATCACTGTGACCAAGAAGTTCCTGAATGGTACGAATATCATAATTTGCCTGGAGTAAATGACTGGCGATACTATGGCGAAACGTGTGCGAAGTCACCCGTTTTGGAATTTGTGTTTTTTTCACTGCCGTGCGCAGTGCTTTCTGCAACGCGGATTCATGGATATGATATCGCCTGCATATCCCGCCCGACAATCACGTTCATGCGGCCCAACTACTCGGTTAAGCTGTATTTTCAAAGCATCCATAAGTGCGTCTGGTATTGGCACTGTCCTGTCTTTTTTCCCTTTGCCTTCATGGATTGTGAGAATTTGCCTGTCAACCTCTTCCCTTGAGAGTACCACCGGAATATACGGTTTTCTCTTTGCCCGGACAATGCCGTCAACTTTACCAAACTCTTTATCCAGTACATGGCGAAACACAAACAGTAGAGCGTTAAAAGCCTGGTTCTGACTAGATGCCGCTACGTCCTTCTTCACAGCAAGCCATGTCAAAAATGCCTTTACATCTTCAACTGTCAACAAACTAGGATCTTTGCCCCTGCAACTGATGAAGATAGAGTTAGCATCATATCTGGGGCCTTCTTAGCGTACGGGGACCCTACACGTTATGCGAAGAAATTAATAATGGTAACGGAGCTGAGCAATCAGTACTGCATCATTTTCAGCTTTATAGACTATGCGGTGTTCATCAGTGATTCGGCGGGACCAATATCCAGACAGTCCATGTTTTAAGGGCTCGGGTTTACCTATCCCTTCGTATGGCACTCGTTGAATATCACGAATAAGAAGGTTAATACGTTTTAATATTTTTTTATCAGTCCGCTGCCAATAAAGGTAGTCTTTCCAGGCATTTTCAGAAAATATAAGCTTCAATCAGCAAGCTCCTTTTCTGAGCCTTTACCCGCTTGAAGTTCAGCGACTGACTCGAGAAGTCGACGAGCATTTTTAGGACTTCTTAATAAGTAAGCTGTCTCTTCAAGAGCTTGAAAATCTTCAAGAGACATCATAACAACAGGTTGAGCTGTTTTCCGAGTAATGACTACTGGAGAATGATCGTCACAAACTTTTTTCATTGTTTTTGCAAGGTTACCTCTGGCTGAGGTATACGTAATGGTATCCATGGTCAACCTCCTATATGAACATGTACGCTTTACTGTACCACATATTAAAACGCATAACAAGGCACTCAGATAATTTTATAATTCAAATTCATCCAACTGCACCTCATTATCTTGACCAGACTATAAAGGTAGTATGAAACTGATATTGCTTTTCAACACTAGTCAATACGAGTGAGGTTTTTATATTTATCGGTATCACTATTATTATGAAGAAAAACAACAACCCCAAAAAAATATATGTAGAACTTACTACTCGCTGTAACCTCCATTGCAGAATGTGTGTAAAAAACATGGATGGGAGTTGTATCCCCGAAGAAGATATGCCACTTGCCGTATTCGACCACCTCCTTCCCGCTCTCACCTACGCAGACAACCTCATACTGAATGGCATAGGTGAGCCACTCTTATATCCCAACCTCCTGAAAATCATTAGATTCGCCCGCTTACGATTACCTGCAACGGCGAGTATCGGATTCCAGAGCAATGGAGTCTTGCTAAATAAAAATTTCTACCAGGAGCTTATCGAAGCTGGACTCAACACTGTATGCCTTTCAGTGGATGACATGCGAGATTGCACATCGAAAAACAGGCACAGCAGCGGGGAACACTCCTTTTATGCTGTTCAAAAAGCGGTTCTATGCCTCGCACGGGCTCGAGCAAAAACTGGTCGCGACTTGAAGATTGGTCTAGAGATAGTCTTGAATCAAAAGAACATCGAAGAATTACCTGCATTGGTCAACTGGGCTGCTGACAACAACGTAGACTATATAATTACAACACACCTCATCCAATACGGCAATACCAGCGAAAGTGTCAATCTGTTCAATCCCAATTCCAGTGATGCCGTCCAGCTTTTCAATAAATACAATCAGCGGGCAAGTTCCCAGGGGATTGACATTGCGAAAACACGGGAAATTGATTTATTTCTGCCTCCGCTGCAGGCTCAGAACCAGATATCTTGTGTATTTATCACAGACGAGGCGACCTTTATTGCTTCAAACGGTGATGTGATGTCCTGCCATTTTTTATGGCACACCTACTCTTGTCAGATGCTGGACGAAACAATCAATATTAACAGGCGAGCATTCGGAAACATCTCCGAACAGTCACTTGGGGAAATATGGCAGGACAGTACGATTATTCTCCCTGCTGGAGTTGCGCCCAAGGCCCTTGTCCGACGAATGTAAATGGTGATAACCACTATGCTAATGATTGTTTTGGCAGCCTCGTACCTTGTGGGCACTGCCTGTGGAACCTTGGAGGTTTCCGTTGTTTATAGCGAGGTAGCTTTCCCTATCCAGCGCCCTTATCATTCATTGTTAGCCCGCATTTCTCATGAACATTGTGTCAATTTTCTGAAAGTGTTTTCATTGTAGCAGCTTTCCACCCGTTCAATTTGATGAGAAATTTTACACAATGTTCACCAAAGGCCAACAGATATGATCACATCTTCCGCGTCGCTACCCCTGCAAACATAGACTACTATAGTTCCCTGGGGTGCTTCTTGAATATGTAATCATCTTTGCCGGCGAGAAATGCGGGGTAGACACTTATCTTAAAATTTTTGTACCAGGATGTGTCGATACCCACTTGCGCCATTTAGTATCATCCGAGTCTAATTTCGGGAGAAACTCGTTGAAATGAGCGCCGCTAATACCCCGAAGACCATTTCGCTCAGGATACCAAAGGCTCATAGTTTCCCTGTCGTAAAGCACAAAAGTGTTTTTATATGTCCACCCGGATGGTGCTAAAGTAAGAATCTGTCCATCTAAATTACGGCTGTACACAGCCGCTAGATCGACCAGTGGTCAGTAACCTGCTGCTATGGCTCTACCTGCGATTGTCGTATTGGCGATTTCATGGCGGCTGAGACGGTCCACCGCATAGGCATGAGCCTCCCCTTTAATAGAAACACCAATTATCCGAAGACTCGACGATGTTGAAGGGTGATCATTAGTGAAGTCTTTGTCACGAAGTGGGATAAAGGCGTTTTTTCCGATTCCATATTGAAACCTTTGCGGTATAAACCCCAATTCCTGTGCCTGGGTGACGTCCCAACGCTCACCAATACGATCTTCGATATAAACGCTGCCACCCTCTGTAACTACCCAGGCGGCACTGCCACTGCCCACAAACCATAATACTAGCGTAAACGCGAGTATTATAACACGCTGAATCGATTGCATTGTCAAACCTCCTTATCATGAACTTACACTCTTCCATTTTTTTCCGTTTGCCCGGAAGAAACTCCCTATACAGCCAATCCTTAAATTCATTGTTCCTGCTTTTAAAGATGAAACTCAGGGTGCATTTATTCCTCTTAGTTTTTTTAGAGAACATCAGAGGTAAGTGTTATGCTATTAGGTATCTTGATGCAGAATCGAAAGTCGTCAGGAACGGACTCAGCATACTCTTGAACTACTGACAATTTGGGGAGTACAACCTTGTCTTTTGAAAACAGGCTCTAGAACCATTGGTCTATTTCAACGGTCTTGTAATGGCGGCTGTATTCCTGGAGATAATTAAACGGTTTCTCTTCAGGGTAGATAAGACCTTGCCAAGAATCGTATTTCCAAGAACAGGTGCCTATATTAAGTGAATCGTTCATGTCGATAAAGTAAGTCTACCTGATCAGGATTCAAGAGGATAAGGAATCGAGACCTACAACTCCGGGAAGAGCACACAGTTCAGGTCGGAGAGTTAGGGAACCAATTTGTTGCAGATTTCTGAAATCATGTTAGGTTTCGGGGAGAGTCAGGGGTCAGCCTAATCGATGATGCCTCCAGAAAGATTCCGCCAACCACCAGATAAATAAATGAAAATATGACATATTTACCATAAGCAGATTCCTTCATACATTATTTAGTACCTTACTCTATAAATCCTGTCATAAAAAACAAGAAACCGAGGAATATCTTTTGAAATTATGTCGTTAGATATATCACCATGGTACTTATACCCCCTTGTGGGGTGTTAAACCTTATTGGAGAGCCTGTATGAAACTAAAAGTAATGCACATGTTCCTATTTTGCGCGATGTTCAACATCTTCCTTCTGCCAGTGATGGCCCAGGAAGCATCAACCACAGGAGAACCGGTCACTGCTGTAGCCACTGAGAGTACGACAGCTGCGAATTCAATTTCAGATGATGACAGAGATAACCGTAGATTTCTCTCAAAATGGATCCATATGATTGATAGTGAAGGCGGAAATACTACTGCAAACAGCAGTGTTATTGCATACGCCATGCAAGCCCCGGCTGACTTAGCCCGGGTACTCATATCGACAGGTGGGGACAGGGGGATAGTTGGCTTTCTTGGCGTCTTGCTGCGGTCCATTGCCGCCATCGGTTTTGGTTTCCTCTTTGTACTGGCAGCTAAGCTTTTATTCAAAGATCACATCGACAAATTGAGGCAGCTCACACCTCCCAATGAGGATAAACTGTCATTATTCTGGGTAAACGCTATTCGCCAAATACCGCCCATCACAGCTCTTGTCCTGCTGGCAGTTTTCTCAATCCTTTTTTTCCTCCTCCTTGCTGGCAGTATGAGAATTGAGGGGAGAATGGTGTTTCAATCTATTCTCGGGATTGTATTGATTTTTTCGATATGTTCGATGGTCGGAAAAATCATTTTTGCCCCGGAAGATACCTCCAGAAGCTTAATTGATATTGATACCCAGTTGGTAAAGCCAGTTTACTCTGCATTTTTTGCATCTTCGAGTGCTCTTCTTTCAGGTTTACTGGGAGTTAACCTTGTTAGGGAACTGGGAGCTCTCCCCCAGACTATCGCATGGATAATCATCCTGCTGGGAACAACAATCATCGCATTTAACGCATACCTGATATTCAATCTGAGAAAGCCGATATCACATGCTCTGCAGTCAACAGACAGGGAACAAAGTGGAAATTGGATCAAGGATCAACTCACTGCCTACTGGCACGTCCCGGCCCTGATATATCTCTTTATTATCTGGTTTATCTGGATTGGCCAAATGATGACAGGAACGTCTACTCAAAACGGTTCTTTCATTATCAGTATGCTTATCGTCCCCATATATTTTGCGTTGAGCCATGCGGGACAACTGCTTGTCATCTCACTTGTGGATTCTCTGGAGCTTGGCAAGCCCATCGAATCAGACAACGATATAAACCTCGAAGAGGACGAAAAAGAAAATCTTGCTAACAGGCAGAAAATTGCCGCAAAAGCATATATAATTTTCAGAATCCTTCTTGTTACAGCCTTAACTGCCTGGGTACTGGCGCTGTGGGGATATAGCATACCATATGCTTCACAGGCAATAAAAGCAATATTTCAATCACTCATCACACTCTCTCTGGCTCTTATGTGCTGGCGTTTTGCCTCAGCGTTTATCCAGAAAAAAATGGAGGAGGCAACTCCCGAGGCTGCCAAAGAAGAGGGGGATGTCAACGATGAATTCGGAGGAGCCGCACCAAGAGGACGCAACCATACACTGTTGCCAATGTTACGTAAAGTTCTCGGTACAATTCTGGTGGTCATGGCAATTCTGATCGTATTATCTTCACTAGGTGTCAATATCGGTCCTCTTCTTGCGGGTGCTGGTGTTCTTGGTCTGGCTGTTGGTTTTGGTGCCCAGAAACTTGTTTCTGATATTCTCTCAGGCTTTTTCTTTCTGCTTGATGATGCCTTTCGGGTCGGCGAATACATCCAGACAGGCAGTATTCGGGGTACTGTCGAAACAATAACCCTGAGAAATGTCATGCTCAGACATCACCTCGGTATGCTCCAAATCGTGCCGCACAGCGATCTTGGCGCAGTGACCAACTACATGCGAGGCGGTATAGTCATTAAATTCCCCCTTGAATTTCCTTATGATACCGATATTGATAAAGTGCGAAAAATTATCAAGAAAGTCGGTATTGCAATGCTTGCTGATGAAGAAATTGGCGAAGATTTCCTCCAGCCCTTAAAATCTCAGGGTGTAAATCAAATCACTAACTCGGTAATGGTGATCAGGGTAAAATTCACTGCGAAGCCGGGCAAGCAGTTCGTTATAAAACGTGAAGCTTTCCGTCGTATTACCGAATCTCTCAATGCCAAAGGTATATATTACGCTCATCGGAAAGTGATTGTAGATTTCCCGACGGACAATCAGGGCAGCAGCACTGACGAACAGACTCGAAACAAAGCCCTCCAGGCTGGAGCCGCTGCAGTAATTGCTGCTGAAGCTGAGGAGCAAAAAGAGAGTCAATGATATTGGATACAATGGGAATAATGCCAGATTCTTGACACGAATATATTGAAAAAATTCGAAACAAGGCAGATTGAATTGGCGCGCCCAACCACCAGCCGATAATCGGCATTAGTGCCTGGAAAAGGCCAAAATGCCAGGAAAGGCGAAAGGTCTGACGGTAACTTATATTTTTGAGGTTTACGCCGGTTGCTACGGCAACAGCGAAGGCATCCATGGCCAAAGCCACGGCGATGCCGAGAATGGTAAGTAGTTGCATATTCTGATTCAGGAAAAATAAATAGAACACACGTTTTTACTTGAAAAAACATAACTTTGCAACTTGAAATCACTTCAAAAGATTGTTGTTCTGTTTTTTAATGCTCAGTCGTTACAAATACCCAGATATTTTTTTATAACAGGCTCCATTCCTTGTTCAATACACTCAATTGTAAGAACGTGACCGATAGAAACTTCCAAAACATTATAAATCGTTAAAAATTTAGCTAAATTCGATAAATCCAGATCATGACCGGCATTTACGCCTAAACCAAGTTTTTGAGCTTCAAGTGATGCTCTCTTATATTGCTCAAATATCACTTCATTTTCCAGCGTTCCGTAAGAAGCAGCATATGCTTCGGTATACAACTCAATCCTGTCAGTACCTGTTTTCTGGGCAAGCATTACCTGCTCAATATCAGGATCTAGAAAAATAGAGGCTCTTATACCTGCATTCGTCAATCGGGAACAAGTTTCTTTCACGAAATCCCTATGCTTTAATAGATCCCACCCATGATCAGATGTTAATTGATCGGGGCTGTCAGGAACGAGTGTGCATTGCGCTGGTTTTGTTGACTCAACCAGACTTAAGAACTCCTCGGAAGGGTATCCTTCTATATTAAACTCTACATCATTGTTTCCAGAGAGTAGCTCACCCAATTCGATTGTATCTTTAACAGTTATATGCCGTTCATCTTGTCTGGGATGAACGGTTATTCCTCGCACACCCAGGTTAATAAATTTTTCAGCAAAATTGACTACATTCGGGAAGTCTCGGCCTCGTGCATTTCTTAACAATGCTATTTTATTCAGATTAACACTTAGTTTTGTCATATGTTCACCCATTGGTTACGGTGTTAGTACTCATTTTGTATCCTTGGAAAATCATTATAAAGGGCCCTACAATGCCAGCATTTTTCACCGGTTGAGATCGTTTTCATGCTTTCAACATCATTATCTGACTGTATAACCCAAAATTTTGAAGGATAGATAGAAACCGCATGTTTCAGCAAAACGCATTCTAAGATAGTAAATACTAGGGGTAAGTGGATTTTTCAACGGATAATGTGATAACCATTTACTCTAGCAGCATTAACTGGTATCCGAAATGGTCGGGTGTAACAGACAAGGAAGAACGAAATCAGTAAGTATCCGCCGGTAAAACCGGTGGCTTTAAATTGTGAACCGCTCAAAGCAGTATGTTAAAAAGATTCACTGACCACCATTCGGTGGTCGCCTATTTAAATAACGACAGTTGTTCAACTCGATTATCTTCTTTTTCTTGCTCACGGATAACCCCATTGATAGTAGATTCGTCGAAGAAGCTCTGGGCAATGGCCTCAGAGAAGACCCACCCCCTTGTTTTATGGATATGGCGGTATTGCACAGTGACAGTTTTTTCAGGATGTTTGACGGCCTCGTTCCAGGCTGCTCTCACGCAGTGCATTTGTCGATTGTTTGATTTCATCACTCAGGCGGGTAATCAGGAAAAGCAGGAGAACAGAAGTGAACGCAACAAATAGTAGCCCTTTGGATAGGGCTATTTGTGCCATGATCTCCTGATCGCGGATAAGCCAACTCAATGCTGTGTCAGAAAAATAGATCCAAGTACAGCCCAAAACAGCATAAATAATGACGATCTTGCTGGTCCCATTATCTTTATTCATCGGCAGTTACGTTCCATAGGCTCTCATTGGTTGACGAGAATTGCACCATCTACGTTAGATGAGATTGAGTGAGGATGCAAATAGAGCATTTTGAATCCCCAGATGTTTCCAGAACATTAATTTTATAGGGACACATCTCGGGCTGGATACGAAAAGGGTGGCTTAGCCCAATATTCACTTTCAAAGGGAAAAATCATTTTTAGACAATGGATGAGCTTAAAAGAAATGCTGAAATCATATGTTTATTTTAATATGTAAGCAATGGTGTTTTACCTAATTGAGTCGGATTTTTTAACTGCTTCAATATAAAATCAGCAACATCCAGCCGCGAAATTCTTTTGGCTGTAACTCCCTTCATATCGTTAAAAATATGATAATTACCAGTGCGTTTTCCATTCGTGAGACCAGCCGGTCTAACGATCATCCAGTCCACCCCGCTACTTTTGATAATCTCTTCTTCCCTGTCCTTGTCGGCATAGATGGCTTTTAGTAAAAGAGGTTTGAAAATTTTATCGTAGAGGAAGCCTCCAAGCCCTTTTGAATCACCTGCTCCAACCCCAGTCACTGCAATGTATTTCTGGCCTGGATTTTGTTTTACGGCGACAAGTATATTTCGGGCTGCTATTGAAAACAGATCTACCTGCTTAAAAGTTATCGGCACTCCAATACATGAGCAAATAGCCTCATGCCCGCTTGCAACTGCTACTATGGATTCAGTTTCCAAAACATCACCCTTAACGACACGAAGCTGGGGGTGTGAAATAGTTATTTTCTCGGGTATCCTTGCAAGAACGGTGACATCGCAATTATCCTCAAGCGCAGTTTCAAGCAGTGCTTTTCCAATTCCACGTGTTGCGCCAATAAGTAAAATTTTCATACCTATCCTCTTTGGCTTCGTCTTTACCCTCAATTAAGGGTGTCGAAGAATATGATTAGCGTATTTACCTTGTTTTGGGGAATCTGACGTTTTCTTACAAAGAAAATAACTCTTAGGCGACGAGTTACAAGAAAATCCCACCCGACACTTCGAACCGTTGGCCGTTGATCCAACGGTTCTCTTCAGAGAGCAGCGATGCGATCATTCCACCAATATCATCAGGCAAACCGACGCGGCCTAGGGCTGTTTGTGAGGCGATCATCTTGTTAAGTTGCTCGTTATCGCGAACGGCGCCACCGCCGAAATCCGTTTCAATTGCTCCAGGAGCAACAGCGTTGACAGCAATCCCCCTTTGGCCCAGTTCGTTGGCCAGGTATCTGGTCAACACTTCGACGGCACCTTTCATCGCCGCATGCGGGTTTAAAAACGGTAGGCTACCATGATTCTTTGTCAAGCTCGACCAAGATATATTCCTGACTTTCTACTTTTGAGATATAAGAAATCGCTGTTTTTCTGGAACCTTCAATACTCTCAACTATTTTCATAAAATTACTTTCGAAAAAACAGTCAGTAACTTTTTCTTCGCAAATAAATAGCTCATCCTGTTGTTATCTCTTTTTTCCGCACCAAATCAATATAATGGAGGTCATTATTTTTATGCCTGACCATCTATTTCATGTCTATCCACTATTCGTGGATAGACTGTAATTCCCAGGATACTTATAGTGCAAAATAGCCTGTACAACAATTTGTTACACTACTCAGTCTTTAACAAAGTCTGTTGTCAACAAACCATCTCCCTGATGCCACAATTTTAGAAGAGGGCCTGAGAAATGAAACAATCAAGAAATCCTGTATTGATTATAGCTTTTGCAGCAGCCGGATTATTTTTTATTGCACCCCAGTCATCTCACGCACATTGCCAGATACCGTGTGGAATTTATGACGATTATGCCCGGGTGCAATCGATGATGGAAGATGCCGCAACCGTCAAAAAAGCAGTTAAACTTATCAATGAGCTGGCTGGAAAAACCGATGCTCAATCCCAAAACCAACTGGTTCGCTGGATTACCAATAAAGAAAAACATGCACAAAATATCATTTCAACCATAAGTGAATACTTTCTGACCCAGCGCGTCAAAGCCAGTCAAGAAGACTATGCGGAGAGACTGGCGAAACATCATGCAGTCATAGTTGCAGCAATGCAGGCAAAGCAGAATGCTGATCAACAGTTCGTGGTGGCCCTGAAAGCAAGTATTGAAGCACTCTCTCCCTATTACCCAGAGCACAAGCAATAAGAAAAACCTTCTTCATCCCGGCAGTTCAGACTATAATAATCGGCTGATCTGCCAAAATCAACTTGCGCTTAATAGTTACAGTTGGAGGTAGATAAATAGTTTAACTCCCCCCCACTGGCTCAATAGGCACAGAATTTTTAAGAGATTAATTGATCAAGGGAGAAACAACATGGGTAGCAATCCTGTAGTAGAAACTCTTGGAAGACGCCTCCGACTAGCTGTAGTTGGAGGAGGCCCCGGATCCTTTATAGGTGGTATGCATCGGATGGCGGCAAGGATCGATGACTGCTACCAACTGGTTGCCGGGGTATTGTCATCCGATCCTGCGCGGGCGATTGAAAGAGCAAAAGAGATAGGGCTTGTCGAAGGGCGTGGATATTCGTCAGTTAACAAGATGCTTGAGGCCGAAAGGAAAAGAGAAGATGGAGCCGATGTTGTGGCCATCATGACACCTAACGACAGTCACTTTGAGTATGCAATGGCAGCACTTGATCATGGCTTTGATGTCATCTGTGATAAACCTCTGACCAATACCATGGAAGAGGCTCATATTCTCCACGAAAAAGTAGTTGAAAGTAAGAGAATCTTCTGTTTGACCCATAACTATACCGGCTATCCAATGACCAGGCAGGCAAGAGCCATGGTCTCTAATGGTGATTTAGGAGATATTCGACTCGTTCAGGTCGAATATGTTCAAGGTGGAAAGGCCGATGAAAGTAGACCTGATATCACCTCCGGGCCTCGCTCCTGGAAAAATGATCCTGTGAAAGGTGGACCTTCTCTTGTAATGGGAGACATTGGTACGCATGCCCATAACCTTGTTCGCTTTATCACCGGCCTCGAAGTAGTGGAGGTCTGTGCTGAGAGAGGGGCGATAGTGCCGGGAAGAAAGGTTGATGATTACGCCGGTGCTCTGCTCCGTCTTGAAAACGGAGCTAGAGGAAGTTTCTGGGTTACCCAGGCAGCAGCAGGTGTGGAAAACAGTTTGAAAATACGAGTGAGTGGTACAAAAGGCTCTCTTGAATGGCTTCAGGAAATCCCTCAAATTCTTACCTTTAAGCCTCTTGGGGCACCCGTTCAGACAAGAACTCCCAACGGACCGGGAACTCTCCCGCTCTCAGCCAGGTCCTGCCGCATTGTAGCGGGCCACCCCGAAGGCTTTCCTGAAGGATTTGCCAATATCTATAAAGATGCTGCTGAGGCAGTCGCCAGCAGGATTGCAGGTGTAGAACCAGATCCGCTTGCCCTGCATTTTCCCACCTCTGCAGATGGCCTTGCTGGAATCCTTTTTGTTGATGCTGTTATACGATCAAGCAATAATAGTAGCCGTTGGGAAAAGGTGCTTATCCAAGCATTTTAAAAAGTACCGATTTATTCGGGTCAGATGATAGTACAGCGGTCATTTTCATTTCTTATCAGACGACCTTATTTCGATGTGTATATATGTTCCTTTTGGTCACTAAACCTCCAGGTTATTTCGGAGGTTTAATGGGTATTGTCAGTACCAAGCCTGCCGTAAGACAGTGACGGAAAACTGCGGATTTCAAGAACAAGCCGGACTGCCTTCATGAAGATAGCCCGGCTTGTTCTTGAAATCAGTGAGAGAGAACAAACGCCTCATTTATATGTTTCCATACATTTACTGAGGTGGATTGTTTGGTTTATCGGAAAAGGAGGTAACCAATGCCCGTATACGAATTTATATGCCAAAAGTGTGATCATGATTTTTCCCTAGCTGTACCTATTTCAGAGTATGAAAAGAAAAAATTTACGTGTCCGAAATGGAAAAACCTTTTAACCGTGTGAAGACATCTATGATCTATCTTTTAGCCGCAGATGCAATCCTGATTATGCACGTGTTATTCGTCGCTTTTGTCGTAATTGGTCTGTTACTTATACTCTG
>CAXMTO010000064.1:0-4928 GCA_964196355.1 uncultured Myxococcota bacterium
GGCAAGCATGACATCAGTGAACTGCGATCACTTCAGGACTGGTTTTTAAAATATGAACTGCAGACAGTTCCCGGTGTCTCAGAAGTTGCCGCTGTAGGTGGTATGGTCAAACAATATCAGGTGATGGTCAATCCTGATAACCTGAGGGCCTTTGGTATCCCGCTGTCGAAAATACATATGGCAATCAGGGCAGGCAACCAGGAGATCGGTGCATCGGTTGTGGAGATGGCCGAAGCAGAGTACATGGTAAGAGCAACCGGCTATCTGCAAAGTGAAAAAAATCTGGGTAATATACCGCTTGGTGTCACCAAAAATGGCATCCCGCTGCTACTAAAAGATGTTGCGGAGATAGGCACTGGTCCGCAGATGCGACGGGGCGTTGCGGATCTGGACGGTGAGGGCGAAACCGTGGGTGGCATCATCATCATGCGGTTTGGAGAAAATGCCCAGAAAACTATTGATGGTGTTAAGGCCAAAATAGAGGAACTCAAAGCCGGCCTTCCGGAGGGAGTAGAGATCATACCGGTCTATGACCGGAGTGCACTCATTGAACGTGCAGTCACAAATCTCTGGCATAAGCTCCTTGAAGAATTTGGTGTGGTTGCCCTTGTTTGTATTGCATTCCTCTTCCATATCCGCTCTTCCCTGGTGGCTATTGTCAGTCTGCCTGTAGGGATTTTGATCGCGTTTATTGTCATGCACCTGCAGGGTCTTAATGCGAACATAATGTCGCTTGGCGGAATCGCTATCGCTATTGGTGCAATGATTGACGGCGCCATAGTCATGATAGAAAACATGCATAAACATATGGAGAGGACCCCGATCACTAATGATAATCGTTGGCAGATTGTTGCAAAATCCGCAACTGAGGTCGGCCCCGCTCTGTTTTTCAGCCTGCTGATTATTACTGTCAGTTTTGTCCCTGTATTTACCCTTGAAGCACAGGAAGGGCGTATGTTCTCTCCTCTGGCTTTCACAAAAACTTATGCAATGGCGGCGTCGGCTGCACTCTCTATTACACTGGTACCGGTTTTGATGGGGTATTTTATTCGAGGCAGGGTCCTGCCCGAGCATAAAAATCCTCTCAACCGTTTGTTGACAGCAGTCTACATGCCTGTATTAAAAACAGTTTTGAGGTTTCCAAAAACTGTCCTTTTGGGGGCCCTGCTTGTACTCGCTGTGGGCCTGTGGCCGCTGGACAAGATCGGCAGTGAATTTATTCCGCCCCTTGATGAAGGAGACCTGATGTATATGCCCACCACCTATCCGGGTATATCCGTAGGAAAGGCAAGAGAGCTGTTACAGCAAACTGACAAACTGATTCGTACTGTTCCGGAAGTGGTGACTGTCTTCGGCAAGGTTGGAAGGGCGGAAACTGCAACTGACCCAGCCCCGCTCACCATGATCGAATCGTTTATTCAACTCAAACCACGGGATCAGTGGCGGGAAGGTGTGACCACAAAGAGTCTGAAAAAGGAATTTGACAGTCTGGTTAAACTGCCCGGTCTCACAAATGCCTGGGTAATGCCTATCAAGACGCGAATCGATATGCTGGCTACCGGTATAAAAACTCCTGTCGGCATAAAAGTTGCCGGACCGGATCTGAAAGTGATCCAGGAGGTTGGTCAGCAACTTGAAATGATTCTGAAAGACGTACCGGGAACTACTTCTGTTTACGCGGAAAGGGTTGCCGGCGGCCGATATATCAAGGTTGATATTCAGCGGGAAAAAGCTGCCAGGTACGGCCTGAACATCGCCGATGTTCAGCAGGTCATCGCTTCCGCGATCGGAGGAATGAATGTTACCCAGACTATCGAAGGGCTGGAGAGATACCCGGTGAATCTGCGTTACCCCCAGGACTATAGAAATTCACCGGAACAGCTCTCCCTGCTGCCGATTGTCACTATGGCCGGACAGCGAATATCTCTTGCAGACGTTGCTGATATCTACGTTGAAGACGGTCCGCCGGCGATAAAGAGTGAAAACGCCCGTTTGAATGGCTGGACATTTATAGACATTGAAGGCGTTGATATTGGCAGCTATGTGGTTGAAGCCCAGAGGGTCGTTTCCGAGAATATCAAACTGCCGGCCGGCTATTCTCTGGGCTGGTCGGGTCAGTACGAGTACATGCTGCGGGCAAAAGAGAAATTGACCTATGTGGTCCCGCTGACACTCATTATTATAATCATCTTACTGTATATGAATTTTCGGAATATGGTGGAAGTTGCTATCATTATGGGAACCTTGCCCCTGGCGATGGTCGGCAGTATCTGGCTGATGTATTATGAGGGGTACAATTTCAGTGTCGCGGTTGGTGTCGGTTTTATTGCTCTGGCAGGGGTTGCTGTCGAAATTGGTGTGATCATGCTTGTTTATCTTAACCAGGCCTACAACAAGATGCTTTCCGATACAAAAAATGAA
Source organism: uncultured Myxococcota bacterium (assembly GCA_964196355.1). GTDB lineage: Bacteria > Desulfobacterota > Desulfobulbia > Desulfobulbales > Desulfocapsaceae > Desulfomarina. The sequence continues at coordinate 2,422 of CAXMTO010000064.1, forward strand.
GGCTTCCGACCTGGCCTCGAAGAACTATCCCAAGCCGTTCTGCTTGGCGCCGGCATGCGCGTCCGTCCAGTCATGATGACAGCTGCCGCGATCATCGTTGGCCTTCTCCCGATACTTTTCGGTACCGGTACCGGCTCTGAGGTAATGAGCCGAATTGCTGCACCAATGGTTGGAGGGATGGTCAGTGCAGTATTGCTTACCTTACTGGTTGTTCCTGCTGTTTTCTTTTTGTGGAGAAAACGGTCGCTATAGTTTGTTCTCAGTTTGGTCACATATTTCACTCAGAAAATCAGTACCATACATAGTATAAATATATGTTGCGGGTTTTTGTACTGGTACAAGAGCGACAAAAGCGTTCATAACTGTAATCCACTGAATTGTTTTGACTGCGATAGGGATTTGTCGTACATAGGATACATTATGATTATGGATACTATGATGAAAAACAGTAAAACGGAAATGTTTAAAGCATTGGGTTCGATGTCCCGCCTCCAGATTATTGATTTGCTAAAACATCACGATGCTATGAGCGTCAATGAACTGGCTAATGCGCTTGAGATTTCGCAACCTGGCGTCTCCCAACACTTGAGGGTACTCCGAAATGTCGAACTGGTACGCACTGAACGAAAAGACAAATCTTGTTCATTTACTGCCTGAATCTGGCAGAGCAGAATTAACATAGCCATCAATATTGTCTTCCGAACTTTCCCGGGGAATTCTCATTTCAAATACAGCACCGCCATTTAGATTTGGTTTGTAAACAAGATCGCCCCCGAGCTCGCGTAGGACTTTACTTCCTGCTGAGAGCGATATGCCATAACCATCTGGTTTTGTAGTAAAAAAAGCCCTAAATAATTTAGCTTCGTTTTCTTTAGAAACACCAGGACCAGAATCGCTGACTTCAAATATGCAAGAACCTCCACCTCGTTTCGACCGCAAAACTATAGATTGTCCCTTCTCCGAGAAATCGATTGCATTCTCTACCAGAGCATCAATGATTCTTGGGATAGACTCAGTCGTTACCATGGACGGGCACCCCCCTTTGTCTAGATCGACGACAACTCTTACTCCTTTTGCTGCTGCATTTTGATGGTATGTTGGAAGTCTCTGTAGTATTAGCTCATTTAAGTCATGAGACAAGGTCAAATCACCTAGTGGTGAACTAAATTGGGTCAAGGCCCCAAGGAGTTTTTTCAAACGATCGATTTCAGCTACCATATCATCTTTTTTACCTTGACTCCCATTTTTACGATGATGAATACTTTCTATTTGCCTGACGATATCTTGAACCTCAAAACTGAGAGCAGAAGCCGCTTTTCCAAGTGCGGTGGCTCTCTCATTTTGAAACAGTTTACTTTGTTGTTTGCGCTCTCTGTCCGATAACCAGCCAATTAGAAGTGAAACGAGTAAATAAAGGAAAACTTGTGTAACCACAACTACATGACTTCCTCCTTCATGGTTTGGAAATATCATAGGAATGCCATAAAGAAGGCTTATTAATATGGCTGTTGGAACACATATACGTAAACCAAACCAAAAACTAGCGAGAACTAGCGGAATATAAAACAGCTGCTGATGTAATAAGTGAAATCCCAGCTCGGAACCGTGATAGAAAATATGAACGCCTGCAATTGCACAAATAAGTAAACTGATTGTGACTGTTTTTACTGTCATATCATTCTCCCCATTGTTGAATGGCATCCCACTACGTACTGCAGCATCCATACCAGTTCAACCAACTAATTCTGATCCTATACTCAGCTACCTGTAAACCTATAAAATAAGCATCACACAATGAATGCAACTTTTTTGAGATAAAAAGAGTCAAATCTATTCGTCTAAGGCTTCGACACATTTGTTGACCACTGTACAATTTTTAGACACTTTTGACCCACCCGCAATGGCACATCCTTGCCTCACAAAAACCTATATTAACAACCTGTTAACATTAACTTAATTATTTATTCATTATTTTGGTCTAATTAGTGCAAAGGTAGCATTATAAAAATGAAAACAGAGCAAAGAGAAAATTACCAAGCAAGGAGTGGAAATGACTATTTTACGCTATCTGATCACCCTAGGAGCCTGTCCGAGAATAAGCAGTTCTTCTCAAATCGAGGCATTTATAAAAAATAAGCACAGACATATAATTGATATGACGAGCATTATTTTTTAGATAATAACGAAGAGTTGGGGAGAAATGCATTCTCGGACAAGCTCCTAGCGGTTGCATCTGTTTTAACTGGTTGCAGTATGGCTGATTTAACAAGCTCGATAAAAGGAAATTATTACATCGAAACAGGTGATTACGCAGCAGCTGAAGAAACTTTTAGACAAATTGTTAAAAATTACCCAGATAATGCCACAAACCAATATTATAAAACCAACCATTTCGGCTGAAAACGCATTAACTCTTCAGGAGAACATCATGAAACCTAAAAAAAGTTTCAAGAGCTTTATCCTCATATGTACAATCTCTGGTATTGCTATACCAGCACTCGTCCTAG
>CAXMTO010000065.1:0-3700 GCA_964196355.1 uncultured Myxococcota bacterium
AGAGATGGACGACACTGGTGGCATATCGTTCGGTTCAAGAACATAGCCGTCTGCTGACTCAGGTATCTGGACAAGCACTGTCCCCGTACCATATTTCATTTCCAGATTCATATCTCTCCTTTACAAAATTAATTCTATACATGCAAATTATGGGCCAGTTCTAGAAAAAACCCAATAAACTGAAATAACAACATTTTTTTTGGATATTGCTTTTATACGCCCCAAAAAACAAGCCCAATATTCGGCACAGTGACGAATATTGGGCTTGCTTTTTGGGCACCGTGAGATTATGGCTATATTCAATATTCCGAAATCCTCCTTCAATTCAGGTATTGAACATGCGCTGGAACACTGAGACACGTTATAGAATTCTGCTGGAGATTAATAATGCCATAGCCACTCTTAAAAGCAGGGAAGATCTATTCAAGGCAGTATCTCAGGAACTGCTCCATCACTTTGCCTATGATAGGATGTGTGTTATCCTTTATGATGCCCAAAACCATTCTATCACCTACTTTGCCGCAGCCGATGGTATCCAGCCAGGTGGGCACATTGCCCGCGAGTCCAGACCTCTGGCAGACGGTGCCATAGCCCGCATGGTCGTTAAATCCAAACAACCTATCATTTTTGACGACCTGACCCGTTATACAGACCTGAGTTCAGTAGGAGAGCTGGTCAAGGCAGGACTCACCTCAACCATGGTTTTTCCCATGATCGTCCGAGACCGACTCCTTGGCACTATCCATCTCAGCTTCCGTAAAAAGCCCGAAGCCATCTCGGAATTAACCGAAATACTCAAAGCAATATCCCAACAGATCGCCATCGCCGTGGACAATATACTTGCCTACATCTCGCTCCAACATTCAAACCAGCATTTGCAGGAAGAAAAACAATTCCTTATGTCCAACAGCCGTGAGTACCAGACCGATGGTTTCTTCTTCGCATCGCCCCAGATGGACCGGGTGATGGATATCATTGAACAGGTGGCCGACACCGATGAAACTATCCTTATCACCGGTGAAACCGGAACCGGAAAAGACTTTCTTGCCCGGTTGATCCATGACAAGAGCGACCGTTGTGACAATCTCTTTGTCAAAACCAACTGTCCAGGCTTGACCACCTCCCTGTTTGAAAGCGAACTGTTCGGCCATGCAAAAGGCGCCTTCACCGGTGCAGACCGCCATCGTCTAGGTCGTTTTGAACTTGCTGATGGGGGTACTATTTTCCTCGACGAGGTTGGTGACCTTCCTATGGGTTTACAGGCTAAGCTGCTTCAAGTACTCCAGGAAAAAAGATTCGAAAGGGTTGGTGAGAGTACAACTACTATGGTGGACGCCCGTATCATTGCCGCCACCAACAGGGATCTTCTGCAGAGTGTACAGAGCGGGCAATTCCGTCAGGACCTTTTCTACAGGATAGAAACGGTGACCATCAATGTGCCGCCATTGCGTGAACGTCAGGAGGATATTCCCCTGCTGGTAAACGGTATCAATGGTAGGGAATCTGTGCGAATGAATCGCCCGGCCTCGGTTTACACTGACGATGCCCTTGAACTCCTCCGCCAGTACCACTGGCCCGGCAACGTCCGGGAACTGAAAAACATGGTCAAGCGACTGATCATCCTCCGGCCGGGAGAGCGCATCGGTAAAAGCGACATTGAGGAGACTTTTCCAGTAGCCTTGTCGAACTCAATTCGACCAAAAAGCTTTATCACGCTGAACCAGGCTGAGCGTACCCATATAATTAAAGCATTAACAACGACCAAAGGCATTATTGGCGGGAAAAAGGGCGCAGCCAATCTTCTTGGAATCCCCCGCTCCACCCTCCAGTATCGCTTGAAAAAACTCAAGATACAATCAGAATCATACCGAGGCTATAATGATTGACCAAAACAAGCAAAAAAGCATTGGTCAGACTCTACATATTAAAACTTTACGCGCACAGCCATTGTCATTATCAAAAACATTACAATCACCACAGATGAAGCCCAGGAAATCTGTCAAAAGGGACATGGAATATCAAGAATACCTTCCTACGCGGCACAGGTACGAACAGGTAAAGTAAAGGGACAGGCACTCCCGGTTTTGGAGGACGTAAAACCGGGTTTATTTAGGATTGATGCTAACTTTGGCTTTGCATACCCTGCGATTAAGCTTGCCTTACCAGAACTGGAGCTGCGTGCCCAAAAAACCGGGCTTGCAGCCGCAGCGATCTACCACTCACACCATTTTGGTGTTGCAGGCCACCACTGCGAAGACCTGGCTGCAAAAGGTTTGGTTGCATTTATTTTTGGTAACTCTCCGAAAGCGATGGCACCCCACGGAGCTAAAGAGAAAGTTCTCGGCACAAACCCTATTGCTTTTGCTGCACCAACAGATCATGAGCCATTAGTTATTGATATGGCCCTGAGCACTGTAGCCCGGGGTAAAATTTTTTTAGCTCGCAAAGCCGGTTCATCAATTCCGGAAGGTTAGGCACTTGATAGAAATGGCAAACCTACAACTGACCCAGAGAATGCGATCCAGGGCTCGATGATGCCAGTTGGTGGCGCTAAAGGTGCTGCCCTTGCGCTCCTGGTAGAGGTAATGTCGGCATGTCTTGCGGGAGCAGCCCTTGGAATGGAAGCAAGTAACTTGTTTGATGCAGAAGGTGCCCCACCTGATCTTGGCCAGGTCATACTGACTATTGATCCACAGGCTCTTTCGAATGGTGGCTTCAAAGAAAGGATGGCCACTCTGGCTGGAATCTATAAGAGCATTGAAGGAGCACGTTTTCCTGGGGCCAGTCGATTAAATAATCGCCTTAGAAGCGTAACAGAGGGTTTGACTATACCGGAGTTCTTACTGCTGGAAATACAAAAGCTGAGTCTTTGAAATATACTCTCAATTTAGCCGATTCGGAAAAAACATTTTCCCAACTATTCCATAATTTGTAAAAAATATTTGATTAAGATCGGCCAGAATTTTCTTGAATATCAGTGCTAAGAAGGCTGTTTGCTATAAAGATTTACACTGCCAACCTCATATCAGTGTCATGGTAGGTACGTAAGCTGAGATTTTTCCTGATAACATAATCTCAACGACTGATCACTGAACTTAACATTGCCAGAACGAAGCTCATCAATGTTGCATTATACTTAAACGAAAGGTGTTTCCTGTTAAGTTTCACTCGATAATGCTCAAAGAAACTCAGGGAAAAATAGAGCATGTCGAAATGAAAGATGTTTCCAGACCATCAATATTATCTGAAAACACATTCTATTAGGTATCTTTCAGTTGGTACTCTAAACACCCATTATCTCATTTATATTTTACTAATTATTCACTGTGGCATTGACCCATCTGACTACTTGTTTTACCTCTTTCTGTGCAACATATATCAATTGAAATGAAAGGACCATTGGTCTACTTCCAATACCATAAAACATATATTTAAGAGAATACCATGCTTAGAACAAGTTACTCAAAAACAGGTAAAATCTGCCGTGTTACCTTCAAGTACAATAATCCTGAAAATGCTGAAACCGCTGCACTTGCCGGAAAGTTCAATAGCTGGTCATTACAGGAAAATACCATGAAAAAACTGAAAAACGGCAGTTTTTCTGTCACCCTCTCTCTACAGGCCGGAAATTCCTATCCATTCCGCTATGTACTTAACGGTAATACCTGGGTAAATGATGAGGAAGCAAACAGTTACTTGC
>CAXMTO010000066.1:0-6461 GCA_964196355.1 uncultured Myxococcota bacterium
TTCTTTCACCTTGCCTTTATCAAAAACCCTAAAAACAGCAAGCTCACCTATCACGTTGTAACCTAAGGCCTCAATCGGTCTTTTCATTGCCTCCAGCGTGAAACCCATGTCCTCCTTGTTCTCCTGTTCACAAACAGCCACAACAACAGCCTTTCTGCTTTGATCTGCCAACTGACTGCTCCAGTCTCTGGGGCGATCATTTGTGAAGTCGTAGAAACAGTAGAGACGATCGATAAACGCCTTCATCCAAGAGGTGATGTTGTAATTATGTGTAGGACAGACCAATACCAATCCTTTCGATGATAGTATCTTTGGATAGATCAAGGACATTCCATCTAACATCCCAGTGCATATTTTATCATTCCTGCACTTCTCGCATCCTATACACCCTTGAAATGTTATATCTCGCAAATGAGCCGCAGATGTGGCAATTCCCTGCTTTTTTACGCTTTCAAGTATCTGATTCAGCAACACATCTGAGTTTCCATTTTTACGGGGACTTCCACCAATTCCGAGAATTTGATTACCTGGAGTATTGCCAGTTTTTGTTGCTAAATCATGTACTACTGATTTTATGAAAGATTTAGATAAGTTCATGATGCTAATACTAAACTCTCTTTGTCAGTCTCAGTCAAGGAGCTAGTGACAGTTTTCCTACTCTATGATTGGAGTAGGCAGGGGAGGGGCCTTATCCGAAATGTTCTAAAACCATCTGGGATACGAAAAATTTTTTTCCTTGTCAGGGTATCGTGGATTTCCTAAAGGCTAAAAACACCGTTTCATATTGCTAGGTTTTTGAGATAACTTTTAAATTTCGTATAGCAGTTGTCATCGTAAACCCGACCGAGTGACTGCCTTGATTCTTGATTTCACTCTCCAGCACAGGCTTATTGCTAACCGCTCCGGCAACTGACTCACAATCCCAGATGGTCTGAAAATTCTTTGTAGTAACTGTCGGTGTCGCCATTTTAATTGCCAAAAAAAAGCCCGGAATACAGGAGTGATTTAACACTCGGTGTACTCCGGGCTTAAAGTCGGAAGTCCTGCTAGGCAGGGGCCGTTAAGATAACATCCCAGGAGTATCACAGAGTGAGTCCCTACTAAATGTGGCTGAGTTTCATACGTAATCAGAAAATTATTACAAAGGTAATCGAGCTGTAAAGACGACGCCCTCGCGCCCGTCCTCCAGATTATCTACCGCTATATTACCGCCATGGTGTTTAAAAATGGTTTTGGTAATATAGAGCCCCAAGCCCAAATGAGGATGGCTTTCTTTTGATACACGGCTGGAAAACATGTAGTTGAATATTTGCTGTTGCATTGCCCGGTCAATCGTTTCCCCTTGATTAATGACCTGCAATGAGATGGATGTTTCATGTTTGATCAGATTCAGTTCTATCTGCGTACCAAGTGTGTGATAGGAAACTGCATTTTCAACTAACTTATCAAGAGCCTGATGAAGCCGAACGGGATCCCCCTTGATGTTGATTGCCTGACCCGTTGAATTAAATATAAAATCAACATCAGGAAAGGCTTTTCGCCAAACAGCATCAAGCCACCTAGTCAACGCCTCATCAAAATTAAATATCTCCATACTTTCATGGGTAAGTGAGTCTTTGAGAGTTGTCGCCTCTCGTATGGAGGTCAAAAGTTCATGCAATCGTTGTGTGTTGTGCTTTGCACCATCGAGATACTCAAGAAGTTGGGGAGGCTGATCATCGAGTTCTTCCTCAATATTTTTAAGTGAGGCAGCAACACCGGCTAACGGAGTTCGCATCTCATGCTCTAAATTATCAGCCATCTTTTCACGATAGTCGATTTGCTCCTGAAGCTGAATCAACATTGACTTCAGGGTTCGCCCCAAATCTCCAATCTCATCTTTACTGTCAGATACGTTAACTGCATTGATTACCTGACCATCCTCTGTGATTGAAGCTCCTGCCTGGTTGCGTAATTTCCTAATTCTTGCAGAAACGACATAGGCAAAAATAAAAAGTGCGCCACCACCTACCAGAAAAGCTACAACAGAAAAAGAAATTATTTCCTCAATTAACTGGTTGCTCAACGAAAGAATAGAGTTGGTCGTCTGCTCGACTAACACAACAGCAATGACTTCATCTTTATCAAATACCGGTGTAAATGCAGCCATTACATCGACAAGACCGTCTTGCATCGGATATCGCTCGATGGAGCTTTCGCCAGCAAATCCCATCTTGATTCCCTTCAGGTTAATCTCGGTTGGTTGAGATAAAGACTCTTCAATATCTGTTGTGAATGGTGAGGTAAAGAGCCGATAGAGAGGCTGCAATATACCATGCACAAATGTCGTTACCTCATCAATAGCCTGGCCTGAAGCTGGCAGTTGATCACCGCTTTCACGCAGGCCCCCTACCTCTGCTCTGATACGCTGATTCTGATCAACAACCCGTATTCGTGCATGAGGGCGGTCGAGTAACTCTAAAATTTCCTCGATGGCAGTTGAGGTGGTAAGCAGCCAGCCTGGTTCCTCGTCCTCTTGCAATTTAGCAGTGCCGATCAGGGCACTTATCTGGCCAGTCTCTGGGTCATCCACATCGGCAACGGCAAAGGCAAGCTTGCTGCCAAGTACCTCAGAGTGCATGCGGAGCTCCAGCATATAACCTTTATCGGTCTGCTCCCATCTACCGTGGATACGTTTTTCAATTTTCGGGAATAAAGAGGGATTATCAGGAATGAGAAACCCCAATACCCAGCCGGCATCATAACCAGAGACAATGTACTTTCGCTGCCCGTTGTCGTCTTCAATAGTGATTTGTAGATGATCTGATCGGTCAAGACGCAGCGTCTCCTTGTCCCGGTAGGTTACCTTGTCATCCTGGATGTCAAAAAGCGCATATAAATATTGCCCTCTCATTCCAGCGAGATGACGGAAGCTTAGATTTTCAGGGGTATGCTCAGGGCTTTCGGTGAGCAAGTGTTCGTTGCCAAAGGTCCCCGCCTCATTAAACTCCGGCAACCAATCGTCAATCTTTCCATTTAACTGAATCGGAGTAGACAACTGAAACAAGTACAGATCTCGATCTTGTTGTAGGGAGTGAAACCTTTCACGGCTAAAAAGATCTGCCCTGTTATTCAGGGCTGCCGAAACAGCTAGAGCAGTGAGATTAAGAGCGTCTTCCTGACTTGCAATAAGACTATCTTTCAAACTGCTGTTCAGCCTCATGCCAAGCAGCGGTATAAAGAGGAGCAACAGGGAAATCAGGGCAAGTTTGACTCGAAGTGTAATACGCATTTCTTAGACACAATACCAACGGTAACCCATCCCGTATTCCGAACGGATGCTATCAAAACTGGGGTCATTTTCTCTGAATTTGTCCCTGATCCGTCGGATGTGAGCAGCAATGGCATTATTGGTAACCACCACATTGGCCGCCTCCATAAGCTGATCATGAGTTTTCACATTTCCCGGCCGTCTGGCCAGAGATAGTAGAATCCAAAATTCGGTCAGCGTCAATATTACAGGTTGCTCCTGCCAGAAGACCTCTTTGCGATCTTCATCAATACGTAAGTTGTCATGTTCTATGACTTTTTTGTTAGTGTTGTCACCGGATCGGATTATTTCAACAGTTCGGAACATGGCTGAGATTCGCGCCGGCAGAAAATCAAGGGTTGTGACGTCTTTGGTCAAGTAATCCCAAGCTCCCAGCCTCAGTCCAGATACCTTGTCTATGTCCGAGTTTCGTGCTGTTAGAAAGATAATCGGTATAACAGGCGACAGTGAACGTAAATGTCTGCAGAGTTCAAAACCTGCATCCATCTCATCCCCGAGCATCACGTCTAAAATGGCCAGATCCGGCAAACGTTCGTTAAAAGCTGCAACGGCTTCTTTTCTGCTTCCATAGGCATCGATTTCATATCCCTCACGCTTCAGCGCCTGGACATAATTTGCCTGCAATTGGGGATCGTCTTCTACAAGAGTGATACGGTATTTCATATTCTTTAATCGTTCGGTTAAGACTTGATGTGTAGCTGCATCAGTTACCACACAATATCATTAAAGACCAGCCACTCAACACAATTGTCATGATCTGTCATTTTTCCTCAATGAAAAGTCATTATTGGATCATCGGTTTGTCATTTTCATGACCTATCCTGTCAAGCATTGAAGAGTAAAATTGTAGATGCTGCTGAATGGCCAGGCAAAAATCACAGGAGGGTTTGACATGAACATGACCACCATCCACCGAACCATCAAAATCACTAACAATTTTCGACTCACCCTACATGCATGGGAACGTATGGGGGCACGCGGATTTTCATCAGAAAAAATCAATAAGGTGCTGTCGTTTGGAAGAGTCAGCCACACCCGTGGAGCAGCCATTTATGCGATTGGACGAAAAGAAATCAATCACTACGAAAATCAGGGCATCAACCTTAACGGTCTGAACGGGGTGCAGGTCGTCTGTACAAAGGATGGGTCTATTATGACCATGTATCGGAATCGTGATTTTCGTTCGCTGAAACCCCGATCACGGACACATCATCGTCTTCACAACTGATATAAGCAGCTTCTCTTTCAGATCATCACTATAGCGTTGGACATCTCAATTAAACCAGGGGGGACCCATGAAACATTTTTTTGTCATATTCGTCTGCGTCATTTTGGCATCGATCAAGCTGGCCGCCGTATCATATGGAGAACCAGTCAATGATGAATCAATCTCACCATACTTTTGGGTCGAGGGCGGTGAGTCATCGCTTGAGAATTTTCCGTTAAAAGATACGAACGTCGATGTCTTCATTACCGGGGTCATTGCCGCAGTTACCGTCCGACAGGTCTATTCAAACATGGGCGCGGTTCCGATTAATGGCAAATATATTTTTCCAGGTTCAACCAGGGCCGCAGTACATGGGATGAAAATGACCATTGGCAACCGGGTGATAAGAGCCAAGATTAAGGAAAAGAAGGAAGCTCGAAAAACCTTTGAGAAGGCGAAAAAACAAGGTAAAAACGCTTCGCTTCTTGAACAAAAACGTCCCAACGTATTCAGCATGGAGGTGGCCAATATTATGCCCGGTGACACCATTGAGGTCGAACTGAAATACACAGAGCTTCTTGTTCCGGAAAATGGCACCTATGAATTTGTCTATCCTACCGTTGTTGGGCCCCGCTATACATCCCTGACTACTGCAGAGGCTTCAAGCGACGACCTCTGGGTTCAGAACCCCTATCTTAAGGTGGGAACTTCCCAGCGCACTGAGTTTAATCTTTCGGCCTCTCTTGCTGCCGGTATGCCCATTCAGGAGATCAATTGCACAACCCATGATATAAACGTCGATTTCAAAGATAAATCACAAGCAGGCATTGAGCTCTCCAAACAAGATGGATTTGGTGGGAATCGTGACTTTATTCTTCAGTATCGATTGTCTGGTAAGCAAATTTCATCTGGTTTGATTCTGCAGCAGGGAGAGGACGAGAATTTTTTCCTGCTCATGGCCCAGCCACCCAAGCGGGTAGAGCAGAAGTCTGTCCCGGCAAGAGAATATTTGTTCGTAATTGATGTCTCCGGTTCCATGGAAGGATATCCACTTGATACTGCTAAACTACTTCTGAAAGATTTGCTTGGCGGCCTGCTTCCAATCGACACGTTTAATGTGATGCTTTTTGCCGGAGGCTCTGAGGTCATGTCCAAATCTCCGGTCCCTGCAACACCTGCCCAGATAGAGCAGGCAATTGAAATGATTGAAAATAGCAGAGGCGGAGGGGGAACTGAGTTGTTGAAGGCGATGAATCGTGCAATGGCGCTGCCAAAACAGGAAGGCGTATCAAGAACCATGGTTGTGGTCACCGACGGATACGTCCAAGCAGAACATGATGTGTTCGAGGTTATACAACAAAATCTGGAGCACACTAATGTCTTTACTTTTGGGATCGGCAGCAGCGTAAATCGCTATCTGGTAGAAGGAATGGCAAAATCTGGCCAGGGAGAACCCTTTATCGTAACCATGGCTGGTGAGGCTAAATCTGCTGCACAGAAGTTTGTGCAATATATATCAAGCCCGGTACTAACAGATATCGAGGTCAATTTCGACGGCCTGGATGTATACGATATCGAGCCCCCTTCAGTACCAGATCTTTTCGCAGATCGCCCTGTCATCGTACTTGGTAAATGGCGAGGCAATCACTCAGGGACGGTTTCTATTTCCGGCAAAAACGGCGAGGGCGTGTTTCGGAAAGAATTTGCCGTCGAGAATATGCTTGAATCAAAAAGTACATCAGGAGCCCTTAATTATCTCTGGGCACGGTCACGGATTTCCCGCATCTCTGACTACAGTACCAGCCAAAAAAATAGCCGGGGAAAAGAGGATATGATTTCGCTTGGTTTGAAGTACAACCTGCTGACTTCCTTCACTTCTTTTGTTGCAGTTGATGAGATTGTCAGAAATCCCAATCAGAACAACAAAGATGTCAAGCAGCCACT
>CAXMTO010000067.1:0-6297 GCA_964196355.1 uncultured Myxococcota bacterium
CCATTCATATCAGATCATAAAATAAATGTAAATGAATTGTTCTGTAAAGGGTTCCATAAAGAATAGTTAATGTGCAGTCTGCGCCATACGGTAGTATCCGCATCTGTGACAGTCATGGATTTTCTGGGCATAGGTGCCCTGGATCTTTCCGGCACAGAATGTACCTGCAACCGCCCAGCATACTCTGCCGAAATGTGGATAGGCAGGGCAACTCTCATCATGATTTACATCCTGCTTGCACTGCATGTGTTCCCAGCATGGTTTGTTTTGTGATTTTTCACCGTTTTGATAAGGGAAAAACATGCTGATCGTCAGACCGGTACCATTTTTAGCCTTGATAAACCCACCATGCTCCTCAACGATTTTTTTGCAGATGGAAAGGCCCAGGCCGGTACCCTGACCAATTCTTTTGGTTGTGAAAAAAGGTTCAAAAACCAGGGGAAGCTTATCAGCAGGTATCCCTTTTCCGGTGTCTTGAACATTTACAGCGACGTATTCAATATGGTTTGCCTTTTCAAGCTCAGTAGATATAGTCAGAGTGCCGCCGTCAGACATTGCGTCTATGGCATTGGTTATCAGATTGTTGGCTGCTTGCTGCACCTGATCCTTTTGTAACAATACAGGAAGGTCAGTATTGTATTGAGCTTTGACAGCAATTGTTTGCTCCTCGCAGATATTCTGGTAAAGATCAATGGATTTTGCAATAATTCCGTTGACAGAATCTTTTTCAAAATCAGTCCGGACATTTCTGGAATAGATAAGTACATCCTTCAGCACCTGTTCAAGCCGATCTGATTCAGAAACTATGACCTCTGCGTATTTTTTCTGATTTTTACTGGTTGCACTTTTCAGTAATCTCCGGCCAAAGCCACCAAGTGCGGTGAGTGGGTTGCGAATCTCATGAGCAATATCTGCTGTAACCCTTCCCAGGGCAGCCATCTTTTCCGCCTGGATAAGCTTGTCCTGGGTCTGTTTTATTACCCGGGTCTGTTTATAGACCTCTTCCTCAAGTGTCTGGGTCCATTCTTCCATCCTCTGGCGGGCAATCGTCAGTTCATCGGTCATGGTGTTGAAGGTGGAAGCAAGTCTGCCGATCTCATCGTCTGATTGAATGTTGACCTTCTGAGAAATATCGCCTGAAGATACCCTCTGCATACCGCCAGTAAGGCGGATTAAAGGTTTTAGCACTATACTCCAGAGGATAATGCAGAGGATTGCTGCAATGATTACCACGACAAGGATTATGAAGAGAGAAATCTGGGCAACCTGTTTTTCAATTCTGGTATCAATAGTCTGTAAGGAGAAATCTGTGAGCAGAATACCGAGAACTTTATTTTCACTCCCATGGGCATGACACTCTGCCGTATGGCAGTCAGATTCATTATAAATTGGTTCAGCAAATGTAATGGTCCTTGTATTGTCCGGATTCTCAGCAATTGACCAGCGCTTATCGATCTCAAGTGCGGGAAGTGGAGTGGTGTCGCCAGCATGACATCCTGTGCAGTGGGATGAACCCTTTGAAACAAAGCTTCCCACCTCTCCTTGAAAAGATGCATACGAAATACGTCCAGTGTGGTCAAGGACTCGCACATTTTCGATGGAGTCTGAGGTGCCGAAGAATTCCAGTGTTTTTTGGATGTCCTCAGGGCTGACATTCATCATGTCATGACGAATGGATTTACGCATGAGATCTGAAAAGGAGGTAATATATGTGAGGGCATCAGCCATGGAGTTCTTCTTTTCTGCCCGGATTGTTGTGAACAGGGAAAGAGAAGTCCCAAGAATGGTAAAAAGACTGATGACAATTACCAGTTTCCCGGTAATTGACCGGGTAAGGCGATGCAATATGCCTGACATGAATCGTTTCCAAAAATCGTTTGAATAATGCATGAGTAATACTTTCAGATACTGCAATTGGAAGGAAAGAAGAGTATAGCAGAAACTGCTATCTTCAATTTTTGCTCAATTTGTTGTTCTTCCAGTTACTGTCTGCTTTAGAGATATAGTATTCCTTATCCTGGAGCCAGGAATTTTTGATGTTGAGGTTATAGGTTAGATAGAGTTTTTCATCAACAATAGCCCAGGCTGCCGGGTTTCCGTTAATATAATCGTTACGGCGTAAGGCAAATGCACAGTAGCCGTTATACTGGGGCATATATTGTGCCGGATTTTTCATGAAAAGTTCCATGTTGTCTTTGCTGGAAAAAAACCACTTGGAGCTATTCCGAACATAGAAGAAATTTTCATTACCCGGAACCGGCTTTGACTCTGTAAAATAGGCAACCGGGTCATAACCATTGATCGCATTGGATTCTGGGTTAGTATCGGCGGAAAGATCAGAGTTCTTGGAGCATGAAACAAGAAATGAAACTAAAACCAGGAGAACTGCGATCGACCAAATATTAACCTTATTGTTTCGTGATACTGCGCGCCTAAGCAAACTTCTAAACATCATTGTACTTCACCTCATTTTCTAATTTATCTAAAATACTACATATTCCATTGAAATTCAGAAAAAGCCCCAATTATATATGTAAAATTAAATATTAGTGTAATAGATAATTTTGCATATCAACTGTTAGGTTTTGGGTGAAGCCAGTTTGGTTGCTGAGAAGAAGGGGTCAGTGGCAGTATCGTGCTTTACGGCAATTGCATAAAAACATCCTTAAATGTAAAGAGATGTGGCCCTTGTGGCCTCAAGTGATAATTATTGCAGGAGTATTTTGTAAAAAGAATACTTAAAAAATAATTCTGAATAATATTAACGCCTTTATGCACTTTTGTATATGGTGCGACAATTTGCCTCATTGTCAGGCCTTTTTTTTCTGGTATCTTCCCCTTCACTGTATGACTGCCACTTTGTGGAGTGCCACCTTGTGGTTATCAATGAATTTGTTAGGCGATATCAAGCGACTAACGTAAACATTTCAGGAAGAGAAGATGCATATTGTAATTATTTTGTTTTTTTTGATGGTTTCGGTCTGTCAGGCCGAGGAACTCCAAACTGTTAACCAGGAACTTGATGAGGTGGTGGTCAGTGCTTCCAGGGTCGAAGAAAAGGTTAAAGATGTCCCTGTTACAACAAACATTGTTAAAGAAAAAGAACTGGAAACAATTAAACTCCGCAATCCTGCAGACGTGCTGAACCGCATACCGGGTACCTATACCAATGACTTCGGCGGTGAAAATGAACTCACTTCCATTAGAGTGCCGACCCATTTTACCAATCCATATACCATTATTCTTGTTAACGGAATTCCTACCTCAAGCTATGGCTCTGGCAGCAGCAGCCAGATGCGGGGGATCAATGTCAGGAATATCAAGCGCATTGAAGTTATCAAGGGCCCAGCATCGGCCCTGTATGGATCCAATGCCATAGGCGGCATTGTCAACATCATCACAAAAGATCCTTCTCCTGAGCCGCAGGTTGATATCTGGGGTGAGTATGGAGAGTATGATCAGTATCGGGGTGGAGTTTTCGGCAGCAAAGCCGGTGAAAAGTTCAGCTTTAATTTTGATGTCAACTATGCCAATGCTAGAAACTGGCGTGAAAACTCATCCTATGACAAAGCGGTTGGCAGCGTTAAACTGCAGTATGCCCCCACTGATGTTTCTCTGCTTGGTTTTAACCTTGATTATGTAAATCTGGATCATGATTTAAGCGGTTCTCTCGAGAAAGAGGATTTTGATGCAAACTGGCGACACAGTTATCACACCTTTGCCAATACCACGATGGATAAAATTACCCCGACACTGATCTATAATCACTTCTTTGATACTTCTGAATTCAAGGCTGTTTTTGCAGTGCGTGACATGGATTCTGAGGTAATTCCTAACTATGGCATCAGTGTGAGGGGGGGTGTTCATCAGGGCCGGCTCAATCAAATTGAAGGGTTGGATGCCAATCTTCAGTTGCTCTACAGCCATGATTTCAAGCCGTGGCGCAGCAGAATCATTGCAGGCGTTGACACTGAAAAGGACAACACGGAGACAGATACCTATAATCTTATTCTTGATTGGGATTCTACCACTAACAAATATGTTTCATATACAGTGGGGGACCTCAGCAAATCCTATGATATAACGACCAAGGTTGCTGCCCCATATCTGCAGCTGGAAACATCACCTCTTGATCCTCTGCGCATCACTTTCGGGGCCCGGTATGATTCGGTTACCTACGAGGTTGATGACAAACTGGACCCTGGCGAGAGTGGTGACAAGGATTTCTCAGAGTTTACCCCCAAGGTCGGCCTGACCTATGATATTTCCTCAAATATCAACAGTTTTCTTAGTTATTCCAATGGATTCGTGGTGCCGACCACAAGTCAGCTTCTCACAGCAGGCGGTGCCAACCCCGATCTGAATGCTGAAAAGGCAACAAATTATGAAATCGGTCTGCGGACTTCATTCTGGAACCGCAAGCTGGATTTTGATGTCTCCGTCTATTCAATGGAGATAGAAGATAAGATTGTTGGAACAGGATATACTTCACGGGATCCTTATGTTAATGCCGGTGAAACTTCGCATCGCGGCGCTGAGACAGTTTTAGTTTTGCGGCCCCATGAGAAATTCTCCTTAGCTGCTTCCTATACTTATGCCCGTAACAAATATGAGACATTTGCAGTGGGCATTAGCGATTATTCCGGCAACACACTACCACGTTCTCCTGATCACCATCTAAACGCCAGACTGGCGGTTTACCCCATAAACGGTCTGGAACTGGAGCTCGAGGTGGATGATATCAGTTCCCAGTATGTTAACGATGCCAATACTATTTCCTACTCCAGGCCGACTCTCTGGAACCTGCGGGGTAACTATGACTGGCGGGAATGGTCATTCTGGGCCCATGTCAAGAACCTGACCGACGAAAAATATGCAAGTTATGTAAGCTGGGGCAGCACTGACGGTGATACCTACTATTCCGGTTCGCCGAGATCCTTCTTTGTCGGGCTTTCCTATAAATGGGGTAGTTAATGTACAGGATACGGGCATATACCGCAGGGAGTTTTGTAACCTGCCTCTCTCTTTTTTTGCTGCTGGGTCTTTGTCCTGATCTCTCAATGGCAAAAACAGATGCGATCTGGATTGCACCTGCCAAGGTAGAGAGAAAACAGTCCGGGCAACCGTCCGGGCAGTCCCAGCATCCGGAAGGACACGGAGAAAGTTCAGCGCAGCAGAGCGAGCAGCCCGTGCAGGCAAAAAAGCAGTCAGGGCGGCCCGGCGGCAACCCTTCAGGTTCCGGGGGAGGCCATGCAGGACATGGTGGCAGTTCAGGGAGATTCGAGTCCGAGCATCGGCCTATACCGGTACGAACCTACCAGATTCTACCCGAGCAGCTCCTGCCGGATGCCTGGGTCAAGATGCTGCAGGCAGATGGTACGGCAGCAGATCTTGCTGTTGAGACCTGTCACACCAATGTATTCAGTTTCAAGATGGATATGGATGACGGGCCCATGCACGGCCCTAATAATATTTATGTCGTTGATCAACAGGTCAAGGACGGTGTCCTGGAAGTACGGACTGCCAAATGGCTTACCATCCATCATAGCTGCGGCTGGGGGCATGATTATCGTAATGACCCTGAGCGGCTGAAAGCAAGCTGCCTTGAATCTGCTCCTTTGGATATAGTGGTAGATAACCTTTGGGACGGTAATTTCCATAATGCTTTACACTCCGGCGATGAACTTGTGATCCATGTTTTTTCATACGGCAAACCTGTTGCCGGTGCCACAGTCACAATCACCACTGAAAAAGGCTGGACCATCCGGAAAAAAACCGATGTTGACGGCATAGCCCGTGCGCAGCTGATCCGGGATTATTATCCGGCAACCTGGCAGCTGTTCAAACGCACCGAGCTTGGCAAGCTTGCCTTGACTGCAGAATTCACAGAGGAAGGGGCTTCAAGTTACAAAGGTAATGCTTTTGATAAGACTCAATATATCACCAGCCTTTCCTGGAAATATGTCCCAGCCAGTGATGATTACAATTCCTATAGCTATGGCCTCCTGGTCGGATCTCTTGGTTTCCTGGGCAGCGGCTTGGGGATTTTTCAGTATCGGTTGAAACGTAGAAAACCTAAAAAGACAGTTGTTTTTGATGAGTAGCATACGTAAATTTCTCAACAATTCAGACATCAACAGGTTCCGTTTCTATTTTCAGCTAGTTGCTTTCGGGTTGTTGGTGTACGGGGGATATCTGTCCATCAATATCGGCGACCAGCTGCCCACCTTTGCCTGTGTCTTTGACGATAAACGCGGTGGTTCCTGTTATCTCATGGGGTTTCAGCACCAGATGACG
>CAXMTO010000068.1:0-11222 GCA_964196355.1 uncultured Myxococcota bacterium
GCTGTCAGTAGGGAGCCTATACCGCAGTGGTATGATGCCTTGCATTGATCGGGTGTTGGCATGTTGTTTTTCCTGTTAAGAGACTACGTTTGCCTTCTGGTTTTGGATCTCATTAATCTCCCGTGATTTCTTCGTGGGTAAGTCGCTTGCTGTTTCTTGGAAGATCAAGGATGATAAAGGTGGGTCCGTTTGCAATGTTAATCACTTTGTCGGTGAGGGCGTTAGTGATGGCTGGGAAGAGGTGAATGACGATAAGCAGACAGGTGTTTGAGCATGGTATGAAAGGATCACTTAAAGCCTTTCAAATAGTGGGCGAGGGAAGGTGGTCGTCCGTGACAAAAACAAGGCACAATGGCACCTCAATGGCACCTTGAAACAAAAAAGCACTTACAGCGAGAACCGTAAGTGCCTAATATATCTGGTGGAGCTAGTCGGGATCGAACCGACGACCTCTTGACTGCCAGTCAAGCGCTCTCCCAGCTGAGCTATAGCCCCGAAAGTCAATTCTTAGTAAAAAACTCGGGTATGATTACCAAGGTTTAATCTATGTGTCAACAGCATTCCGATAATCTTTTGTTGTTATGAGCATATTTGTTGCCAATAAAAAACAGGTTTGGTATGTTTCGGGGTTCTGTGGAGAATCTTTTTTGGCAACAGAACATGGACGATTTTAACTGTTTCAATGTATCCCAGAGGACATTAAAGCAGTCCTGAATGGACACTTTTCCACTCGAGTAACGTTCCAGGTAAGGGAAAGTTTTCATCGGCTGCTAGGCAGTTTAGTTCCTTACGCCTGATCTTCTGTAATAAAAAACAAGGAACCGAGGAGTGTTTTTTGAAATTATGTTGTTAGATATATCACCATGGTACTTATACCCTCTTGTGGGGTGCTAGTATTTTATTTGAAAAGGTCGGCGAATGATACACAATAATACACTCATATAGTGCTTTTACTTTAAGGGAAAACGTATGTACTCACCATTAAATTTTTTGTTTGGCTGGCTCTCAAACGATTTGGCAATTGATTTGGGAACGGCAAATTGTGTTCTTTATGTAAAGGGCAAAGGAATCGTACTCAGGGAACCCTCTGTTGTCGCGGTTCGGCAGGACAAACGTGGGCACAAGGTCTTGGCAGTAGGCCAGGAAGCGAAAATGATGCTGGGGAAAACACCGGGAAATATCACTGCTATTCGGCCAATCAAAGATGGGGTCATTGCGGACTTTGAGGTGACAGAAGCGATGCTCCGGTACTTTATTAACAAGGTTCACAACAGGAGAACTCTGGTTCATCCCCGGATTATTATTTCTGTTCCATCCGGTATTACTCAAGTGGAAAAGAGGGCTGTTAAAGAATCAGCGGAATCGGCAGGAGCAAGAGAGGTGTATTTGATTGAGGAGCCGATGGCTGCGGCGATTGGTGCAGGATTGCCTATCACCGAACCAACCGCCAATATGATTATTGATATTGGTGGCGGTACAACAGAAGTGGCTGTCATTTCACTTGCTGGTATCGTTTATGCGAAGTCGGTCCGGGTTGCAGGGGATAAGATGGATGAATCAATTCTCCAGTATATTAAGCGTAAACACAATCTGGCAATAGGGGAGAGGACTGCGGAGTTGATAAAAACCACAATCGGTAACGTGATGCCGGAAGAGCCTTATGAAATGATGGACATTAAGGGGCGAGATCTTGTCTCAGGTGTGCCGAAAACTCTTCAGATTTCAGCAGAAGAGATTCAATCCGCAATAGGGGAGCAGATTGACGTTATTGTTGAGGCTGTGCGAGTTGCGTTGGAAATTACTCCGCCTGAACTTGCAGCTGATATAGTTGATAATGGAATCGTACTGACCGGCGGCGGGGCATTGTTGAAAAATCTTGATAAATGTCTCAAGGAAGCAACCGGAATGCCAATAATTGTCGCGGAAGATCCTTTGTCCTCTGTGGTTCTTGGCTCGGGGAAGGCTCTTGATAATCTTGATATTCTACGTGAAGTAACTATCGATTAGCCGATCAACGCAAATGGTTTGATGTCGAGTTCCGGCGATTGCCAAATTTTTTCTTAGACAAACCTTTGGTTGATTACAGGTAATAAATTCGGTCAGCGGATAATAGCTGACCATTTACGTTCTTTTTTGAACAGCAGTGATCTGTGAGAAAAAAGCCCAAAAACATTGTGAGGAGTTCTTTTCTTGCTACCTTAAGAATTTCTCTGCTTGTATCTGTTCTGTTTATTGTCGGACTGCTGCTTCTCGGGTCAATGTTTGGAGGAACTTTCGGGACGCCGCATCAACTGACTCTCGATTTCATTGGCCCCCTGCAAAGCACAGTTACCAAAGCCACCACAGGAATATTTGCACTTAAAGATGACTATGTTGCGCTGTGGAATGTACGAATGGACAACAAACGGTTGCAGGCTCTTGTAGACAAGTATCTAGCGGAGCTGGGAGAGTACAGAGAGGGATTCAGTTCTTACCTTCATCTTGAGGAGCTTCTGAAATTTAAGGAGAGGCAGGATTTTGATCCTCTTGTGGCCCGAGTTGTTGGGAAAGAGCCGGCTTATTGGTATCAGACAATCGTGGTCGATCGCGGGGAGAGTGATGATGTCCTGGAGGGAATGATAGCTCTTACTCCTAGCGGCGTCGTGGGGCAGGTGATTCACACGGGGAAAAATTATTGCAAAATCTTACTGGCCAATGCCCCGAGCAGTGCTATAGATGCAATGATACAGAAAAACCGTATCCGCGGCATCTTAAAGGGTGCCGGAGAGAAAGGCTATGTGCTCCATTATGTCCAGAAAAATGTAGATGTGAGTGTCGGTGATCACATTGTCACAGCCGGCATAGGTGGTGTTTTTCCCACAGGTATTCCTCTTGGTAAGGTGTCAGTAGTGCATAAAAAAAGAAGAGGAATGTTTCAAGAAATAGAGGTCACACCTGATGTGGATTTTCAGAAATTAGAGTATGTTTTTATCGATCCAACTGACAGGAAGAAGACTTTGAGAGATATGTCTCTGTCTACTGAGAGGTGATCATAACGGATGCTATTATTTTCGTTTTGGGTACTTGGGATTGCACTGATCGTAGCCCAAACCACACTGCTCCAATTTTTTCCATTGTGGACAGGGAGGCCTGATTTTGTTTTTATTCTTGTGGCGTTTGCAGGTTATCGTTTTGCCTGGATTCCGGGGATTATTCTGGCTTTTGCGCTGGGATGGGTGATGGATGTTGTCGCCGGGATCCATCTCGGATTTTATCCTCTGCTGTGCCTTTTGACTTTTACCGCTCTGAAGGTATTAACCAACAACAGCCCTATAAAAGAATCTACATATCAAATTCCTCTTCTTGGAGGTAGTTATTTTCTCATACAGATGTTTTATTATTTTGTGTATTCGCTGATTCTGCCGGAAGTGTTGCCTGAGTGGTCCTGGAGCGCAGCTACCCAGAGAACAGCGTTGATTGTGATTTCAGCAGTGCCTCTTTTTTTATTGTTTAACAGTTTGTTTGAGTATATGCAAAAACGTCGTTTGCAGTCAAAACCTCCTCGTCGACGACGGCGTTAATCTCTGCAGCTATTGGGTGAGTCATGGGCTTAAAACTATTCTTCAAGGAAATAGATGATATAGCAGAACGCGACGAAGGTGCGCTCGATCTATTGAAGAAAAGATTGTTGGGCGTAGCCATAGTGATCCTTGTATTCTTTACAATTATAGTTTTGCGGTTGTGGTCCCTGCAGGTCACTTACGGGAAAGATTATGAGAATCGTGCCTATAGTAACAGGGTACGGATACAGCAGGTAATTGCGCCCAGGGGGCACATTTTGGATCGAAATGGCAATGAGATTGTCACGAACCGCCCCTCCTTTAATGTTGTCCTCATAAGCGAAGATTCCCGCGATCTCGGGGGTTTATTGAAAAGGCTTGCCCCTATTCTTGAAAAAGATGTTTCGGAGTTGTGGGAAAAAATAAGAGAGGCTTCCGGAGCTCCAAGATACCTTCCCATTCGCCTGAAAGAAGATATCAACTGGGAAACTTTAGCGTATCTTGAAAACCACAACCATGCCTTTTCTGGAATCAGGATAGAGGTGCAGCCGGTACGTGTCTATCATTATGAAAATCTTGCTGCAAATACACTGGGGTACTTGGGTTCAATCAGCAAAAAGGAGCTGGCAAAAACGGATCAGACAATCTACAGCGGTGGCGATATTATAGGCAAGAGAGGTATTGAAAGACTGAGAGAAAGTGATCTTCGCGGTGAGAAAGGAAGAAACTACTCTGAAGTTAATGCCAAAGGCTTTGAGCAGCAGTTGCTAAAATCCATTGATCCCTTGCCGGGCAGAGAGATACGGCTGACTATAGATGTGGGGCTTCAGCAGGTAGCGGAGACCTTTATGGATGCGGGTGAAAAATCCGGAGCTGTTGTAGCCATGGAAGTTAATACCGGGCGGTTACTCGCTACGGTCTCGGCGCCCTCTATTCGAATCAACGAATTTGTCGGCGGTATTTCGTATACGAACTGGCAGGCTTTACTTGATAATCCTAAACATCCACTTATAAATAAGGTCATCCAGGCAACTTATCCCCCAGGATCTACATATAAGATGGTCACAGCATTTGCCGGACTTGCGAAAGGTGTAATAACTGAAGATACAGTCTTTTATTGTCCCGGATTTTATAGATTTGGTAACAGGACGTATAGGTGCTGGAAGCATAGTGGGCATGGTCCCGTGAATTTAAAAAAGGCTATCACTGAGTCTTGTGATGTGTACTTTTATCAAGTTGGTCAACGGGTTAGAGTGGATAGTCTGGCAGAGTACGCACAAAAATTAGGCCTTGGCAAAAAGACCGGTGTCGAGATGGAGCATGAAAAGAGCGGTTTGACACCGACTAAAAAATGGAAAGAAAAATACCGGAATGGGAAATGGCAGGAGGGTGAGACTCTCTCGGTGGCGATCGGCCAGGGGTTTAATCTTGTGACTCCTCTTCAGATGTGCGTACTGACAGCGACTTTAGCAAATGGAGGCCGGGTTTATAGACCGCAGTTGGTGGAGACGGTTGTCGATCCAGAAGGCAATATTGTTGAGAGTTTTAGGCCGGAACTGATAAGTGAGGTAAAGGGGCGGGATCGCTATTTTCGGTTAATTAGAGAAGGGATGGTAGAGGTCGTTCAAGGTAAACGTGGAACAGCCAGGTCTGTTCGCATTGAAGGACTTCGAATCGGAGGAAAAACGGGCACCGCTCAGGTCGTTAAAATTGCTGTTTATCGGCATCTTAAAGAAAAAGATATTCCCTATAAATACAGGGATCATGCATGGTTTACCTGTTTTGCCCCTGCTGAGAACCCGGAAATTGCTGTAACGGTTCTGGTTGAGCATGGCTTACATGGTGGATCAGGAGCAGGCCCCGTTGCCAGGGCAGTTCTAAGCGAATATTTCAGGGACAGACTAAAGAGTCTAAATCCGGAAGTCGCTACCGCCCCTTAAGAGGTTGGATCTATGATTAGAATGGATAGACGGTTGTTTGAGCATTTTGATATGATTCTCATGCTTTTTATCTGCATGGTTTGCATACTTGCTCTCTTCAATCTCTACAGTGCATCGTTTCCTCACAATAACTATGGGGTTGCGCCATACGTCAGGCAGGGCTACTTTTTTCTGATGGGATTTTGTCTCTTTGTCTTTGTTATCAGTTTTGATTATCAGGAATTGCTCTCGTTGAACTATCCTTTTTATGTGCTCATAGTCACTCTGCTCCTTATTGCCTTTTTTATCGGTGATAAAGCTGGGGGGGCACAGAGGTGGATTAATCTGGGATTTTTTAAGTTACAGCCTTCAGAACCGGCAAAATTGATGCTGGTCATTGCGCTCGCCAGTTTCTACTCGAGAAAGGAAGTTGTAGACGGGTACTCCATCAAGCAGCTGGTGGTACCCGTAATTCTTACCGCCATTCCTTTTGTACTTATCCTCCTTCAACCTGACCTTGGTACGGCCTTGATGCTCGGTATTATCTTTGTGTCAATGACTGTATTTGTCAAACTTCGGGTTTCTACTTATGCAATTATGGGGAGTTTAGCGCTGGGCCTTGGTGCATTTGCCTGGGAACAATTACTAAAACCTTATCAAAAGCAGCGCATTCAGACCTTTCTCAACCCTGAGAAGGATCCTATGGGGCACGGGTATCAGATTGTACAATCAAAGATAGCCGTTGGCAGCGGTGGGACGTTCGGTAAAGGGTACATGGAAGGAACTCAGGGGCATCTCCATTTTCTGCCTGAACGTCATACAGACTTTGCCTTTTCCGTCTGGGGGGAAGAATGGGGATTTGTAGGGAGTCTCATTTTTCTTGGAATCTATTTTCTGCTGCTGCTATGGGGGATCCATGTTGCAATGTACGCAAAAGATCGCTTCGGCGTGCTGCTGGCTTTTGGAATCGTGACCCTTATTTTCTGGCAGGCAGTAATAAATCTCCTGATGATCCTCGGGTTCCTTCCGGTTGTTGGCATTCCACTTCCACTGGTCTCTTATGGCGGCTCGTCCCTGCTAACCACTCTACTTGCTCTTGGGATATTGATGAATGTGAGGATGCGCCGGTTTCTGAACTTACAATCAGCTGAAACCTGATTATTTCTCATCCTGTGCCTGTAGCACGAGTTCCTTGAGGCCGCAAATGAAGAGCGGATGAGTGTTCAGGGATGGTGTGGACAGAAGGTTCATGCCCAGTGCTTTCGCTTTTTCTCTATAGAGCATGTCAATCTCATACAGTGTTTCAACGTGATCCGACACGAAGCTCACGGGAACAACCAGAATATTTTCACATCCCTCTTCTGCCAGTCTTTCGAGCGTTTCCGGAGTTGATGGTGACAACCACTCAACCGGGCCGCTTTTACTCTGGAAGCACAGCTTACCTCTCTGTCTGGTTATCTGCTCAAGTGCATTGATTGTTTCGTTGATATGATTCACGTATGGATCACCGTTCTTGATAAATGACACGGGGAGACTGTGGGCACTATAGATGATCTGTACGTTATTATCGGGGAAAAGACGCAAACCTTTCTGAATATTATCTGCTAGAGCTTGTATATAAGACGGTTGAGTGGGATATGAGGAGATGACCTTAAGAGGTATGTGCGGTGCCAGTCGATTCAAACTCTTTTTCAAATGAATAACCGATGAGCCTGTTGTTGCTTTTGAGAAATGCGGGTAGAGGGTGAGTGCTGTTATTGAATCAACCCCTTGTTTGAGCAGAAGATCCACCGATTCATCCGCAAAGGGAGGCCAATAGCGCATGGCAACGGTGACACTGTAGTCGCTTTTTTCTCTGAGACTGGCCTGTAACGCAGAGGCCTGCTGAAGGGTAATTGTGAGCAGTGGGGAACCGCCGCCTATCTTACCATAAATTGCCCTGCTTTTGGGAGCGCGCCTGCGGGATATTAACCATGCAATGGGCTTTTGTAAGAGGGGGGGACCCAGTTGAATTATCTCTCTGTCGGAAAAGAGATTGAAGAGAAAGGGGGCTACGTCATCCTGTGAGTTGGGGCCACCCATATTGAGAAGGATGATTCCTGTCTTTTGTCTTTTCACTGTACTTCCTGAAATATCTTACCAAAAGGTTTAAGGTTAAGCATGATACTAAGAAAGTGTCAAAATAGCCAGATTTGAAAAATAAGCTCAAACAAAAGTTTTTGAGGGCAGAATATTGGAAGGGAAAAACAAATCGACCTTGATTCTCATTTTGATGAGAATATAATATAAGTATAGGCAGAATAATATATCTACCCAAGAGTCGGCTGGTAAAGCAATCAATGCTGTCACTTGATTCAGTGTTATTCTGCAAGGGATGTGCCTGAGGGCACATGTGGAGAACAGGAGGGGACTTCTGTTTTACTTATAATGGAGGAGCTCTATGGAACTTAAGGTCGAAGCCCGAAATGTTGAGTTGCGTAAAGGTTGGCAGGTAAGGATTCAGGAAGAAAAGGAAAAACTGGTTCGTCACTATCCTAACTTTGTCCTCCATCTGCGCGTCAGCATTGAAGCCACAGCCCATCATAAAGAGGGAGGGTTTGAGATCAAGCTTATTGCAACAGTACCCAATGACACTGTTGTTGTCACAAGGAAAGGTGACGCTGTCCGTCCTGCATTAACAGAGTCTTTTGATGTACTGACTCTACAACTGAAAGAAATTCAAAGAAAGAAGAGAAAAAATAAAAAGAACCCCACTCAGGAAAGCTCACCTGACGGATTAGGTGTTATAAGGAAACTATCTCCTTTTGAATCCTATGGGTTCATTACGTCAATAGACCAGAGAGAGATATATTTTCATGAAAATTCTCTAAAGAACATAAATATGGATGAACTCTCTGAGGGAGATAGCGTTATTTTCGGAGAATCTTATGGGGATAAAGGACCCCAGGCGACCTGGGTGAGGCCTGCATAATACATTCACCTGTTATTTTGATAGTGATAAGCCTTGGGCGTTTTGCGTCCAGGGCTTTTTATTTTTCCCAAGTTACAGGCTTATGGTCTTCAAAGAAATTCTGAAAAAAGTCCGACTCCAGGGCTACGGGAGTAGAATATTTTGAAAGAAGAAATCTACATAATTGACGGCAGCGCATATATTTACCGTGCCTATCATGCGATAGCTCCGCTCTCCAACAGTGAAGGAGTGCCCACTCATGCAGTGCTCGGATTTATAAATATTATCAAAAGACTTATTCGTGATAAAAAACCAAAGTATCTGGTCGTTGCCTTTGACAGTAGAGGAAAGGTCTTTCGTCATGAATTATATGAGGAATACAAGGCCAATCGTCCGCCTATGCCGGAGGACCTCTCCTGCCAGATTCCCTTTATCAGGAAATATGTGGAGGCAGCCGGCATACCGTTTCTGCAGGAAAGTGGTGTGGAGGCGGATGATCTTATTGCTTCGGCAACTGGACAACTACAGCAGCTTGGACACAATGTAGTCATAGTTTCTGGAGATAAAGATCTTCTGCAGCTGGTTGGAAATGGGGTCGTAATGTGGGATCCTATGAAAGATAAGATCATGACACCCGTAGAGGTTGAACAAAAATATAAGGTATCAACAGCGCAACTCCTGGATACTTTTGCATTGATCGGGGATAGCGCAGACAATATACCTGGTGTGATGGGTGTTGGCCCTAAGACTGCCGAGAAGTTGATTAATACGTATGGGTCTCTGGACGGAATCTATGCAAATATAGATTCCTTGAAAAAATCGAAAATGAAGGAAAATATCATTGCCAACAGAGCTGTAGCGTATCTCTCAAGAGATCTGATCAGGTTGAAAACTGATACAGATGTGCCGCGGGAACTCGTGGCCTATCAATTAGGGGAACCCGACGACGAGCAACTTGCAGAGATATATGGTGAGCTCGAATTTACATCTCTGCTGAAAACGGTAGACAATAGTAAACCCGTTTCTACCAAAGGATTTGTAATTATTCGAAAAATGGAACAATTAGAGGACCTTGTCTCCCTGCTCGACGGGAGTGAGAAACTGGTCATTGACACAGAAACAACTTCCCTGAATGCGCGAGTCGCAAAGCTGGTCGGGTTGTCACTCTGCATAGATCTGGAGCGGGCATGGTACATTCCTCTGGGGCATCTGGATGAGCAGGGCCGGCTGCGTAAAGATCAATTACCGGAGGAGTTGGTATGCAACGCTCTGCGACCATTTCTCTTATCTGAGAAGGTTCAAAAAATTGGTCACAATCTGAAATACGACGTCACCGTTCTCAAGCAGCAATGGGGGATTGAGGTGGCGGGAGGGCTCTGTGATACTCTGATTGCAGCCTATCTGACAGAAACTGGAGGCAGGTCTTTTAAACTCGACGATTTATGCCTGGAAAGAGGTGTACGCCTGACTTCTTTTGACGAAGTTGTCGCGGGAGACAAACGGGAAGACTGTTTTGCTTATATTGATATTGATGCGGCCGGAGCTTACAGCTGTGAGGATGTATATGGTGCACTTCTTTTATGGCAGGATTTGAGCCCGGTACTTGAAGAGAAGCAGCTGTCTGAACTTTTTTATGACGTTGAAATGCCCATCGTTTCAATACTGGCCAAAATGGAAATTCTCGGAATTTGTATCGATGACGATGTGTTAGGTGAATTGTCCCGTGAGTTTTCGGCCAAACTGGATCAGCTTGAAAAAGATATTTATGCAATTGCCGGGCATGAGTTTAACATCAATTCGCCCAAACAGGTTGGGCAGGTTCTTTTTGTTGAACTGGAGCTTCCTCACGGCAGAAAGACAAAAACCGGATATTCAACGGATGTGAAGGTTTTGGAAAAACTGGCCGGGAGGCACCCTTTACCTTCAAAGATGCTGGAATTCAGGACACTGGCAAAATTGCAATCGACCTATGTGGAAAGACTGGCCCAGCTCAAGGACTCGACTACCGGCAGAGTACATACCTCTTTTAACCAGGCGGTAACCGCGACAGGTAGATTATCCAGCAGTAATCCCAATTTACAAAATATCCCCATACGAACTGAAGAAGGCCAGAGAATTCGTGCGGCTTTTGTCCCCGGAGAAGGGATGGTTTTTCTCTCCGCTGATTACTCTCAGATTGATCTGCGGGTGCTTGCGCATTATTCCCAGGATAAGGCACTAAAAGATGCATTCATAGGTGGAGCCGACATTCATGCCAGAACCGCCGCTGAGATTTTTGGTGTCTCTTCGCTTCTCGTAACTTCTGAGATGCGGCGGGTTGCTAAAAGTATCAATTTTGGAATTGTCTACGGAATGAGCAGTTTTGGTCTGTCTAATCAGTTGAGTATAGGCAGAAAGGAGGCGCAACGGTTTATTGATCGCTATTTCAGGCTCTATGCAGGGGTTGAACAGTTTATGACGTCCATCGTTGAGCAGGCAAGGGAGCTGGGCTATGTGACGACTATTCTCCATCGGCGAAGAAATGTTCCGGAGATCCACGCCAAGAACAGGAACAGGCGAGAGCTGGCTGAACGCATGGCGATTAATACACCTATACAGGGGTCGGCAGCCGATATTATTAAATTAGCGATGATTGGTTGCGAGAAGGCAATCATGAGTGCAGGGATGTCAGCGAAAATGCTGCTGCAGATCCATGATGAGCTGGTTTTTGAGTTACCCGAAAGTGAGCTGGAGGAGAGTCAGGCTATTCTAAAGGCCGCAATGGAACAAGCTTTTGAACTCTGTGTCCCACTGGTGGTTAACTTTGAAGTCGGG
>CAXMTO010000069.1:0-6481 GCA_964196355.1 uncultured Myxococcota bacterium
GGTCCGATACCCTCGCTTTATGGTACGACCTGGATTCTGGTTATCGCGCTGTTTGCCAGCCAAATGCCCTTTGCCTCACGGGCCGGGATCGCTGCGATGATGCAAATGGGACAAGAGCCTGAAGAAGCTGCAAAAATAGCCGGAGCCGGTTGGTGGCGTAGAGCGTTGTCGATCGTGTTGCCAATACACAAGGGAGCGCTTGTTTCGGGGATTCTCCTGCCGTTTATATCTGGGATCAAAGGGCTCAGCCTTGTTATATTGCTCGCGGTTCCAGGAACAGATTTGTTGACGACATACGCCGTTCGGCTCGTGGATTATGGCTACATCCAGGCAGCAAATGCAGTTGCCGTAATGATCTGTGTGGTCGCGTTCACCGGCACGTGGGTTGTTCAGAAACTTGGCAAGAGCAACCTTGCTGAAGGAATTGGAGGGTAAAAGAGTGTCAGGTGTAAGTATCAGAAACATCAGCAAGAACTATGGAGGGGGGACGCCCAACGCGGTCGCGGATCTGAACCTTGAAATACCCGACGCAGAGT
Source organism: uncultured Myxococcota bacterium (assembly GCA_964196355.1). Lineage (GTDB taxonomy): Bacteria > Desulfobacterota > Desulfobulbia > Desulfobulbales > Desulfocapsaceae > Desulfomarina. The sequence goes on from CAXMTO010000069.1 coordinate 537, forward strand.
TTCTTTGTCTGCTGGGCCCATCAGGTTGCGGTAAGTCGACAACGTTGCGCATGATCGCCGGGCTGGAAAACTTGTCCTCTGGAGAAATTCTTATTGATGGATCACCAGTTGATTCAGTTGAGAAAGGTATCTTTGTGCGCCCTGAGAAGCGTAATATGGGGATGGTGTTCCAGAACTATGCTCTGTGGCCCCATATGACCATCGAGCAGAACATTGAATTCGGCCTCAAGGTTAAAAAGGTGCCCCAGAAGGAACGCGAAAAGCGCATTGACGGTGTCGTGCGAAAACTTGGGATCGAAAAATTTCGCAAACGCTATCCGTCTGAAGTTTCCGGCGGCCAGCAGCAGCGTGTTGCACTTGCCCGTATGATCGTGTCCAGCCCAAAGATCATCCTGCTTGATGAACCGTTGTCAAACCTCGATGCAAAGCTTCGGCTGGACATGCGTGCGGAGCTCAAACGGATCCACAATGAGCTCGGCTCCACGTTCATCTTTGTTACGCACGACCAGTGGGAAGCAATGACCCTGGCGACGACAATCGCCGTCATGAACGAAGGTCGGCTCCAACAACTTGGTAAACCGGAAGACATTTACGAGCGTCCGGCAAACAGGTTTGTTGCGGAGTTCGTCGGGACCCTCCCAATCAATATTATCGAGATTTCCGACGGGAAAAGCAGTGCGCTGAAAACGTGGATATCTGAATACCTTTCGTACCTGTCCATCAACTCTGCAGATATTGCATCGGTCGGACTGCGTCCGGGGACGTTGGTGCTTGAGTCGGCCGGCGCAAAAGCTGCAAAGAGTGATACACCCCGATGCAACGCCAAAATTATCGATATCGTTCCGACAGGTGGCAGCTGGATTGTCGAACTCAATGCCGACGGTGAACGAATCTTAGGACTTAGCGAGAATGTTGAGGGTTTCACCGCTGGTGACGCGATCACTTTCACGGTCGAACGCAAACATTTGCATCTATTCGATTCTGGATCATCCAGAGTTAATATCGTTTGAAACTCCGATGTTTCAAACAAAAACAAGGAGAAAAAGTATGAGTATAAAAGTTCAACTTCACAAAAATGGCCGCATAAAATCAAAAGTCCTACTGGTCGCCGTGATGACAGGGTTGTCTTTCGGTGCGCAGGTTCAAGCCCAAGAGCTGGGTATTCCCGACAAGGGATTTACGCTTGAAGCGCTGATCGAAGCGGCACAAAAAGAAGCCCCCATTACTGTGGTAGACGCCACAGGTAAAATCAAAACCATGGCCAAAAACTTTACGGCCAAATATGGTATTAAGGCTACGGGCGTCAAATTGAGTGGCCAAAATCAGGAACAGGTTTTGCAACGTGAAGCCGCTGCGAAAAACGTGGCTCATGACGTCTTTAATATGAGCAACCTGCCGTCCATTACATCGCAGATTCTGCCGGAAGGTATCGGTGTCAGTTGGATGCCGCCTGATCTTGTGGACACAACTCCGGCTGAATACCAAAAACCGGCCATCACCAGCATCAACCCCTGGGTGTGGGCATACAACACCGCAAAATACGGGGACAAATGTCCAGTTCAAAATATGTGGGAGTTGACAGAGCCAGAGTGGAAAGGCAGGGTAAGCATTCCCGATCCTCTGCTTCGAAACGAGACAATGTTCTGGTTTAATCAGATCGAGACCCATTACGATCAAGACATGCGCGATGCCTATAAGGCCCAATTCGGCAAGCCTCTTGGAACTGACGTTAAAAGTGCAACCCAGGAGTGGGTGAAACGGTTCGCCGCCAACAGTCCGAACGTCACACGTAGTGACAGCGATGTTGGTCCGGTTGTCGGCGCACAAGGCCTGACCGACCCGCATATGGGATTTCTTAGCGCCGCCATTTTCCGAGCAAAGTATAAATACGAGATGGGTATTTGTGGCGGAATGAAGCCTTGGGCAGGGCAGCTCACACCTCGTGTTGCTGTCATTGCGACGGGAACGGACAGCCCAAATGCCGCAAAGCTGTTTGTTCACTACATGATGAGCGGCGAAGGCATGGAACCTCAACTCATCGATGGTAAAATGGCCACAAACATCAACACAAAAATGCCTGAAAAAGAAGGATCAGGTGTCATCAACTATGTTGATCAGCTTCATGTTACAAATTCGGACACGACCGATCAGGATTTTGCAAAATTGCAGGATTGGCAGGATCTGTGGACGATCCACTCGCGTTGATAGATATCAATAGGTTAACGCCGACCTGATATTCGGAAAAGCCCCGTCGCTGCTTCTAGATGATCCTCCCTGGAGTGTCAGGATAATGATCTAACTGGGCAGCGGCGGTTGTTTTACGAAATGCGATTCTCTTCGAATCCACTTCACCGGATACCGTCATTGCATCCTGGCCTAATCCATATCGTCTGTTGATCAGATTCCCCTGGTATCAATGATCTTCACAATCGTAACCGTTCGACCATGAACAGATATCAAAAAAGATCATTGTCGAGAATCAAAGATGAAAGAGAAATCATGCCGATAAGCTCACCTTTATCGTCAACTGGAGCTCTTCGTATATTTGCCCGATAGAGCAGACGGGCACCATAGCGTATGTCCATGTCGGCGGGTATGGTGATAATGGGTTTTGTCATGATTTCATAGACATGCACCTCATTTGGTGAACGGCCGGGCATTATAACTCCCTTAATGAAATCCTGTATGACAAGGATGCCCCAGGCGTCATTTACATGCCGTTTATTGATAAGCAGTGCTGACGTTTTTTCAGAGCGCATCATGGCGGCAGCTTCACTGGCCGTGGCCATGCCGTCAATAGATATAATTCTCTTTTGCATAACATCTCTTGCCAGTACTATTGAGGTGCTGTCAGGTACCATTTTTACTCTCCTAAACCGAAAAGATCAGAACGTATAAAAATCATTGGATTCTGTTTAAAAATAACTCTCTCGAACTTCTTCTTTAAATTTCTCCATCTGGCTCTCTAAGCCTACAACATGTTCGACCGGAACCACAAAGGCGATACCCGTTCCCGGCTTATGAAATTCTCCTGCTTCCTTTATGGTATTTAAAATTTTGGTAACGATATGCTCTTCGATAAGAAGCAGGACGATGTCGGTCTGTGCCTCAAGTGAGAGGCCAAAAAAAGTTTTTGCTTCGTTGATGCCTGTACCCCTGGCCGGTATGATTGTCGCGCCTGTGGCACCTGCATCTTTTGCAGCATCAACAATATTGTCGGTGATATCGGCTTTGACTGAGGCTAGAATAAGTTTAAAGCGCATTACTTTTCTCCATTAGTACCTTACTCCAGAAACCCTGCAATAAAAAACAAGAAACTGAGTAATTTGTTTTGAAATTAAGAAGTTATATATACCACCAAGGTACTTATACCCATCAAGCTGATACTGAAATAGTGTCCGCCTTTTTACCGTTTACCGGTGTTAGTTTTTTTGCGTTGGGCAGACCACTGCATAACCTGGGCATAACCCATGACGGTGATGATTGGAAAAAGGCTGGCAAAAGCGATAAGGCCAAAACCGTCGAGAGCCGGGTTTCGTCCTGGAACCGTTGCAGCAAGGCCGAGGCCAAGTGTTGCCACCAGGGGTACTGTTACCGTCGAGGTTGTGACGCCCCCCGAATCGTAGGCCAGAGCAATGATACTCTTTGGGGCAAATATGGTCTGCACCGTTACAATCATATAGCCTATAAGGATGTATATGTGGAGTGGGGTACCGGTAATAATACGAAAGGTTCCGAGACTAATACCAAAAGAGACGCCGAGGGCGACGGTGATCCTCAGCCCCCATTGACTTATCGTTCCGGCTGAAACCATGCTGGCTTTATAAGCAACCGCAATGAGAGATGGTTCGGCGATGGTGGTTGCAAAACCGATCATGGCCGCAAAAAGATAGACCCAGCCGTAGGCCGTCCAGTCTATCAGAGCAGCCGCTTCTCTGGTGCCGTAGATAAAGGCGGGATCGGAGAGTTGGGTGGCCATAATTTTTCCCAGAGGAAAAAGTGCTTTTTCCAGCCCTGCCAGAAACAGGGCCAGGCCAATGACAACATATATACCGCCGATAATGAGACGTCGCAGCTGGGGAAAGGGCTGGCGAAGAATCAGGAGTTGGAAAACAGTGATAAGAATGATGATTGGCAGCACGTCTCTACAGGTGGAGAGCAGTGTTTTGCCGAGATCATATATGAATTCCACCGAAGCAAGCCCCCCTTTTATCCGAAAATTATAAGTCCGTATCCCATTACAAATATCATGGGCAGAAGTGAAGCAAAGGCGATGAGGCCAAATCCGTCAATAAGAGGGTTTCTTCCTCTTATGGATGATGCCAGCCCTACCCCCAAAGCAGCAACCAGAGGTACGGTAATAGTGGAAGTGGTGACACCGCCCGCATCATACGCTATACCTATGATCTCTTTTGGAGCAATGAAGGTCATCAGCATTACGACAATATAACCACCTATGATCAGGTAATGAACAGGCCAGCCCAGGATGATACGCATGACCCCAATAAGGATGGCAAGTCCCACGGAAAACGCGACAGACATGCGAAGACCGAAAGCATATTGATTAAGAGAGTCCGGATCCTGGTCAATAAGTCCCCCCTGGCCGGCAATTTTTGCTGCTTCTGCGGCTACTGCTATAAGGGCAGGTTCGGCCACAGTAGTTGAAAAGCCGAGGGCAAAGGCGAATAAGAGGAGCCAGAAGAGGCTGCCTTTTCTGGCCAGGGCATGAGCCATTGCTTCACCGATAGGGAACAGTCCCATCTCCAACCCTTGAATAAAGAGAGTAAGGCCGACCACAACAAGAAGACCACCAAAAAGCACCTCTCCCATTTGAGGCAGTGGCTGCTGCAGGACGATAACCTGGAAAAAGGCTATGACAAGAATAATGGGCAGGAGATCCTTGATTGAATTTTGGAGTTTTTTCAGGATTATAGAAAGGATCATCTTTGTCCTCGGCAGAGTTGCATCGTGCCACTGCTGTAGTGTCAATGTTAGCTTTCCCTCAATTATCCAGTACTTCATATAATATTGCAACTCTTTCTTGGCCCTCTATAAAGTAGTCCCCTGGTGTGTAAATACCTTCCTTTCCCCGTGTACGAATTCCGAATTCCTGCTCTTCGCATCAAAACTTGGTAGAGTTTATGATGTGTGCGTTGGTCCGGTACCTGTGAAAAAAATCTGGAACCATCTTTGGTCGAAAAATGCTCCATTTATCGCCGGGTTTTTGGAAATAACCTCGAATTTTTGAAGTGCCGGAATGCTCCTTTGTTGGTAAGGTTGTTGGGTATGATCACTTATTAACTGATCAGGAAGAAGATCAAGTCCCGCTTGAGGGGTATAAGTACCTTGGTGGTATATGTAACCACATAATTTCAAAAAACATTCCTCAGTTTCTTGTTTTTTATTACAGAAGTTCAGGAGTAAGGTACTAAATTACCTGAACAACCTGGCCTGGGTTTACACTTTTCTTTGACAAGATGAACTGGCAATACTATTATGGAATTGGACTTTAGAACGGAATCTCGATTATCTCTTTTCCGATATGGGGCTGACAATTGCGTATCAGTTGTCGGGTCACGAGGTTTAGGCCCGTGAAGCTGCCGCAGAAGTGATGCGAATAAAACCAACTTTGACTATCTCGAAGATGAAAAAGGGACCAGCAACAAAGAACGTCGACGGAAATCGACATTTTGAAGCAATGCGAAAAGCAGGTATTCCGGAGTAGAAGAAAGGGACTTCAGTTATGAAAAACAAAAGAAAGTATAACCGGTTCGAACTGGCTGAGGATGTGATGTTTGCCCGTCAATTGACAAACCCCTACTGCTATTATGGTGGTTCAACCATAAACTACAGTATGAACGGAATCTGTCTTGCCAGTCGCTATAAGGTAGTATCTGGTGATAGCCTGTGTTTGCGGATGATTGGCAGTCACCTTCAATCCTGTA
>CAXMTO010000070.1:0-4494 GCA_964196355.1 uncultured Myxococcota bacterium
GTAAACCTCGGCATAGGCGATAACTGTAGGAGCCATTCCAAACGCGCTGAACATCTTGGTCTGAATTGGAGCACCCATGACACGGATAGGCAGATCTTTGATATCGGCCATAGTCTGAACAGGCTTGTTTACGATCAGCATGCGGGTTCCACCGCCGCCATAGCCAATAAGGCGAACGTCAGCTCTTTTTAAAATGTCCGCTTCGATTGGCGCCAGAGCGTCTCCACCAAGAACCTTACTCCAGTGAATGTGATCCCTATAGAGCATCGGTGGATCAATCAGGGATGCCATTTTAGAGAACGTTGACATATGAGAAGGAGAGGCAACGGCATAATCGATTGATACGCCCTGGGCCATATACGCAAAATAATCCTTTTCAAGGCCAAGTTCACTGTTCAGATGCATTACGAACTCTATTGTTTTGTCGCCGGTGTAATACAGTTGAACCAATTCCTCAAACTTACGCATCAAGCGGGTAAATGCGTGATCTTCATCAAATTGGCTGGCACCATGAAAGGTGAAATCGGCTGCCTGGGATACCGAAATCGTCATAATACTGGTTAAAAAAGCAACAATGATCATCCGAAAGAACTTTCTTTTCATCTGTGTCTCCTCCTTTAAATTAGTAACATACCGTTATTTCTGCAAATTTTACTTCACCCCATATGGTGAAGTAAATTTGATCAGGCTATTCTTTTCAATAGGCCCGATACAACCACAGACTGAAAACTGTACTGATCTTTTCATCAATTTGTCAAGTGTTTTGTGCTGGTGCCGACAATAATGTCAACAATTACTAAATGTTTTTTTTACAGGAATTATTTGATAAAAAAAATGTACAAATCCTCTACGCTTCTGAAAATCGATTGACGCTTTCCAATTTCTTTGCGGAAGAAACCTTTGCCTGTATAATGTCACAGGAAGACTGTGCTGCAAGCCAAATTACGGCAATGATTTAAAATGAGGATACTCAATGAAAGACCAATCCATAAAAGTAGGATGCACTGTCAGTTTCGCTAAAACTGTCGGTGAAAGTGATATCTATCTGTTCGCCGGAATTACTGGTGACTTATCCCCAAATCACGTTAACCGGGAGTACATGAAACAGACATCATATGGCAGACGTATTGCTCATGGAGCCCTCCTGGTTGGCTACATGTCCACCGCATGTTCTCTTTTTCTGCAGCAGTACCCGGGAACCGATAGCGAGGCGACGCCAGTATCACTGGGCTATGACAAAGTACGCTTTATCAAGCCGGTATTTATAAACGATACGATAACGGTAAACTACACAGTGGAAGAATTCGACGAGGAACGGAATCGTTCGCTGTCAAATGTTGAAATTGTTAACCAGAATAATGAGATAGTAGCGGTTGCAAAACATATCCTGAAGTGGGTTGCAAACAGCTAGCAGAAAACCAAGGTGGTTTGAGCTCGGCGTGCTACATTGCCAGTTTTTTCAACTCTATCTTAATCACTTTTTCCATTGCTTCAAACGGAGCATCGTGACCAGTATATAATTCGACTTGCCCACAAGCCTGATGAAGCAGCATTCTTGCGCCGGGTACCGCGGTACAACCGACCTCTTTGGCTTCCTCCAAAAGTCTTGTCTCACTTGGGATGAAAACTGCATCCATCACGATCAGGTCTTTGTGCAGCCTTTTCTTGAGTACAGGACTCTTATCTGGTGATTTGAACCCTATTGACGTACAGTTGACAAGAATATCAAAACTATCAGCTCTTGATAGGTCATCAAGAGTTCCTCCGACTCTCAGCTTAAAATTCTCCGCAAGATCCTCTGCCGTCCCAACTGATCTGTTGAAAACTGTCACATCAGCCCCTGCTTTACCAAGGCCATATCCAACGGCTCGGGCGGCACCGCCTGCCCCAAGCAGAGCAACTCTCTTGCCAGTAAGTTCCGTCACTTCCTGCAGAGCCCGAATTGCACCAACGAAATCTGTGTTGTAGCCGGTCAATATACCATTCTGGTTATTAATGGTATTTACTGCACCAATAGCCTTGGCAGCTGAATCAAGATTATCTAAAAAAGGCATGACAGCAGACTTGAATGGCATCGACACATTCATTCCCCTTATGCCAAGAGCACGTATAGCCCGCACCGCTTCTTTCGGGTTTTTAATGCCAAAATAGACAAAGGTATAATCGACATCGAGCTCGCGATAGGCGGCGTTGTGCAGCTCTACAGCCATCCGGTAAGGATGAGCTGCCATCGAACCGCATAGTGTTGGTAGTGATGCTGGCATTGTATTACCTCCTGAAAGGCTGTCTCGAAATTGGCCTTAAGTATCAATCATTAATTGTAATGGTAAAGTAATTGCGTTAACCGCCTACTGTGTTTCAAAAACCTGTAAAATCAGGTTTACGTTTTTCCTGAAAGCTGATTTTTCCTTCATGGCCATCAGCAGATTGAGAGGCAAGACCGCTGGCAATAGACTCAAGGGCTGTAACGGGCTGATTTGCGGCTATGCCATTTACTACCTGCTTGGCAAGGCTGATTGCTACTGGAGAGGATTGGCAGATCTGCTCAGCAATTTGTGTGGCATATGCAAGCCCTTCATTTCGTGGGACTATTTCATCTACCAGGCCGATGTTGCATGCCGTGTCTGCGGAAATGGGCTGAGCGGTGAATATGAGTTTTTTAAGTTTGCTTGGACCAATCAGGTGGAGTGCCTTCTGTGTACCCATCCATCCGGGAAGGGTGCCTATCGAGACCTCAGGAAAACCATATTGTGAACCTTCTTCAGCAATTCTCATGTCTGCAGCAAGAGCGAGCTCCAGCGAGCCGCCGAATGTCATGCCATTAGTAACCGCAATGACAGGGGGGAGGAGTTCCTCCAGGTTTCTGATAACACGGTGTCCATAGCGCACCCAGTCTCGCCACATCTCAATTGCTGGAAGTGAGGTCCAGTCGTTAATATCGGCCCCGACTCCAAAGGCGCGGGGTGCTTTGGAATGCAGAATGACAGCTCGTATTGATCGGTTTTGATCAATTTTTGACACGCATTCATCGAACTTTTCGAGCATCATTCGTGAAATTGCATTGAGTTTTTCCGGACGATTTATACAGAGAAAAGCGACATTGCCCTGGATAGTAAATTCAATTTTCTGATCCGCTGTGTCCATTATATTCACCTTTTTTATTCCGCGGTATAAATGACCTGATTCGTATGCACCTGTAATTCTGCCTGATAATATCAATAGAATAATTAATACTTTATGTCAATTTTTTACAGTTAATGTGTTAATAATTAGACGCCTAATTGGATTTGGTGTATTTTGGGATCTTCTTTCCATTGCTGAGGCCATCTTAATAACCCGGCTTTGGAAAAGCAGTAGAGTGTTTCAAATTGGTGGCATTTTTGTTTGCAAAAAAGATACTTTTATAAGAAAGGGAAGGATGAGTGTATGTATAAATTAGTTGATGCCGGTGCAGCAGCGGCTCTTGTTGAAGATGGAGATACCATTGCTATCGGCGGAGCAGGTGCCGGCCATGCGGTTCCCGACAGGTTGCTGCAGGGACTTGGAGAACGTTATGTAGAGACCTCGGAGCCGCGCAATCTCACTATGCTCCACCCCTGCGGCATCGGTGATAATGACACCAGGGGAATGAATCATGTAGCCCATGAAGGACTGATTGATACAAGTATCGGCGGATTCTGGGGAAATGCTCCAAAGATGGTTCAACTTGCAGTGCAAAACAAAATCAAGGGATACAATTTCCCCCAGGGTGTGTTAGGTCATTTAATGCGTGCGACTGCCTCTGGTAAGCCGGGTATAGTGACCCATATAGGGCTTAATACCTATGTCGACCCTCGTCTTGAGGGCGGCAAGTTAAATGATATAACAACAGAAGACCTGGTAGAACTTATTGAAATTGCCGGAAAAGAGTATCTTTTTTATAAGACAATACCAATCAACGTTGCATTTATCAGAGGAACATCTATTGACTGTGAAGGCAATCTGTCGATGGAAGAAGAGGTCGGCTTTTTTTCAATGCTTTCCATCGCACAGTCAGCAAAGGTCAATAAGGGGATTGTGATAGCCCAGGTAAAACGAATAAATGACAGCCACTGTGACCCCGGCCAGGTCAAGGTGCCTGGTATTTTTATCGATTATGTTGTGGTCGAACCAGATCAGGAAATGACATTCCTTACCCCCTTTGATCCTGCCCTGGTGAAACGGGATGTTCCCTATGAAGCTGAAGAACTTAACCTGGAAGGTGTGAAGCGCCTTGTCAGTCGCAGGGCGGCCCTTGAGCTGTGCCCGGACACCTTTGTAAATCTCGGGTATGGAATGTCAGATGGTGTTCCGATTGTTGCACAGCAGGAAGATATAACCGATCAACTCGTTTTTATGATTGAACAGGGTGCCATTGCAGGTATACCTACCACCGGGTTGAATTTTGGCGCAATGTTTAACCCTTCGGCAATTATTGATGATGCATACCAGTTCGATTTTTTTCAGGGCGGTGGC
>CAXMTO010000071.1:0-6453 GCA_964196355.1 uncultured Myxococcota bacterium
CAAAGAGGTGCTAGGGTAAATAAAGGGGGTGCATAGTATGAAAAGGTTATTTTGCAGCCTCACCGTTTTAACCATATTGTTGTCAGCGTGTGCGCCCGCAGGGCACGAAACTCATAAAAATGCATTATGGGACAAATATAAAGCTCATTGCATAGAACACGCTCGAACAGCATCAACTACAGGATCTCCAGATGAAGAAGCACACTACCGGGAATGCATGGATTACTTTGTCAAAACTGAGATCGAATGCCCGTACTGTGTTGTTAAAAAATAAAGGGTAAGATGGTTCTTTTGTTTAAAAACCTGCTCTCGCACCTCTTGAGTTATTAAAGCATCAAATCATTTAACTCCAATAATTGAATCGTGTACTAACCTCTTTGCAGAAATACCTGACAAATAAGAATGGCCACCCGGAATTGCTCCAGGTGGCCATCGTTTTGTCGTCTTAAATGTCTCTATCAATAAGAAGCCGTTTTCTCTCTTACAAGTCGTGACTTATAAAAAATTCCAAGCACCTACTTGATAAACATGATTAGTGTATTTTAATATAACTCCTGCCCAGTTATTCTGACATGTGAGCGAAGGAGAGAATCATGTACTGCAAAAACATCTATTGTTGCGGTTTCTTCCACAAGTTTTATATCAGAAATCATCTAGTTTGGAGTACCATAATCAATGATTACTGCAAGGACGGAAATCATGAATGTGTTAGACGTATGATGTTTAATGGAGGTGATTTTAAAATGTCAGACGACCTCCTTCCCGTTGGAGTTCATGCTACAAAAAACCTCCTGTCGTTGTCCTGACATATAGGAAAGGCCACCAAGGATCGAACTCTGGTGGCCATAGTTTTGTCTTCCTAAATGTCTATCAATAAGAAGCGGTTTTTCTTCTCAGAAGTTGTGTAATACAAGAGAAAAACCCCACAATCAGAAGGGCGACTGTGGGGTAAAGGGTTTGGGGTCTGTTTATAGAAGGCAAAAATGATGTGCTGTGTTCTGTGATTAATATCTTACTTATCATATATGAAGATGAACTACTCTAGAGCACGCTGCGGGAGACCAGACTCTACTTTTTGATTAACCGCTTTTTTCCTGACGCTCCTGCTCGGTCTTACACTCGATGCACAAGGTAGTTACTGGCCGTGCTTTTAAACGCGCTTCGCCGATCGGGTCACCACAATCTTCACACTCACCGAATCCACCTGACTCAATACGATCAAGTGCCTGACGGATCTTGGATATCAGTTTGCGTTCGCGATCCCGGATGCGCAATTCAAAATTACGTTCGGATTCAAGCGACGCCTGGTCGATCGGATCGGGGGTGGTGGTTTTTTCATCAGTCAATACAGAGACCGTCTTGCCAGCCACGCACAACAACTGATCCATCTGTTCCTGAAGAAGTTGACGAAATTCCTCCGATTTGTCTTTTTTCATAAAAGCTCCTCAGGTGTGAATGGACACAAAAACCATTAAACAGCGGCGTAAATATCTCTATCAACAAGACGGCATCAATTATACCCAGTCAGGAGTCGCAAAGTGAAAGGCTTCTTATTTATCCTCCCACATTGCCAGAAGAAGGTCTGATTAGCTGTAATGCGAAGTTCCTAGAAACCCTCCGACTGCCACACCCTAAATAACGTTCTAGGGGCGTGACTTTTGAGACACCTATCTGTGACTGCGATGGTGACTACGATCAATGTTCTTATTACAAACATGGACAGAAGCCATAAAAGCTCAGGTCCCGCCCGTTGTCCTACGTAATCACAGCAGACGGTGGTTACAGTAGACTCCGGAGACAATTGAGAGAAAAGGTTTGAGTCAGTCCATGTTGTATTCTTCACAGTCCTCGCAAGCCCAAACCTCGGTGGCTTGGCCCACTTGGACAGTCAGCTCGTTACCTTCCGCGTTGACAACAGCACCCTGACTATTGGTCTTGAGGTTCCTAACCTGACGCTGGTTTCCGTGTGTAACCGCCTGACAGACATTAATCAAACCTTCAACATTCATTTGATTCAGAGCCTCCTCATGATAGGTGAGATTTCCATGCTTTTTACATGAGGAAGCCATCATTTTCAAGCTTGATAAAAAAGTATTTGTCGTGTCTAATGTTTGGTCCTATCATAAAACTCATGACCTATAAGAATAGACCACCAAGGATCGAACCTGGTGGCCATAGTTTTGTGGATTAATGGACTCCCTAAATATCTCTATCAATAAGAAGCCAGTTTTCGTCTCAGAAGTCGTGCAAAATAAGAACAGGTCTACCACGTCTGAGTAGCAGAATCTATCGTGACGGCCAAGGTAGCACGCAGCCAACTAAATTTTGACTTCAACAAATCAAAGTCAGGGCCTTCAGTTATAAACGCCGCTGTCCCTTTGACCAGAAAACCTGCTCCAGGGCCATGTAAACCAGTCACCTTGCTACTACCTAACGTAATCAATACTTTATTGTTATAGGCGATATTCGCTTCAGTATGATGCATATATCCAGCGGGAATCAATAAGCGGCCATCCCCTGACACCCTAATGTAGCTGTTCCAAGTGTTGACCATGTGCGGCCCGTCTTTACCCAAGGTCGCTATGGCTACAACACCATCTTTCTTCATAATCTCTGTCAGTTTTTCTGGGAGCATATTTATCTCCATAATTGCTTTTTCATAAACAATTTATAGTCGTTCAAATGCTGACAACATCGTCTAATTGGTCAGAGTTTAAAATACCTCTCAATATAAAGGATAGCCACCTGTTTCCAGATGGCTATTCTTTTTCGGATTAACGAGCGGCCTAAATGTCTCTATCAATAAGAAGCCGTTTTTCGTCTCACAAGTCGTGATTTCTGTGACACGTTCTAGTAGGCGGAATGATAACCCTATTCCACCACTGGCACCAGGAATGCGGTGACATAGATTTCACTATCACTCCGCACGGAATGCATGACTCCGGCAGGGGCGATAAATACCTTGCCTACAGTGAGTTCCATTTCCCCATCCTCTAGCACTCCGAAGCCTTCACCTTTTATACAGTAAAAAATTTCATCCTTATCCTGGTGACGGTGAAGCGGCACCTTTTTCTCCGAGGGGATGTGGTAAACATGCGTAACAATAGTTTCCTTGATTTTCTCCAACTCCATGATGGGACCTCTTTTCTTCCTGTATTGATTTACAAACTGGAAACAGCGATGACCAATTTGCTGACCGTTTCTACGATATAGCCGTTCTCCGTTGTGTGTTGGTATTGATTGTCTCAGCATAGAATAGGTCGCAGCATTTAACAATCTGTATATTAATGATAACATTGTTTAGAAAATATAAACAAAGGAGGTGGGTGCATGGATAAATATCGGGCAATGGCGGTCTTTGTACAGGTCGTGGACAGCGGGAGCTTTTCTGCTGCTGCTGACAAACTGGGAATCACCAAGTCAGCGGTGAGTCAACAGTTAACCCTACTGGAGGAGAACGTGGGCGCCCGGCTCCTGCACCGCACCACCCGGCGACTCAATCTGACTGAGGCTGGAGGGGTTTACTTGGCGGGATGTCGGCAAATGGTCGAAGCAGCAGAGATGGCCAATCAGCAGCTAGGGCAGTTTAGTAAGGAACCGAGCGGCACCTTGAGGATCACATGCGCCCATGATTTTGCAGCCAGTCAACTGGTGCCACTTCTGACGCCGTTTATGGAGCGTTATCCCAAGCTGTCCCTCTATATCGACGGTAGAGACCAGTCGGTCAACCTGGTGGAAGAAGGGATAGATCTGGCACTACGTATCGGGTCCCTGTCCGAATCCAGCCTGGTAATGCGTAAGATCGGCGACCTGCCGCTAATGCTGGTGGCCGCACCATCCTATCTTGAGCAGCATGGTGTACCGCAGGCACCTGAAGAATTGGTAAATCATCAATGGGTCGCCTTCACTCAATTAGCGCAACCCTACCAGTTGAATTTTCACGGTGTGCATGGACAACAGCAGAAGGTGCGACTTTACGGGCGAGCCTGCTCCAACAGCCATGCATCTACTCGTGAAATGGTCATTTCTGGTATGGGCATCGGGCGTTTCTTTGAACAGGATGTCGCGCGCGAACTGGAAGAAGGTCGGCTTGTGCAGGTGTTGTCCAACTATCGCCTTGAGCCAGAGGGCCTGTATGCTGTTTATCCCCACCGAGCTTATATGCCGCTGAAGGTGCGGACGGTAATCAATTATCTTATCGAGAACAGGGCTGCGCTTGGGGCGTTGGGATAACTCCATTTTTTACTATTTATCATCCCGCATTGCTTTGAGGCGCTGAGATAGCCAATTCTGAGTGTTTCTCAGAACCCCTGCATTATAAGAAAAGGCCACCTGGAGATGACCCAAGTGGCCACAACTTTGTAGTTAACAAGCTTCTGATTGATAGCGTTCAACACGACGGACGTATTTTTAGAAGTCGTAATTTGACATCAGACTCCCAAGGAGAGGTCCTTCACAGAAATTGAAGGAAATATATAAACGCCCCGAAAAGCTTTGGGTCATTTTGTTCTTCATAGGCGTGATAGATGAGAAAACTGACCTCAGGGACTGTCGGTGCGACTTCCAACCGGGTAGATAATCAGACGATCGCCGGGATAAAGCGGGCTATTCATGTTGATGCGGTTCCATATCAGGATCGCGGCCAAGGGTACGCGAAATTGTTCAGCAATGGTCGAGAGATTATCTCCCGGCTTAACGATGTAGATCCGCTCCTGCCTCTGTTGACTCCATTCCTGGTGGAGCTTGTCGAAACGCTTTTGGAACCCAGGTGGCGTGTTTTCAGGGACGGCTAACGTGTAGGTTCCCGCCGCCAGATAGTGCCCGCGCAACTCTGGGTTCAAATCCTTGATCCGCTTGAAATCAGTCTGCCCCGCCTGCGCCACCACCGTCAGGCTGGTCTCCTCATAGCAGGTCAATTCGACGGTGGTAAACCTGAGGGGAGGATAATAATCCCCGTCCTGCAAGTGAAAGCCGTAACGCTCCGGCTCCGTCAGAATCAGTTTGGCTGAAAGAACCCGGAACAGGTACCGCTGGGTTTCCAACGGTAGGTAGAGGCGGTAGTAGTTGCTGACACCTTGGGCCAAGATTTCCGCCTGCAGACCCTCCTCCCCCATGTTAAATGCCGCTGCTGCCAGACTCCAGGACCCAAATTTTTCGTAAAGTTTTGAGAAATAATTCACTGCAGCCTTGGTCGAAGCAGTCAGGCTTCTTCGCTGATCGATTAACTCATTGACGGTCAAGTCGTAATGACGACCTGTCTCTGGCATAAATTGCCAAAAACCGATAGCGCCCTTGGGTGAACCGACATGCGGCCGCAAAGCACTTTCAGCTAATGCGATATATTTCAGATCATCGGGTAGCCCGGCCTGAGAAAGCATGGCCTCTATAACAGGAAGATAACGGGTAGATCGCTTCAGCCACAAAACGGCCTGATCCCGATCCCAGAGAGACAGCAGGAGCTCCTTTTCCATACGCTCTCGCACTTCGGGATCTTCCAGGGGGACAACCTCACCGCAAAAGGATAGTGTCTGTTCCAGACGGAGGCTTTCTAGCAACGGTGGTATTGCCCCTTCCTTGTCTAAGGCAAACGTGGACCCGCCGAAAAGCAGACCGGTCGTCAACCACCCCATGACCCATATACGAAAGAACATGATTCTCCTTAATGCAAGCGGTTCAGAAAGAAAAACGGGGCTTGTCATGACGCATTTGTGGTGCTGTAAGTCCTAAACACTGATCCTTTAATTGCGGCACTTGCCAATTATACCCAGTCGGGAGTTTAGGTCAAAGATGTGGGCTTCTTATTTGTCCTATCGCATTGTTTTGAGCATTGGTTTTTGGCTGAAATACGAAATTCTTATTAACTCTGACATATAGGAAAGGCCACCAAGGATCAAACCCAGGTGGCCATAGTTTTGTCTTCCTGAACACCTCTATCAATAAGAAGCCGTTTTTCTTCTCGTAAGTCGTGACAAATCAGAAACCCCAGGCAGGTCACTAATCGGAATTTTCCTGCTCAACATCTCTTAGTTATCAATAGCAGAAACTATCTATGGCAGAATTTCTTTTCCAAAAAAGAGGATTGCTAACGGTAAAGGTGATACAGCGAGAGCTATAGTTGTGAGAAATCCTGGAAGCGAGAACAATTTACTGGCACCAGCAATTAATGAAATTCCACCCCCCCCACCAATTAATATATTCCCTGGGAGGTTTACTAAAACAGCGAGGGCAATATAGCGGTGTCGAATCAGGAAAGGAACAGTCCGACTTGGAGCTTGAGATGTCAAGAATTTCAGGCGACCTTCCATATCCAGAGGTTCAACAGAATTTAGCAGGTTGCTAGCCTTGCTTAGGTTGAGATTCTCAAATAGAAGCGCAAGCGATCTTAAAGAAACCAATCTGCCAACAATAAAACTTATCGACAGACCAATAAGCGTGGTTAAATAAACCAGAAAA
>CAXMTO010000072.1:0-9896 GCA_964196355.1 uncultured Myxococcota bacterium
CCTTTATAGTGAGAGTCAAGTCGGGACATAACAAATGCGTATCTGCTAATTAAAACTGATGCTTTGTGAACTGAGAATAAAAAATCTTGCACTTATTGAGTCGCTTGAACTCAATTTTGATCAGGATTGCGATGGTGGCCTGGTTGTTATGACCGGTGAGACCGGAGCGGGGAAGTCGATAATGTTACGGGCCATCCATCTTCTGACCGGTGGCAGGGCATCCCTGGACTGGGTACGCAGCGGCGCAGATCTTTGTGAGATTGAGGCTTTGTTCGAGCTAAACCCCAAACATCACAAACTTCTGCAAAAACTCGAAAAGGGTGGTTTCGGTGCCGAACCTGTTGTGGTGATAAAACGAACGATTACCCGTTCAGGAAGATCCAGGCTCTATGTGAACGGATCAATAGCTACCGCCAGGTCGGTTTCGAGCCTGGCCATCGATATGTTGAGCGTTGCAGGTCAGCATGATCATCAGCAGTTGCTGCAGCCCGCGCTTCATCTTGATTTTTTAGATACCCTCGGCGAACATTGGAGTGAAAGGACTGCTCTAGGCCGACTCTTTGAGCTGTGGCAGGAGAAAAAAAAGCAGCTTCTGCAGTTGAGGATTGAGGAGCAGGAGAAAGAGCAAAGACGTGATTTTATAAAATTCCAGGTTAGTGAAATACAGCAGGCCGCTTTGGAGATTGGTGAAGATGAGTCGCTGGCAGTAGAGAAAAAAAGATTGAAAAGTGCTGACGTTCTCATAAAGGTGAGTCGGGAGAGCTACAGGTTACTGTCCGTTGAGCTTATGGACGGTCTGGTACGTCTGCGTCAAAACATGGATCAACTTGCTGGTATTGATCCTGAGGCGGAGCAACTGGCCGAAAACATACGCGGCTATTCCTATCTTGCCGAAGATTACGTTCAGGACCTGCGGGTTTATAAAGATTCTCTGGAGACAGATCCACATCGTCTGGAGATGGTTAACGAGCGTCTTGATATGATTCAGCGGCTGAAGAGGAAATATGGTCAGACTCTCGAAGAGATTCTTGAGTTTGCTGCCAGAGGAGAGTCAGAACTTGAGAGCCTTGACAACCTGGATAAGCGTATCAGCACTCTTCAGGATGAAGTCGAAGGATTCGAACAGCAGGTTTGCTTATCTGCTGAACACCTTTCTGTGGAAAGAAAGCAGACTGCAGCGCAGATGGAAGAGGCAATGCAGAAGGAATTGGATTCACTCGCTTTTAACAAGGCCCGATTTTTTGTGAAATGGAATGAGGTTGAAAGGATTCCTGAGACGATGCGGGCTACAGGTTGGGATCGTGGAGAGTTCTTTTTTTGCGGCAATCCTGGCGAACCTCCAAAGCCACTTGCAAAGGTAGCTTCCGGCGGGGAGTTGTCCCGGTTGATGCTGGCTTTAAAATGCCTTCTTGCACGAAAGGATATGGTTGAAACAGTGATTTTTGATGAGGTCGATGCGGGCATAGGCGGAGAAGCCGCCGAGGCTGTCGCAAGGAAGATTAGAGAATTGGCCACACATCACCAGGTATTTTGTATAACCCACCTTCCACAGATCGCAGCCAGGGGCACGCTCCACTTTCAGGTCTCAAAAGAGGTGGGTGGGGGACGTACTCAGTCGGCAGTTGTCCGGCTCTCCCATTCATCACGGGTTAAAGAGCTGGTGAGGATGCTGGCAGGTGATTCCGCTACAGAACAGGCAGAGGCCTGGGCAGAACAGTTGCTGGTTGCCGGGGGAGCCGTTTCATGAAAAAAAATATAAAAGCACTTTCTCTTTTTTCCGGTGGGCTTGATTCCATACTGGCAACCCGTCTTGTCATGTCTCAGGGGATTGATGTGACAGCGATTCAATTTGTTACCCCCTTTTTTAACTACCCTATTTTAGATGATATTGATGGTCACAGGGATAAAGTTCGCAGGAAATATGGAATCAATGTGCAGGTTGTAGATATCAGCACAGACTATCTGGAACTGTTGCGAAATCCTGCTCACGGGTTTGGTAAGAATTTTAATCCATGTATTGATTGTAAAATCTATATGCTTTCAAGAGCAAAAGAGATGATGGCCGAATTGGGGGCAAAATTTCTTATAACAGGAGAGGTTCTAGGGCAGAGGCCCATGTCTCAGCGTCGGGATACACTCAATGTCATTGAACGCGATTCGGGAAGCAGATCTCTTCTACTCCGCCCGTTAAGTGCAAAGCTCATGGTGGAAACAGAGGCGGAAAGAGAAGGTTGGGTGGATAGAGATCAATTGCTCAATTTTAGTGGACGCGGGCGATCCAACCAGATTGCATTGGCAAAAAAGTATGGTATTACTGATTTTCCCGCCCCAGCCGGCGGATGTATTCTGGCTGATCCAATTCTCAGCCGCCGGGTGAGTCAACTTTACTCAGAAAATACAATTCTTCGACCAGCCGAGATTACAACAAAGGATGTTCGACTGTTGCTTGTTGGCCGCCAATTCGTTTTCCCTGGGGGCGGGTGGTTGATTCTCGGGCGCGATGAACCTGACAATGATAAGCTGGAGGTCCTTGCAGGAAGGGATGATGCTGTCCTCTGGATGGAAGAACGTCCGGGACCGGCAGCGCTCCTGAGAAGAGCTGGCAAGTGGTATGCTGATGCATCAGAAATGGAGAGGGATTTACAACTTGCAGCATCTCTGGTTGTCCGTTACGGCAAAAAAATTAACGGCATCCGACCACCTGGTGAAGTCACCTGTGCTCTTGCAGAGAGTTCCAGGATTATTCTTGCGGACCCACTGGAAGACGAGATTTTCAGGGACTGGATGTTGTAGGGCAGAGGTCAGAGTCTTCTGGCTGGAGCCTCCTTTAGAGGTCGAAAATCCGGTGGACATTGTCAAGATACTGGTCAGTGGATCGGCTCTTTTTTATTTTTTTAAACACCTTCTCTTTTCCAGGAAAAGAAAAAATAAGATACATCCAGAGCTGCTTCATTCGTCCAAGAAGATGACCCGGACCACATAATCTGCCCTGGTACTGCTCGTAAAGATCTTCATGAAAGGCGTGAAGTCTTTTCATTCGCACTGCAGAAGATTCCTCCGGGAACCCCTTTATTTCTTCAGCCAGGAATGGATTCATTAGAATGACCCTTCCCAGCATCCATCTATTGATTTCAGGAAAACGTGCGGCAAGAGACTGGAACGCGTTTAGGTCATAAATGTCGCCATTGTACACCATGGTATGATTACTGATCTTTTGGCAGGCTGAAAAACCTTCCGGATCAGTTTTCCCCTGATAGAGTTGTGTGCCGAGTCGCGCATGAATTATAATTTCCTTTAGAGGAAAATCGTCCAGGGATGGCAGCAGTTGAAGTAATTCGTTTTTATTCGTGTAACCCAGCCTGGTCTTTATGGATAGTTGAATTTTGAGTTTGGGGATTACCTTCTCCAGAAGTGCTAATATTTCTTCCGGATAGGGAAGCAGACCCGAACCTCGCTTTTTTTTCGCCACCATCGGTGCCGGGCACCCGAGGTTCCAGTTTATATGTGTATATCCGAGGTCTGCAAGACGTGTTGCCAGAACAAGAAAGTCGTTTGCCGAGGTATGGAGCAGCTGAGGGATTAAAGGTTTTGGCGTGTTGTTTTGAGGGAGCACATCAGAGAGCGTCCTGTCATCAAAAGAGGAATTCGTCTGAGGGGTGATGAATGGAGCGATCGCCGCATCAATGCCGCCAAAATGATGATAAAAAATGTTACGGAAAAGAGCGTCTGTGACACCTCTTATCGGTGCTAAATAGAGGTGATGTTCTGCGGATCTGCTCGGTATATCAGGTTCCTGGGGTGTCATTATTTGTTGATGATATCCTTTGTATAATGCGGTCGCGTTATAGTGCTACCCCTTTAGTACCTTTCTCCTGAACTTCTGTAATAAAAAACAAGAAACCGAGGAATGTCGGTTGAAATTATGCTGTTAGATATATCACCATGGTACTTATACCCCCTTGTCGGGTGCTGGGGATGTTCACGTTTTGCGTGTTGCAAAGCTGTTTTTCCTTATCTGATATGGTATGATTGGTGCAATTGCTACCCCCACAGTTCCCACGGATTAAGGAATAATGAATAAAACACATCTTTGCCGTATCTGCCATGCATGTTTTAACTAACAATCTTCTGCAGTTTTCAGAGTGTTATCCTGAAGAACTGATCCGTGCCCTGATGGTCATCGAGAAAAAGGAAAACAAGCAACTCTACGTGGTTGGGGGAACCGTGCGAGATCTTTTACTGGGTAAGCATTCCAACGACCTTGATATCAGCGTATCGGAGGGGGCGGGTGATATTGTCCGTCATCTTATCAGACAGATGAGGGCAGGTGCTTTCGTTGACCTTTCAGGAGCTGAAGATGAAGCGGCCAGACTGGTATGGCAGGGTATTCAGGTAGATGTTGCAAGTTTTCGAGGCGGAGTCCAGAAAATCGAAGACGACCTGCAGCTGCGGGATTTTACGATTAACGGCATGGGCGTAAAACTTGAAGAGCTGGCAGAGGCGGATAGGCATGCAGAACTTATCGATCCCGCAGGTGGCCATGCTGATCTGGTTTACGGCAGATTGCGTCATTGCCCTGCAGCCTTTACTGATGATCCAGTGAGGATGCTGCGAGGGTATCGTATGCTGGCTGCCTTTGGTTTTTCCTTTGAGAAAGAAACAGAAAAAGAGATAGGCAAGAATGTTTCTCTGATTAATACGGTTGCCGCTGAGCGAAATTCATATGAACTCGGTTTAATTTTTGACTCGCCGCGTACCAGCTCCACTCTTCGGGCCATGTACAGTAACGGTCTTCTCCAGGAACTTCTTCCAGAGCTGTTTGCAGGGAAGGGCGTATTGCAGCCCAAATTTCACCATCTTGATGTTTTTGAGCATAATATGCTTGCACTTGAGATGATGGAGAAGATCATAGTCGATCCTGAAAAATATTTTCCCGGGATAGAGAACAGGATCAACCAGTACCTGGATGGTGATGGGATAGTAAGCGGGCTGAAATGGGCTGCGCTTTGTCACGATCTGGGTAAACCTGCAACCAGAGCTGAGAGTGAAAAAAACGAAGGGCAGGTAACTTTTTATGGTCATGATGAAGTTGGCAGTCAAATGTTCCGCCATTTTGCAGAACGTATGCGCTGGAGCAGGAGGGACAAGGATAATGTCGCTGCACTTATCGGAATGCATATGCATCCGTTCCATCTCTGTAATATCGCAAGAACCGGAGAACTTACAAAACGAGCTGCTCTAAAACTTTGTAAGAGAGCCGGAGAAAGGCTTCCAGGATTGTTTCTTCTTGCCATGTCTGACAGTCTGGCGGGGCAGGGGGAGAAAAAACCGGAACATATGGAGGATGAAATTGTTACACTGCTGCGCAACGTTCTGGACATATATGAAGAGCACATCAAACCTGTTACGAGTGGCCCGCGTCTTCTCACGGGCAGAGACCTTATAGATGAATTTGGATTAGATCCGTCTCCGTTGTTTTCAGAAATTTTTGAAAAGGTGGAGGTGGCCAGAGTAGAAGGCGAAGTGACAGATCGGCAACAGGCGATGGCCTGGGTTACCGACTTTCTTATAATGAAAAATCCTGACAAGAAAAAGGACAACATTGAAGGCATCAGAACCAATTCGTCTTGTCAAAGAAAAATAAATGGACTAAAACGTGCGTAAAGTAAACGATTTTTACTCGAAAAAAGCGAAGAAGGAAAAATTTCCTGCCCGATCTATATATAAGCTGGAGGAAGCTCAGAAAAAATATAAGTTTATCCGTCGCGGTGACAGTGTGCTTGACCTTGGGTGCTGTCCGGGCAGCTGGTCTCTCTATGCATCTGAAGTTGTGGGCCCTAAGGGAGTCGTTGTCGGTGTGGATCTCAAACAGACCGACTGCAGCCCAAGAGCAGGGGGTGGACCTATTCATTGGATTTGTCAGGACATAACGAAACCGGAAATGATCGCTCTGGTACGTAAAATCCGGCCGGAATTTCGCGTTCTTGTCTCTGATCTTGCTCCCGGGACATCAGGGAATCGATGGGTTGATGCTCAGAGATCCCTTGATCTGGTAAATACGACCCTTTCTCTCGCGGAAATACTTCTTCTCAATGGAGGGCACTATATGTGCAAGGTATTTCAGGGAGAAGACTTTCCTGCCTTTGTTAAGAAGGTAGAAAAAAGATTTGCTATGGTTAAGGTGATAAAACCGAAGAGTTCGAGGGTTGAAAGCCGAGAGGTTTTTGTTCTCGGGATGAAATATAATAAAGTGGCTGCCGGTTTGAAGTAGCATCTGTTCGAAAAGAGACTTTTCGAGATTATAGCCAAGACGTTATAGGATGAATACCGGGTGGCCAGTAAGGATAAGGAAATAAATATTTTTTTTAAAACAATCTAATGGGTAGGAAATATGTCAGGGCATTCTAAGTGGTCAACGATCAAGAGAAAGAAAGGTGCAAATGATGCAAAAAGGGGGAAGATTTTCACCCGGTTGATTAAAGAGATCACGGTAGCGGCCAGATCTGGTGGTGGGGATCCGGAAGGTAATCCAAGGCTTCGCTCAGCCATAATCTCAGCTAAGGCTGATAATATGCCCAAGGATAATATCGCCAGAGCGATAAAGAAGGGTACTGGCGAGATTGCCGGTGAAGTGTACGATGAGATTTTGTATGAGGGGTATGGACCTGGAGGTGTTGCGGTTCTGGTTGAATGTATGACTGACAATCGCAACAGGACCGTCGCTGATGTTCGCCATTACTTTACCAAAAGCAATGGCAACCTGGGGGAATCCGGTTGCGTTGCCTGGATGTTTGAGAAAAAAGGTCTGATTCTGGTAGATAAAGAAACGGCCTCGGAAGAAGAATTGATGGATCAGGCACTTGAGGCGGGTGCGGAGGATATAGTTGAGGAAGATAGCGAATTTCAGATTTTTACAGCACCTGAGGAATTAGATGATGTTCGTGATGCCCTGGAAGAAGCCGGGGTGGTTTTTCTTGAAGCGTCGGTGTCAATGATCCCTAAAAATACGGTTGATGTAACTGAAGAAAAAGTGGGCCGTGCTCTATTGAAACTTTTGGAAAATTTAGAAGATCATGAAGATGTTCAGAATGTGCATGCAAATTTTGACATTGATGATGAGCTGATGGAGCAGCTTTCCTAGACCGGCAGTGTGGAACGAATTATGGGGGTCGACCCTGGGAGCAGGGTAACCGGTTATGGAGTTATTGATGCCGATCATGGGCGCCTGCAGTATGTTGCCTGCGGGGTGGTAAAAACGAATCCTCAGTTTTCCTTCGCCCACCGTTTAAATGAGATTTTTGAAGGGATTAATGAAGTTGTTCAGGTTCATGGTCCGGTAATTGCCGCAGTCGAAGATGTCTTTCTGGCTACCAATCCGAGGTCCGCACTTAAGCTGGGTCATGCCCGGGGGGCAGCAGTGGTGGCCGCCATGCAGAATGGCCTCACTGTCTATGACTACAGTCCGCGGTCAGTCAAACAGGCTGTAGCCGGTTATGGACAGGCCGAAAAATCGCAGGTGCAGCATATGGTCAGGGTTTTGCTGGGGCTGTCTGGAGCACCCAGTTCTGATGCCGCTGATGCATTGGCTGTGGCCATATGCCATGCCAATCAATTTCAACTATGAAGGTGCCGTAAAAACAACCGATTTTCTGCGTTGCAGGTTTTCGTCAGACACTCGACATGCTGCTGCATGGCCGAGGCTCTGGCAAAAACACTACGTCTTTTAACTTGAATCTTTTACTTAACCATCCAAGAGTTTAACCACGCTGTAAAATATAGAATAGAATGATTGCTACGCTAACAGGAAAGGTCTTTTCCAAAGGCATCGACAGGGCTGTTATCGATGTCTCGGGAGTAGGTTACGAGGTGTTCCTTTCAACTGATACTGTTGCCCGAATGGCGGATAAGGGGGAGGATGTCCTCTTATATATTCATACGAACGTCCGTGAAGATGCTTTCACCCTCTTTGGCTTTTTGCAGGAGGATGAAAAAGAACTCTTTCTTATTCTGAAAACGGTTTCTGGAATAGGGCCTAAACTTGCTCTCTCTATGCTCTCGGGACTGAGAGTGGCTGATTTATGCCAGGCAATTACCACCGGAGATATAAAAACACTGACCACCCTGCAGGGGGTAGGAAAAAAGACAGCAGAACGTGTCTGCGTAGATTTGAAAGAGAAGGTTGGGCATCTCTCCTTTGATTCAATCCCTGTTCCTGGAGCTCTTCATCCTGTTGTCCCTGTTGCCGGTTCCAACGTAGCTGATGCCCTGTCAGCTTTAACCAATCTCGGTTATTCTGATCCGGTTGCCAGAGAATCCCTGGCATCGGTAAAAAAACATGTGGGGCAGGATCGCTTTAATGAATTGAATGTTGAAGATCTCATCCGTGAATCGTTGAGGGCACTTGTATGAATATCGAAGAAGACATTACGGCCGAAAGCAGGCTTGTGAGCCCGGAGCCAGCGCGTCGTGAACCCGCAAATGAAAATGCTCTCAGACCGAAGAGACTCGATGAGTATATTGGTCAGGAGCATGTGAGAAAAAGTTTAGGGATTTTTATCCAGGCAGCACTCGGCAGAAAAGAACCCCTCGATCACGTTCTTTTTCACGGTTTTCCCGGCCTTGGAAAAACAACGCTTTCTTACATCATAGCAAACGAAATGAATGCCGGTATCAAAGTGACCTCCGGGCCGGTCATTGAGAAGCAGGGTGATCTTGCTGCAATACTGACCAGTCTGCAGGAAGGTGATGTTCTTTTTATTGACGAAATTCATCGACTCAATCATGCTGTGGAAGAAGTGCTCTATCCGGCAATGGAGGATTACCAACTCGATCTTATCATAGGCCAGGGACCCGGTGCCCGATCTGTGAAAATGGATCTGCCAAAGTTTACTCTGGTAGGAGCAACGACCAGAACCGGTTTGTTAACTCCCCCTCTGCGTGATCGTTTTGGGGTTATTCTCCGTCTTGAATTCTATTCTCCGGAGGAATTGGTCAGTATAGTACAACGGTCAGCACAGATCCTGGGGATGAGGATTGACCTGTCCGGCGCTTTGGAACTTGGCAGGCGATCTCGTGGAACACCGAGAATCGCCAATCGATTGCTCAGGCGAGTGAGAGATTTTGCCGAAGTTGGGAAATTCGCAGTTGTCGACAGCAAAGTTGCCAATGAAGCGCTTGATCTTCTCGGTGTTGATCAGTTTGGCCTGGATGATATGGATCGCCGGATTATGCTGTCAATAATCGATAAGTTTCAAGGCGGACCTATTGGCCTCGATACCCTGGCGACGGTGGTATGTGAAGAGAAAAACACTCTGGAAGATGTGTATGAGCCGTTTTTAATGCAGTCAGGCTTTCTCAAACGCACGCCCAGGGGACGAGTTGCAACCGTGACGGCATACGAACATTTCAAGAGAAAAGTGCCGAGGCAGAACATTGTTCAGCCATCACTTTTTGATGAATAGAAGCGAGTCTTGTTACCAGAAATACTCCATCACCATGAGCATTCTGGTTTATGCTGAAGGGCTCTCTGTCGCCTGGCAGCTGTCGGGCGGTCTCTGAATACCCGTTATCCGCCACTTGCTGTATATAGACTACGCGGTCATTCCTGCTGGCTGCTTTCATTACAGCCCCCCTTAAATCCAATCTCTCTTGCCTTCTCTGTTAAAATTATTGTACTCTTAAGTGTGTAATAAGGGCTAGGTGATATTCTTTAGGATGTCCGATAAAAAACGAGATACAAATTGGAGAAACGACATACGATGCATGTGATCCTTGGACTGGTGATTGGGATTTTAGGGGTATTGCGATTCGGAGTTGGCGGAGCAGTTTTAGGTGGTCTTATCGGTGTGTTAGGGGCGGAAGTCTGGTCACTTCGAAAAAGGCTTGATCTCCTTGAG
>CAXMTO010000073.1:0-3545 GCA_964196355.1 uncultured Myxococcota bacterium
CAGAACTTTTTGGTGCATTTTCCGTATTGTTTGCCCTTATGACGATTCCATGCCTGTCTTCAACAGCTTGTGGGGGTGTACCATCTCCGTGTGACACGACTGCATCAATTTGTACCAAAGCATCCATAGGTAAAGCTGACACTGCAACTGTTGTCCGTGCAGGAACATAGGCTGCGGTCCTGGCGATAGCCGAGTCTGGGAAAAATGTTGTATAAACTTCGTTTACGGCTTCAATATCCGAGAGGTTTTTAAGGAAGATATTTATCTTAACAATATCGTCAAAAGGAACGTCGATACTTTCTAAAATTGCTTTAATATTTGCTAAGCACTGCTTTGCCTGCTCTTTTACACCACCAGCTACCATTTTACCAGATTTAGGATCGACAGGTAATTGAGCTGAAATATTATTGTAATGAGAAAAAGCTACAGTTTGTGTAGATACAGAACTTTTTGGTGCATTTTCCGTGTTTCTTGAAACTTTTATGATGTCGCCACTCATATCAGTATTCCTCTTCTATATAGTAAATGTATAATTATAGGACTTTAAAAATATCCTTTTTCACTCAAAATAACCATACGTTATAAAGTTAGAAGTGATGAACAAAAGCTACGAATAGAACAGTGTTAAGTCAAGTTCATTTGTCCTCTTTTATGGATTTTATTATTTTAAAAAACTAAAATATGGGGCTTTCAGCGTCGATCACCTCGAATATGTGCAGCCGGACGGCGTGGACGCCCTGGCAAAGGCTGATACTGCAGCCACACTTTTACCCGGTGCATTTTATTTTCTGGGCGAGACCCAAAAATCACCAATTGCTCTTTTGTGTGAAGCAGGCGTTCCCATGGCTGTTTCTACCGATTGCAATCCTGGCTCAAGCCTTTCTGTTTCACCACTGCTCATGATGAAAATGGCTTGCGTGCTGTTCGGCTTAACTCCACTTGAGGCCCTTGCAGGTTTTACTATTAACGGTTCAAAAGTCGAGGCATGAGCGACCTTAAAGGGCTGTTGGTAGTCAGTGTCTCTCACAAGGTCAGCAACCTAATTGAATGTACTTGTGTAATGGTAAAATAGACACTTTCCTCCAACTGGTAGAATAGACAGAGAGAAATCCAAAAATGATTTTCTTTTATATCGTCTTTCTGCCTACTATTCTAGATCTCAACAACACAAAACCCTCTGGCATAGCCTTGCCTCAGGCATCACTCTCTTAGGTCTCATGATTGGCTTATGCTGATTGCAATATGTGCACCATCAGCAAGGCGATTGTTCACCTCCAGAAAGGCGGGGGAAATGCCTAAACTGAACATTAAGTGGAATTATGATAGGAGCCGGTTCCTATCTCGGTTTTCACGGTTAGCATAGGGGAGTAAAAAGTCGGCCATCATGATATCTGGCCAATCAATCCACACCATATTTACCGATGGCCTGCTTTGTAGAAATGGTGTTTGCCACAATTGCCAGTGGAAAGGTCGACAGTCAGTACAGTAGAAACTTAACCTTATTCCTGTATATACGTGATAAGAAACTGCCCCAAAAACCTAACAGCATAAAAAGGTGTTTTTTGACCTTTAGAAAATCTATATTATCCAGAATAACCTAACAGGGGAAAAGCATTTTTAAATCAAAGATGGTTCCAGACAATGTTTACAGATCAGTCCAGAGAAAATGTTAGGCGTCTTGCAAAATACCACGACATTCTTAGTCAGAGAATGAGTGAAACGTTATAGCCCAGTTGGGATCACTGGCTGAATCAAGCCAGGGGCATTCTCTCAGGCTTACTCTCAACTATTTTTAATTGTTCTCTATGTTGTTTCAGCTCGTGGAGTAATTCATCTCTATCCATCTCTTTTCTCCTCAAACCCTGGTAGCCAGTTAATATTCAATTGTCGTATCTTTCATTGTAGTGTCGAACAGGTGGTGTTGCCACATACAATATTTAACGGTTGAATCTATTGCGGATGAGTATCGGTGAATCAGCATTAAAGGGTTACAGCGTATTTCCAGTCTACCGATCGTAGCGTTTATAGACTTTAGTTCGCCGGACATACTTATATGCAAAAAAAAACACAGGTTGTATAAATGTATGAGATGAACTGGAGAGTCCTAGTGAAACCTAGAGAAACACTTCATTAGATCTGATCAAACGTCATACAACATAATGGTGAAAAATATGGACATTTTACTTACTGATAACGAGGTTCGATTGCTTGGATGTTTGATGGAAAAGGAAATGGCAACGCCTGACTACTATCCTCTTTCACTCAACGCTTTAACAAATGCCTGCAACCAGAAGTCCAACAGAAATCCAGTAGTATCGTTTGACGAAGAAACGGTTATTTACGCATTAAACGGTTTACAGGAGAGGAAATTGGTCAGGCAAAGCAACGTAAGCCGAGTTCCAAAATACGAACAGGTTTTCTCAAAAGAGCTGAAATTCATAGGTCGCGAAGAAGCCGTCATCTGTATACTTTTGGTGCGCGGTCCCCAGACCATTGGTGAAATCCGTGGGCGAACAGAACGCCTGTATGCTTTTAACAGCCTTGATGAGGTTCAGGAAACTATCTCCAGCCTTGAAGACATGGAACTGGTCAAAAAGCTGCCCCGACTACCGGGCCGTAAAGAATCTCGCTACACACATCTTTTAAGTGGAGACCTGGATGAGGCTATCGTTGAGACAGTACCCCAGGCGAAAGTTGAAACAGTAATTGTCCGGAAAGAAAATAACAGCACTGGCGATCTTCAAGAGCAAATAGACAACCTGCATCAGCAATTGCAGAACCTCCGGCTTGAGTTTGAAGCTTTTAAATCACAGTTTGAGTGATACATTGAACCTACTGCAGAAACCCGATTCTAACCTTCCTTAAACTACTCATGAGCCATTTTGGTTTTTTAGACGAAGGCGAAGTTCTTTTTCCAGCTTCTGAATCACAAGTGCTAGCGCTCTGGTTTCACGGATGGGACCAGAGTTGTTCCAACCTACAGCCAATGCGGATTTTATTTTCTGCTGGAACTGTTCTACTGAATCCACCATGGTTTTCCACCCAAATAATTTCTGTAAAATGTGTCGTTCTTCAGAACTCAGATCCCTGTCCGTATCAACCTCAGTGTTGCTGTCTATTTGAATAATCATTTTTCTGTCCTACTCTACACAAGACTTAAAGCAATTCTTAAGTCTACCTTGAATAATTGCATTTTGCCCAACCTCTTCGTTGTGCTGCATATTTTATCCTCCGGTAATAGTTTCTTACCGGTAGAGTGTTGCAGTCGTTGCGAAATTATTTCGTGACAGTTTGTCCGGCAGCAAACCCGCAACGTGTTGCGCTTTTGACATATGCCTGTGAAATGGTGAGGGTGGTCAAGAATTCTTGACCCTATTTGTAGCCATGCAGGGAATGGAGTTCGGGTGAATAATTCTTCACCCTCAAAAGGTTATCGTAGTCAGGCACGCAGGCCAGGTCACCGGGTGGTTATATTTTGTGCAGATATGCTGATTGATTGTCTGGAATTATCAATATTTTGGAGTGCTCCATTTGCAGCCGGTTTT
>CAXMTO010000074.1:0-7196 GCA_964196355.1 uncultured Myxococcota bacterium
TAAAGACAAAGAAGTTTTTTGTTAAAAGAGTGTGAATCTCACCTTTTACCATACCAGGTTGTTTGACTTTGAAAATTTTATCATATAACCTCAGGATAGTGGAATCGTTTTGAAATCCTGCTTTGATTTCAAAACCATCGGATGTTTTTGATCAAACCAGTCTTATTAAAAACACCGTAGAAAACCGTTATCCTGATTCAGTACAGTGAATGTAAAAACTGCTCTACTGATATAGAGGTTTGATTAACCAAGAATAAAAAAGAAGGAGGTTCTCATGCGAATTACGAAGAGGGTATTCCATGACCTTGCCATATGGATGGTGGGCTTTGGCCTATCTATAGGAATTGTGTTTCCATTCTTTGTGATGATGCTCGGGGTACCATCTTACATCGCATTGAAGGCGGCCTTTTTTGGGGCCTGCCTAGGTGCCGGAGCACTGGCTGGTATCATTAACTACGGTCTGGCACGCCTGGTTGTGGGCGTCCGCCTGAGAGTTTTGGCCAGTAGCATGAGCGAGGTCGAGAGTAATCTGAACAAAATGACCTACAGCGGAGATCTTTCTGAATGCACGCCAGAAAATTGCATGATTCTTGTCGACTCTGAAGATGAGATAGGAGAGAGTGCCCTGGCATTCAATCATCTGGTGGAGTCTCTCTCGGAATCAATGAAAACACAGATAGCAGTCCGGTCGTTTTCAGAAATGCTAACGAGCCAACTGGAAATTGAAAGCCTGGCAGAGAATACCTTGACACAGTTTTTCGAACATACGGATGCAGCAGGCGGTTTGATCCTCTACGAATCCGATGGGGAACTGAAAGTCGCAGCCTCACGTGGATTAAAGACCCCTGAGTTGGTGGTTGTCAGTGACCACGTCAAGGTCGCTGTACGGACAGGGCAAAAGCAGATTATCTCAATTCCTGATGACGTGCGGGTCGAGGGAGTCGTCATGAACTTCAGGCCCAGTGAGATCGTAGTTTTTCCCGTCAAGAACAAAGGTGTACCTCTTGGAGTCGTAATGCTTGCAACAGGGCGGAAGTTCGATGCGGACCAGCATGCTCGTATTGATCTATTTATGCAGGGTTTTGGGTTAGCCCTGAATAATGCAATGGCTCATGATCACCTGCAGCGCCTGGCTGCTCTTGATCCACTTACCGGCATTTACAACCGCCGCTTCGGTTTGGGTCGCCTGGAGGAAGAATTTGGAAGGGCTGTGCGCTCCAGTTCACTTCTGGGCATCCTGATATTTGACATCGACCATTTCAAAGCGGTAAATGACACTTACGGCCACTTTGTAGGAGATCGTGTCCTCAAGTCCATCTGTGCTGCCGCACGATCCTCACTCCGACAAGGTGATATTCTGTTTCGATACGGTGGTGAAGAGTTTGTCGCTGTTTTGCCGGCAGCATCCGCTGAGGACCTTCGGATCATCGCTGAGAGACTGCGCAAACGCATTGAGGACAACGCTCTGTCAGATGATTCTAAAGTGGTGCGGGTTACCGTGAGCATAGGCGGTGCTGCCTACCCCAACCAGAATGTGGATAATGTGGACCTGCTAATCCAGATAGCGGATGAAGCCCTTTTCGAAGCTAAAGGTTCTGGCAGGAACCGGACTGTGCTCGTCCAATAAGGCGAGCCAAGCTCCCTACTACCTCAAGTCAGTGTTTTCGTGCCTTACCAGTTAATGTATTTATGGTAATTTTGAATACTCTGGTTTTCTCTTTTAAAGAGTCGATATATTCAATCCCTTTGTCCATAAATTCTGGAGAGTACTTATGCAATAGTCCTTCCAAAGCAGCCTGCTTATTCTTATCAAATACTTCTTCAGCCTCCCCTGAGGCCATTACACTCTCATATTTAGTGCCAAATTTCCCAGGTAATATCGTTGTATTCCCGACAACACAAAACGATACGTCTCCGTTGTGTTTGATATTGTCAATTTTCTGTCCCTCAACAGCACAGTGAAAATATATACAGCAGTCAATGACACAAAAGTTCAGAGGCACTCCATAGGGCTTTCTGTCTTCAGTGACTGTCGATAACACGCCGTATTCCGCTTTGTTTAATAAAGCTCTTGCGTCCTCTTCTGTGATAGCACGGTCTTTTCTGCGCATTTCTTTCATTATCTTCCTCGTTAGTACCTTACTCTTAAACTTCTACGATACCTTTCTTCCATTTTCTTCATACACTGCGTAAAGATGGTCAGGATGGTCATAACCCGGCAGCATCACATCCTTCTCATAACACATTCCCGGACTTCCTTGGTTGTCTTCACCCCATCGCTGAAAAACATGACTTCAGGATCACACAAAACTCGGCACATGGCTTTAACGTCAGACATGTCAAATCGCCGAATGAGCAGGTGTTCAGTTTGGGTGATGATCATTATTTCTCTGGATCCTGTGTTGAATCATGGGGAACATGCCAAAATTAACCTGATAACTCAACTCAGGCGATCAATTTTCTCAGCATCATGCACAGTGGCAGTGTCAACAAGGCACTCAGGCCGATTATAACGAGCGCCTGATCAACGCTGGTTATGTCACTGAGAATACCGTATGGTACCGGCGCAGCTGCACCGGCACCGATGGCGAGTGTATAAAACAGCCCATATGCACGGGGAAGACGGTCCGGATCGACAAAATCGGCGACAGTCCCGTACAACACTGAAGATGTGCCATTCAGGGCGATTCCCGTTATCGGCAAGAGGAACCAAACCCATTTCAGGGGGAAGAAAACAACTCCAATAATACACAGGCACGTCAACAGTTCTGTGATGATTACGGTGCGAAGAATGCCTGCCCTCTCGGCAATAAACCCACACACCAGCTTACCAGTGGCACCCCCGGCGAAAATCAGGCCCAGAGCCAGGCCAATCGACGGTCCCGCGGCCCCCTTGGTGATTAACAGGAAGGGAACAAATGTCAGAAAAGCCATCCGGCAAGAACTGTCTATCATGCTGATCGATGAAAGGATAAAAAATCCGGCCCTATTCTGGATACCCCAGCCTTTCAGGGTCACTTTTGGTCTATCAGAGAGAGTCTTTTCCGGGACAAGCCAGCCCATCAGAAAAAAGAAAATCACACCGGAAACAATAACAACAGCCCCATAAGCATGAACACTTTCCCGCCATCCCCAAAGGGCAATTATCCCGGAAACAGCAAATGGTACAACAACCTTACCCAGATCACCCGTGAAGTTATAGGTTCCTAATGCGGCCCGAACGGGGCCACCCCGGTAGGCACGAGAAACTAATGCAGATGCCAGCGGATGCTGGGCAGATGAACCACTGCCAAGGATCAGGGTCCCAATCAGCAAGCCCATATACCCCGTGGAAAACCCGGCAATTATGAAGCCCAACCCGGCCAACATCGTCCCCAGAGCCAGGACAATTCTTTCGCCGAACTTTTCGGCCAGTATCCCTGCGGGAACCTGCAGTGAGGCCAGAGCGCCTGATGAACACATCTTGATCAGGCCGACTTGAGCATGATTCAGACCAAAGACCTCCGCCCAAATCGGCAGTAACACAAACTGACAATCTGTCAGGCCATCGTGGATAAAATGGGCAAACCCTCCAGCAGCGAGAGCCCCTCGCCCTCTGTTGGGTGATTGTTCAGCACTTTTCACAGAACCATCCAAAACCAGAAACTTCCCCAGAATATTTTATTGTGTATCCCACTGCTTTTATTGAAACATCGCGCACACGCGATAATCTCTCCCTGAGTAAACTGCCCGGCTAGTCCTACTATGGATCTGTTATCCATGTAAACTAAAAAGTGAATTGTCTTTACGCCAGCTATTTATAAATACCAATGCATAAACTGCTAAAAAACTAACTAACCCGACGAGTCGGAAAACTTTTTAGTGTCGCTGGATAAGTGCCTTGGTGGTAACTCTAAGTTTCTGATTTTAAACCTCTCTCACAATTTCTTGTTTTTTATGGCTAGCTTTATGGAGTAAGGCAACAAAATTTTAAGGAAATTTATTGTTCGCACATCATGGCTGTTGTTAAGTTACCGGACATAAATTATAACGAAACTTTAAAAAACTGATTCAATCCTGCACATTCAAATTTTTAGAGGGAAAGGAGAGTCTGGTGTTAAAGCAAGAAATCTGTAATCGAGTATTTATTATTGGCCTGGACAGTGCAATCGGCAGGTGCGTTAAGGAAGCATATACACCAGTTATCGACGCTTTCATAGCTGGTGGAACAAAGACATATTCGGCACGAACGGTGTACCCCTCATCAAGTTTTCCCGCATGGGGAGCCATGTTTCACGGTGTCGGCCCCGAAAAACACAGGCTTGGTGATCCCGTTCCATGCCCCGAGGATGTCTCCTGGCCATCTTCCATGAAGCTGCTGCGCCAGGAGCGTCCTGACGCGAGAATAGCGTCGTTCAGTTGCTGGGAACCTACTAACTCCAATATCATCGAACTCTCCTGCGAATGCCACTGCGTCTCTATGCCAGACCTTGAACTTGTGAACAATGCCACCAAATACATCCGAAATACTCCACCCGATATACTCTTTATGCAACTGGACGATATCGATGCTACAGGCCATATGCACGGATTCGGAACGAAAAGTTATCTTGAACAGATTACCGTAACCGATGCACTTGTTGGCCTTGTAATTGACGCTATCAAAGATACAGGAGTGTTGGATGAAAGCCTGATTATTCTTCTTTCTGATCACGGCGGCCACGAAAAAGGCCATGGAACCGATCATCCTGATTGCATGACAACATTCTGGGCCTGCCGTGGCCCCGGTGTTGTCCCAAACGGAACTATCGCTGAAATGAACATCATGGATACTGCCGCAATTGTTGCCCTTGCACTGGGGCTTACCTGTCCCTCAGGATGGGATGCAAAGATTCCAGGAGGAATATTTGCTAAATAGAATCCGCCGTCAGAGTATTTCAAGATGCCAGAATGCTCCTTTACAGTTGATTTTACAGATCCTGATCACGTATCGATTGAATAAGAAGAAGATCAAATAACAGATTTCTTCAAGGGATGAGTACTTTTTTGTTGTAGTTGCGGGCCCACAATGTTACAATGTAACAAGTAAGCTAAACATTAACGAGGAGGCGTCTATGTCCCAGAATTTACCCTTGCCTGATCTGACCAAATCAGAATTTTATATCCTGCGAATCATATGGAAAAGCGGGAAGCAGAGTGTTCGAGAAGTTCACGACCAGATAATCGCCACCCATGACTGGGCCTACTCCACTACCAAAACCATGATGGACAGGATGACTCGAAAGCAATTGCTGGCAAGGGACAAATTCCATGGTGTTTTTCTATACCGGTCCCTCATATCCCGGCCCAAGGGCTTTGCCCGGTTTATCCAGTTTTTTTCAAACAGGGTCCTGGAACTGGACTGCGGTGAAGTGGTAGCACTTTTTTCCAAGAGCAAAGCGCTGGATCCAGATGAGATACAGGAACTGGAAAAACTCCTGGCAGATGAGGTGGAGGAACAAAATGATACGTCCTGATGAGGTTGCCCAGATAGTTCTTGGTATTTTATCGGTACAGTCGGTTTATGCCCTGGTACTGTTTCCTCTGGTCTGGGGACTGGTGAAATGCTGCCAGGGGAAATATCCCGGATGGCAGCATGGTTTCTGGTTTCTGATTCTTATACGCCTGGTACTGCCACCGGATATCGCTGCTCCCTGGAGTGCCAGCCACCTGATCCGGTCAGTAGCGCCAGTCATGGTTTCCCCGTCCTTTCTATCTTTTTCGAATAAACCTCCTCTTTTGGGGGACAACCAAAAACCCAATACTGTGCCTCTATTTAGGGTCAACACCCTTGAGCCTCAGAATTCTCGCGAGATAATCCCGGCCATCAACAGCAGACCGGCAACGGTCCCCTTCCCAACCGTACGGAAGGCGTTTTACCTTATTATTTTCAGCGGCTGGCTGACGGTTGTCAGTTTCCTCCTGCTGCAGTTTCTCAGAAACCGTCGACGATTTTGGAAGATCGCAGGGAATGGAAGGACGATTAGGGACTCCGTTGTGCTGGATATCGTCCAGACCTGGCGAAGGCGGTTGAATATTAGGAGAAAGGTAGAGGTAAAGGCGGTTGCTGAGGATACCCCATGCTTTACCATTGGACTATTTCGACCTGTAGTGGTCCTGCCGGAATATCTGATATCCAATGCCGGGACTGCTGCCTTAGAGCCGGTACTGGCCCATGAACTGGTACATGTGAAACGCTTCGATGATCTTACGGTTTGTCTCCAGGAACTGGTGAGACTTGTCTATTTTTTTCATCCACTTGTATGGTTTGTCATGCCCCGCCTCACGTGGACCCGGGAGGCCGTTTGCGATGCAATCGTTCTATCCCGAGGAACTTTTTCACCCGAGACTTATGGAAAGCAGATGCTGGTATTTCTTCGAACTCAGGCCGCTCTGGAAAAGCCTCGTCGAGGTTTGGCAGGATTTACCACGGCTGTCAGGGAGATGGCTTTTCGCCTAAAACAAATTAAAACAAAGGAGGTCAATATGAACCCTCACACCATAAAAATCTATCTGACTGTTCTGCTTTTAGGGCTATTTCTGCTGCCCATGGCCCCGGTAGTTGCATCGAATCAGGATAACACATCGGAAACCCTGTCAGAACCCGCACTACAAACCCAGAATCAGGACAGTCGACAGATGGCGGACAGTGTGCTCATTCAGTATATATTACGCTGTGTCCCATGCCAAAATCCTAAAGAAGTTTCGCGTATTATCTGGGGAGACCTTATTACTGAGGACTTCCAGGAAGAAGATTTTTCGCGACTTGTTTCAGCAACAGACTGCGACATCGTAGAAAATATCGGCAATGGCCAGAAAGCTTATGTTTTTTACCTGCTTGTCGGTTCGAGACAGGGCCTGTACCGCCCCAATTTCCATTTTTTAAAAAACCAGAATAAATTGACGCTTCTCTTTAATAGTCAAAATATCTCCACGTACGTTACAGATCGTCCGAAAATTAATGGACGCTATGAGATTACAGAAGGATGGAGAGCGGATCTTTTAAATGGAACTAATGATGATCATGTCAAACCGGGATGGGCATCGAGGGCTTGGTTTTGGAGTGGAACCCAATATCTTCCTGCCTATACGGACTATACTGTGATGGATGCAACCGACCCTTCCTTATTGGAAACAAGAAGAGAATGGGATAAGGAGACTCAATCCCTGTATGAATC
>CAXMTO010000075.1:0-19186 GCA_964196355.1 uncultured Myxococcota bacterium
GCTGAGTGATATTGGTACAAAATGCGGCCAGAGTTGAGAATGAATGGGAACTCTTCGCTGGGATTTTCGATCTGTTCCGCGAATTGAACAGGATGCAGGGACGCTTTCCCGCTTTCAGTATTAAATCGGTCAAGAAAAAGAGTAGTTGTCCCCGGATGATCTTTTGTCGGACAGGGCCATTGAATGCCACCTTTCCCCATTCGTTCATGGGATATTCCACCCATCATGGGCGCAGCTTTTGCGATCTCATCAAAGATATCCGCACTCGTCTCATATGAGCCAACTGAATAGCCCATTCTCTCAGCAATCGCCGCAATGATCCTCCAGTCCTGCCGCGCCTCACCTGGTGATTTCACGGCCTTTCGAACCCGGGCAACCCGCCTGTCACTATTTATAAAACTGCCGTCTTTTTCTGCAAAGGACGCTGCAGGCAATATGACATCAGCAAGTGCAGTGGTTTCCGTGGGAAAGATATCCTGTACCACCAGAAAAGCCAGATTTTCAATGGACTGTCTGGTATGGGTGAGATCAGGGTCGGTAATCATAGGGTTTTCACCCATGATGTACAGCCCTTTTATTTCCCCCCTGTGTGCTGCCTGCAGAATCTCCACCGTTGTGAGACCAGGCTGCACGGGGAGTACTCCTTCTTGAACATCCCAGAGCTTTGTCAGTTTTCTGCGATTATATTCATCTGTCACGGAAATGTAGCCTGGATAAAAGCGAGGAGAACAGCCAACATCTGTCGCCCCCTGGACATTGTTCTGTCCCCGGGGAGGATTTATCCCTGCGTTTAATCTGCCTATCTGACCACATATCAGCATCATGTTCATCAGGGCATAGACGTTATTTGTACCAACCACCTGCTGACTCATCCCCATTCCCGTGGCGATCATGGCTGTGTCAGACGTCGCATACATCCTGGCGGCTGCCTGGATTTTCTCCCCTGAAACGCTGGTAATCCGCCGCGTCTCTTCCAGAGTTGCATTTTCAACGCTTTTCCTCAGCACCTCAACCGCCTGCATGCCACCTTCAACTCGCGCCGATATAAATTCTCGGTCGAGCAACTCTTCCCCAATCATCACTCGAATCATACCATTGAGCAGAGCAACATCGCTGCCAAGTCGAGGCTGCAGCCAGATATCGGCATACTTTACCATTGGTGTCCATTTAGGATCACAGACAATGATTTTCTGTCCCTTCTTTTTACCCTGTTTTATAAAGGTGGCAGTTACAGGATGGGTCTCAATAATATTGTTACCCGTGATAAAAAAACAGTTCGTGCTGCTAAACTCTTCTATGGAATTACTTGCGGCACCATCACCGATTGAGCGCAGCATGGCGGTAACCGTGGAGGCGTGACAGAGACGAGTGCAGTAGTCAATGTTGTTATTGCCAAAGACAATTCTGATGAATTTTTGAAAAAGATAGTTATCTTCATTAGTGCATTTGGCAGAAGCATAGCCTGCAAGGGCCTCCGGGCCATGGCTGGATTTGATCTCGTTGAATCTCTCAGCAATAAGTGATAGCGCCTCATCCCAGCTCGCCTTTTCGAAGACACCGTTTTTCTTAATCAGTGGCGTTGTGAGACGATCTTTGTGATGAACGAAGTCATAACCGAACCGGCCTTTAACACACAGTCGCCCGTCATTGGGTGAAACCCCTTCAACACCGTTGCTGCGAACTATTCTGCCATCCTGCACCAGCAGTTCAAGCTGGCAACCTACACCGCAGTATGGGCATGTGGTCTGGACCCGTCTTTCGACCTGATCAAGCTGTAGTTGGCGGCGATGCAGTTTTTCAACCAGGGCACCTGTGGGGCAGAGCTGTACACACTCACCGCAGCCATCACATTCTGAACTGGCCCAATGATCAAGCCCGGCAATAATGTGAGAGGCAATCCCTCTTTCTGAAAAAGAAAGGACATTCTTTCCCTGAACCTCATCACATCCTTTTATGCAGCGGAAACATTTTATACATTTGGAGGCATCGTATGACAAAACGGGTGAAGAATCATCCCCACCATATCCCAACCGGTTTACAATATTCGGGTAGTTCCTTTTCTGCGGATCTGTCAGGTCGTATCGTTTGATCAGATCTTTAAACTCATCAATATACGCCCCATCACTTTCTTCATTGTGCTCAGAGAGGAGATACTCCAGAGTCCTTCGGCGTGCCTGTTCAAGTTCCTCATCAAAGGCAATTACAGACAAGCCATCCTCAACCTGCAGAGTACAGGACATGACCAGGCC
Source organism: uncultured Myxococcota bacterium (assembly GCA_964196355.1). Classification (GTDB taxonomy): domain Bacteria; phylum Desulfobacterota; class Desulfobulbia; order Desulfobulbales; family Desulfocapsaceae; genus Desulfomarina. The sequence continues at coordinate 2,250 of CAXMTO010000075.1, forward strand.
AGGAGAATCGCCTATCTTTACCATACATAAGCGACACGCACCTGTTGGTGAAATCCGCTTATGATAACAAAGGCCGGGAATATCGAATCCATTTTCCCGAGCAACCTGCAGCAGATTTGCCCCCTTGGTGGCCTGCAGCACATGACCATCTATCGTTATAGTTACATCCTGTTGCATATTACTGCCAGCGGCTTTTTATTTTGATAAATTTAACTTAATACCGTCATGCTTGTTGAAAGGGAATTATTTCTGCCTCTCTAAAAAGAGTACCCGAAAAATCGAGACAGACTTTCAAGCGGTAAAATAGGCGACTGCCCCAGAGGACAAAGTGACGTCTGTGCCATATACCTGGCCTCGTCAACCATTTTGCCCAGTAAATCCCCACGGTCCCCTTCTTTTTTTGCTTCAAGAATCATGTCAGTGAGCAGCTGTGTTCCAACTCGGCAGGGAACACATTTGCCACAGGATTCATGCTTGAAAAAATGCAAAACTGAAACGGTGATATCATACAGGGAGCGTTCATCAGATATCACCACGACGGCACCAGAGCCCAGCACCGCCCCCATTTTCTTGAGATCATCGTAGGTCATGGAACCATCCAGTACGGTTTCATCAACAAAGGTTCCAGCGGCACCGCCGAGAAGAGCCGCCTTAAACGATTTACCATCCTTCATTCCGCCCCCAAATTCCTCAATCAGCTCTCGAAGTGTAACCCCCATCTCCGTCTCATAGTATCCCGGTTTATTAATATCACCGCTCAGGGTAAAAATCTTTGTTCCGGGCGATCCTGTGGTACCAATGGATGTATAATGATCGCTGCCTTTTTCAATTATGAATGGGATATGGGCAAAAGTCTCAACGTTGTTGATAAGGGTAGGGACACCCCACAACCCTTTTTCTGCGGGAAATGGAGGCTTGATTCGGGGATACCCTCGCTTTCCTTCGAGGGATTCAAGTAAGGTTAATTCCTCTCCGCAGAGATAAGACCCTGCTCCCCGTTTTACCACCAGATCAAGTGAAAAATCGGTACCCATTATATTTTTGCCAAGGTATCCTTTTTCATAGTAAGCCTGTATCGCGTTTTCCACCCGTTCGATGGAGAGATAATATTCTCCCCTGATGTAGATATACCCTTTGCTGGCACCAATGGCATATGCGGCAATAATTATGCCCTCAAGGAGCAGAAAAGGATCCTGTTCCATGATAACCCGGTCTTTGAAGGTTCCCGGTTCACCTTCGTCGGCGTTACAAATTATATAGCTGGGAACGCCGATTACGGGATGTTCAGACTGACTGGTATACCGCTCTTTGACCCCCGTTGGAAAACCTGCCCCGCCACGGCCTCTCAACTTTGCCAAAGTCAACTCATCAATTATCTTTTCGGGATCCATCTGCAACCCGAGATGCATGGCTTTTGTGCCGCCCAATGATTCATATTCGGACAATTTTTCCGGGTTAAATTTTCCTATATTCCTGAGTGCAATCCGATATTCTTTGTTCACATCAATAAACTCATATCAGTCAGATTTGGTCTTTAGAGCTGCCACTATACCCTGTATTTTTTCAAAACTAAGGTTGCCATAAACCACCTCATTTACCATCATCACCGGAGCCTTTTCACAATGACCTAGGCATTCCACTGTTTCTACAGAAAACATGCCGTCATCTGTCACCTGCCCACCAGTAGTTCCAAGTTCACCCTCAACTGCGCCAGCAAGAGGCCTATCTGCCATCATATGACATACGGGAGACTGGCATACTCGTATTGCAAATTTTCCTCGCGGTTCAATGCTGAACATGGAGTAATATGTGACAACGCCATACACTGAACTGAGTGAGGTATTGAGATACTCGGCGGTCCATGCAATATCGACAGGTGATATGGAGTTTGACTGGCTGGACTGCTGCAGGTCCGCCAGGATCAGCAATAGATTTTCCATCTCAGGCAGATATTTATTTTTTATATCTTCTCTACTCATCATCTCCCTTTATATGGACCCCAATGTGGTGATTTACCTGTTTCAACTGAGCGGTAAAACCGCTACGCTATCGACGAAAGCCATTCTCAGAAAGTGCCACATTGTGCCCATAGTAACGAACAAACCTATCATACGCAATTGGTCTTTACAGAATCAGGTGCTGAATTGTTGATATTAAGCCACATAGATGAACTGGCCGAAGAGACTCTGCCCTTGCAGAAGTAGTGAATTCTGGTGTATTACTCACTATAATTCGACAGTTTATAGCGAATTTATGTAGCAGCCTTGCCGCCACCACAGTCTGCCCCACATGTTTCGACACGCATACTGCGAAACAACCACTCTGTACTGAAGATCACACCTCATTCACTACAGGCAACTCACATTATCTGAGGCCAGTTGTAATAATAGTTATGAATCCCCTGACTCTGCTTCCCGGAAAAGACGCACCTGTCGAAGAGACAATTGACATGGCTAACAGCCTGCTTGACCGGGCTGGTTTCTCAGCTGAACCTGTAACCTGGTTAAACCCCGCACCTGGCTGCTGGTCAGTCCATATCCGGTCAAAAGAATGTGAACATATTTATACAAATGGTAAAGGGACATCACAACAGGCATCTCTGGCAAGTGGTCTTGGTGAGTACCTGGAGCGACTCTCCACTAATTTTTTCTTCTCAGATTTTTTTTTAGAAAAGGATTCTGTTATTGAAAGCCCTTTTCTTTACTATCCTGATGAAAAATGGTTTCCTGTTGAAAACGAAGATAACATCCCACACAACGCCGTCGATGGAAAAGAACTATTAAACAGTCGTTTGCGCAAATTCTATGACTCCAGTCAGGAATTACAATTCGATCACCTGCGAGATAACAACAGTGAAGATATGGGCAGGGGAATCTGCTGCCTTCCTTTTTCAGATAGCCATTCAAATAGTCCCGTCTACTTTCCGGTCAGTATTCTCAACAATCTTTATGTAAGCAACGGTATGGCAGCGGGTAACAGTAAAACCGAATGCTATTCCCAGGCACTTTCCGAAATTATTGAGAGGTATGTTAAAAACCATGTCATATCAAATGGAGTAGCGCTACCGGATGTACCCGCATCCATTTTGAAAAAATTCCACGGAATCAGCGCCATCCTGAGTCAATTCAAAAAACATGATATAGGGGTCCAGGTCAAAGACTGCTCACTTGGCGGGAAATTCCCTGTGATCTGCGTACTGCTGTCTCATCGCCCAACCGGCGGTGCCTACGCAGCATTTGGGGCGAGCTTCCGGTTTGAAACAGCTATTGAACGGACATTGACCGAACTGCTCCAGGGACGGCAATTTGAGCAGCTGGACGCCTTCCATTCTCCCGTTCATGATCTCTCACTTGCAGCGGACAGTTTTAACCTGGAAAGTCATTTTATCGATTCGGACGGGCTTCTTGCTTGGAACATGTTCAGAGCGAAGCCCGATCACCCTTTTACACCGTGGAACTTTTCCGGCACTACCGAGAAAGAATATCTGCTTTTACGCGATCTTGTAATACATTGCGGTTACCGGATTTATGCGGCTGATTATATCCATTGCGGGATGCCGACCTGCAGGATTATCGTGCCGGGAATGTCTGAAATATACCCTGTAGACGACCTCATATGGAATAATAAAAACAGTGGAACAACAATCCGCAAACACCTCCTGCGCTTACCACATATGAACAGTGTTGAACTGCAGAATTTCCTTGAGACCCTTGAAGAAATGAATATTGGCGATCAGTATCTCATATCTGATATTATTGGTGTTATTTTTGGAAGTGACTCTGAATGGCATCACCTTTCAGTAGGTGAACTGAAGGCATTACTTTTTCTTGCCCTGCAACAACATGAAAATGCTCGTGAGTGGTGTAACTGGTGCCATAAACACGGCAATTTACCACAACACAGGCAAAAGTTTTTTCGGCTTTTAGACACACTCCTCAATTTCAAATTAAGCAGGGAAAAAAATTCAAGTTACCGTAAAGGTCTCCATCTCTATTTTGAAGAGGAAAAAATTTGCGAGGCAGAGTCGGTAATTGCCGGAAAAATCACATTTCCAGGGCTGACATTTGCAAGCAGCTGGCGAGCACTTTCACCGGAACATGACAACCTTCTCAAGCTCTACGGGAGGCTCGACGAAGTAAAGAAGAAGCCAATAACGCTATAGATACTTACGACTCCAGCACAGTTTTTGCTTCCCGGGCAATAGCGAGTTCTTCATTGGTGGGGATACACCAGATCTGAATGCGACTCTCTGCCGGACTCAGCAGCAATGGCTTTTTCGCCCTCTGATTATTTGCAACTGGATCAAGGGAGATACCAAATGACTCCAGTCCTTCCAACGTTTTAGCCCGAACGACGTCATCGTTTTCACCAATCCCGGCGGTGAAAACAATAGCATCAACTCGCCCCAGTACCGCCAAAAATGCGCCTACGTACTTACGATTACGGTATGTCTGCACCTCAAGAGCCAATCGAGCCCTCTCATTACCCTTGGCGATCTGGTCATGAATGTCCCGCATATCATTCATCCCGCAAATCCCCTTGAGTCCGGATTCTTTGTTCAGCATCGAGTCGATTGCCTCGATATCCATACCGCAGTTTCTCGCGAGATAGGCGTGAACAGCAGGATCTATATCACCACTACGGGTGCCCATAACCAGCCCCTCAAGCGGTGTAAGACCGAGTGTGGTGTCGACACTCCTGCCGTTTTTTACAGCAGTCATTGAACAGCCGTTACCCAGATGGATAGTGATCATATTCAGTTTTTCAAGAGGCTTTCCCATCAGGTATGCGCACTCATTTGCCACATATTTGTGTGAAGTTCCGTGGAATCCATATTTACGGATTCGCTGTTCCTCGTACAGTTTGTAGGGTATTGCGTAGTGGTAAGCATGGGGTGGGATCGTTTGATGGAAAGCTGTATCAAAAACTGCGATTTGAGCAACTCCTGGGAAGAGGCCCTGAGCCACACGTATACCATCCAGGTTTGCTGGATTATGGAGAGGGGCTAAAGGAATATTTTCTTCAATTGCTGTGAGAACATTATCTGTGATACGTGTCGGCTGATGAAATTTTTCTCCCCCATGCACCACGCGATGCCCCACTGCACTGATATCGCTGCTGTCTGAAATAACTCCCGAATCTGTCAATATCTGAACAACTCTGTGCATGCCGGTTTTGTGATCGACTACCGGTTCAGAGCTCTTTATTATCTGTTCCTTATCAGTTTCCGGGTGCAGTACGCATTTAACGAGTCCCTCTGTTTCTCCTATACGTTCGACAAGCCCTGAAGCCAGGACAAATTCATCAACCATTTCGATCAGTTGAAACTTAATAGAGGAACTCCCAGAATTAATAACCAATATCTTCATTTACTCACCCCAAAAATGCCTTACTCCTGAAAACCAGTCACTCTTTTCAGTACCCCCTTGAGGGGTGAAAAAACAAGAAATCATACCACTTGATTGCATATCATCAGAATAAAAAAAGCCGACTCCTTACTAAGAGCCGGCTTTAAAAGTCATAAACAACTACTCAAATGAATTTATTTCTCGATCAATGCCTTGCGGCTCAAACGGATCCGGCCTCGATTATCAACATCGAGTACCTTCACCTCAATGACATCGCCCTCACTGAGCACATCGGTAACCTTGCTCACCCTTTCATGGGCCAGTTCTGAAATATGAACCAGTCCATCTGTTCCGGGCAGGATCTCTACGAAGGCACCGAAATCTTTAATCGTCTTTACGGTCCCTTTGTACGTTGCCCCGATTTCCGCTTCAGCTGTGATCTCTTTTACCTTGTCAACCAGAGCTTGAGCAAGGTCGCCATTTAAGGCAAATATTTTTATCAGGCCGGAATCATCTACTTCAATTTTGGCATCAAATTCAGCCGACAGTTCTTTGATAATCTTTCCACCGGGCCCTATAATGTCTCGAATCTTGTCTTGGCTGATCTTGTGAACAATGTACTTGGGAGCATGATCAACAACTCCGTCACGAGCCTCTGCTATCCCTTTTTCCATTTCGGAGAGGATATGCATACGCCCGTTTTTTGCCTGGGAGAGTGCATTACCCATAATCTCCCGGTCAACACCGTCAATTTTAATATCCATCTGCAGGGATGTGATTCCGTCGCAGGTCCCCACCACTTTAAAATCCATATCGCCCAAGTGGTCTTCATCACCTAAAATATCAGAAAGAATGACAATATCTTCGCCTTCTTTGATCAGCCCCATAGCAATACCTGAAACAGGTCGTTTTATCGGCACTCCGGCATCCATCATGGCCATACTCCCACCACAGACCGACGCCATGGAGGATGAGCCGTTGGACTCAAGTACTTCGGAAACGACTCTGATGGAGTATGGGAAATCCTCTTCAGATGGCAATACCGCCTCCAATCCGCGTGCGGCCAGGGTACCGTGACCAATATCACGACGGGAAGGGCCTCTTAGAAAACGAGCCTCTCCGACACAGAACGGTGGAAAGTTGTAATGAAGCATAAACCTTCTCATTACCTCTCCATTCAAGGTCTCTATGCGTTGTTTATCCCGCTCACTGCCCAGAGTGGTGGTTACCAGGGCCTGAGTTTCGCCACGGGTAAAAAGCGCTGAACCGTGTGTTCTCGGCAAATATTCAGCTTCACAGGAGATCGAACGAATTTCATCGAAACGCCGTCCCCCCATTCTGATTTTCCCGTTAACTATCTTATCCCGCATAAAGGTTTTTTTGTAGGATGACAGGAGATCACTGATAGCACCTCTCTGTTCTCCATCGGCGTCAAGTTCGGCCAGGACTTCAACTTTCAGATCGTCGTAAGCCTTTCCTCTCTCAAGCTTATCGGAAGTATTGAAAACCTTCTCCATGCCCACACCAGCCACCTTGCGTACCTTCTCCAGCAATTCTTCATCGACAACCGGTGCTTCGACTGCACGTTTTACCTTACCTGCGGATTTCTGTAATTCGTCCTGAAGGTTTATGAGTGGCTGCAACTGCTCGAAACCATAAAAAATGCCGGAAAGTACTTCATCCTCACTCAGCTCATCCGCCTTACCTTCGACCATGACAACTGCATGCCTGGTACAGGCGACAATAATATCCATTGAAGACTTTTCCAACTCTGTCGCGGTGGGGTTCAGGACATACTCTCCATCAATACATCCGATACGTCCACCAGCTATCGGACCGTCAAACGGTACATCGGATAAGGTCAGAGCAAAAGATGCCCCTGTTAAGGCAAGAACATCAGATAAATTTTCCTGATCCGAAGAAAGAACCGTGGCGATAACCTGGGTTTCAGAACAGTATCCTTTTGAGAAAAGCGGGCGAAGAGGACGATCAATAATCCGGCAAGTCAGAACCTCATTATCGCTGGGCCGACCGATCTCCCGCCTGAAATAGTTTCCGGGAATTCGCCCGACAGACGCCAGTTTTTCCTGGTACTCAATTGTAAGAGGTAAAAATCCTATCTCCGGTTTGCTTTCCTTTGCTCCAACGACTGTGACGAGAACAATTGTCTCTCCGCATTGGATTACAATGGATCCCGATGCCTGTTTGGCGATTTTACCCGTTTCGATGGAAATCTTTTTTCCACCAACTTCAGTTTCAACTCTATTAAACATTATTTCTCCACATGTATAGCATCAGGGAAAGGCCTAGGAGCCTGTCCGAGAATACATTTCAGCCCAATTCTTTGTTATTTACATAACGGATACTGCTTTAGATATCAGGGACATGACTTTGTTTACTCTGCCAACACGCCCTGACTTGGGGAAAATATCTATTCTCGGACAACCTCCTAGTACCATCTTCTCTGACTGGATTATCCACCAGCCCCGTATGCTCTTTTTAACGGCCTTCCTTAAACAATAAAAACCCCAAGCATATTGTCCTGTTCGGGACTGCTTGAGGTAATCTTTTGGCACTATGCCTGAACCAACCGGCGAAATGCCGTTGGCCACAACAATTATTTACGGAGACCGAGTTCCTTCAATATTGCTCTATACTGATTAACGTCCTTCTTTTTCAAATAATCAAGTAGACTGCGGCGCTGACCTACCAGCTTTAGAAGCCCCTGCCTTGAATGATGATCTTTTTTGTGCACTTTAAAATGCTCTGTAAGATATTTGATACGATCTGTAAGAAGAGCAATTTGAACCTCTGATGATCCAGTATCGGATTCATGAGTTTTAAATTTCTCAATTATTTCATTTTTGCTTACCGCTGACTGTGCCACGACAATCCTCCTGAAACAGTATATTAAACCTTTACTTGTCTAAGATTAAAAACAATTTTAAAATCTTATTCAGTTCTAATTACAAAACAACTACCAGTTACAACGAGTGGTCTACAGGATTAGGTGGCGTCCCTCTGTAAACTCCTAGATACCTCTTTATACACTATCCAACTCTCTTGATTATTGCAATAGTTTACCCACTTCCTCAACAGATAACATTTTTGCAAAAAACCTCTCTCTGGCATCGGGAGCGCTAAAATCATCAATGGTCAAACTGTTCTCAACCGAAAAACATCCGCTTTTGGTCCGACGCAATTCGACGAGATGTGCTCCACATCCCAAAGTCTCACCAACATCTGCAGCCAGTGTACGGATGTAAGTGCCTTTACTGCAAACAACCCTCAGGGTCAATTCTGCTTCATCCCCGGAAAGATCATGATTACCATCGGTACGTTCCAGAATATCTATATCAATTTCCCGAGGCCCCTTAGTGACATCTATACCCTTGCGTGCATAATAATATAGAGGCTTACCTTTATATTTTAATGCAGAGTAGCGGGGAGGAATCTGCAGTTGTGGACCTCGGAATCCCTGGAGACATATTTCTATATCCCTCCCGGACAGATTCCCCACAGGTTTTCTGGAGGTTATGTCACCTTCCGTGTCAAATGTCTCAGTCGCAACCCCGAGGCATAAGGTAGCCAGATATTCTTTTTTTCCCTCCATGAAAAGAGAAATGAGTTTAGTCGCCGGCCTGCCAACAGAAATTATAAGCAAACCGGTAGCAAATGGATCAAGTGTGCCGGCATGACCTACTTTTTTAATACCCAGAATCCGTCGTATCTTGCTGACTATCGAAAACGACGTCAGACCGGCAGGTTTGTCGACAAGAAGAACTCCGGCCTGCAACTCAACCACAGAACCGCTACTCATACCGGAAAAGATCTCTTAGAAAAAGACGTGCGGCAAGGCTCATCATTAATTGCTGTTCAGTGCGTTTTGAATTTCTTTTTTCACAAGAAAACGAACCTGATCGATGGTGGCGTCAAATATTCGGAAACCGGCAGCATTCCTATGGCCACCTCCGCCAAAGAGTTTTGCGATCGCTGCAACATCACAATCCCCTTTAGCCCGCATACTGACCGCAACCTGGCCTTCCACTCCTTCTTTAAGAAAAGCCGCAACTTTTACAGAACGCAGCGACCTGGGAAAATCGATAAATCCTTCAACATCATGCATAGTCGCCCTGCTCTCCCCAAGCATCTGCTGGGTGACATGCATGAAGGCAATCTTATTCGATTCACAAAGTGTCACCGTGGCAAGAACATACTCCATCAGCTTGAGCCGTTCCTGAGTATAGTTATCATAAAGGTAACCGCCAACTTTTTCGGGCTTAACACCTTTTTCCACCAGTTCAGCAGCTATATGCAGTGTCCTCGCTCCCGTGCAGTCATATCTGAATGAACCGGTGTCTGCACAAATAGCCACGTACAGATTGTAGGCGACTTTCAGGTTTATATCGCCACCAAGAGCAACTGCCAGCTCATAAACCATCTCTCCAGTAGAGGAGCAACCAGCATCAACCCATCTATGGGTGCCGAAGTTCTGGTGCGACAGGTGATGGTCAATTACTACAACTGGTTCGATCTGTAAATACTCCTCCTTATATCTCCCCAGCCTGTCTGCATCACCGCAATCCAGCGCAATTACAACAATGTCCAGTTCAGCAGTTGATACAAACTCTCTTAATCGCTGAAGAGTACAATTCGCCCTTTCACAGCCAGGTAAAAAATCATACAGATGAGAAACAGGTTCTTCGAGGAAGCAGAACACGTTCTTGCCAAGAGAATCCAGCACTTCGGCGAGCCCAAAGAGGGATCCCAGAGCATCGCCGTCGGGATGAACATGGGTTAATAATAGAACATTTCCCTTTGCGGCAATTGCCTGAACTATCTCTTCAGGAATGGTCCCGTATCTTTCTTTCATTGGCAATTTCCTGAAAAATGGTATCTAGTTCCTCAACCTTTTGAGCTGTTTCATCATAACGAAACTGAAGTACCGGCGTAAAACGCAGGTTCAAAGTCTTGGCAATATGACTTCGCATAAACCCCTTCGCCCTGCTCAGCGCTTTTTCCGCAGATTTTTTCCCCTCCTGGTGATCCAGAACAGTAAAAAAGATCCGCGCAATACTTAAATCATCAGTCACGTCCACCCTGGATATGTTCACGTCCCGCAGGTTTGGGTCTCGGACCTTACTTACCAGCAGAGTAGCAAGTTCGACTCGGATGGCATCAGCCACCTTGGCCGACCTCTTCCTCTCTTCTTTTCCACCCAGACCAATGGAGTCTAGCGTCTGTTTAGGATCCCAGATTGTCACAATCGTTACCGTTCCTCTCAGAGAGTTGCTTCAACTTCAGTCATAACGTACGCTTCGAGATTATCTCCGACCTTGATATCATTAAACTTCGCGACCCCGATACCACATTCAAAACCAGAGACGACCTCTTTTACATCGTCCTTAAATCTTCTCAGAGACTCAATTTTACCGGTATAGATAACAACACCATCACGCAACACCCTGACCCCGGAATTGCGTAGAATTTTGCCATTAACAACTGCGCAGCCGGCAATGGTCCCAATCTTGGGAACGTGGAATGTTTCGCGAACCTCTGCGAGGCCGATGACCTCCTCTTCAAAAGTCGGCTCAAGCATACCAACCATAGCCTTACGAATATCGTCAAGAGCGTGATAGATGACATCATAGGAACGAACATCAACATTTTCTTTATCGGCAAGTTCCTTCACTTTCACATTCGGTCTGACGTTGAAACCAATAATGATTGCATCTGAGGCTGAGGCAAGCAGGATATCCGACTCGGTTATAGTTCCTGTCCCCTCATGCAGCACACGAACCTTAATCGCCTTGGTTGACAGTTCTTCCGCAGCTTTGGCGAATGCTTCAAGAGTTCCCTGAACATCAGATCTGAGGACAACCCGGAGTTCACGAACTTCACCTTCACTCATCTGTTCAAAAAGTTTATCCAGCGAAATTTTGGTGTTTGCGCCCAATTCAGATTCTCTGACCTTAAGCGCTCTTACCTGTGAAACGCTTCTTGCCATCTTCTCATCTGTTACAACGACAAACTCATCACCTGCACTCGGCACACCGGACAAGCCCTGCACCTCAACAGGAATAGAGGGGCCGGCTTCTTTAATATCTCTTCCTTTATAGTCGAGCATTGCTCTTACCTTACCGCTGTATTGCCCGACGACAAAATGTTCCCCCGTCCTGAGAGTTCCATCCTGAACCAGAACCGTCGCAACAGCACCTCGTCCTTTATGCAGCTGAGCTTCTACCACCCGGCCTCTTGCCTTTCTGTTCCTGTCCGCCTCAAGTTCCAATATTTCAGCCTGGAGTTGAATCATCTCCATGAGATCATCAATACCAATGTTATTTTTTGCGGAAGTTTCACAGTACATTGTCTCGCCGCCCCACTCCTCAGGAGAGAGGTTTACCTCGGCAAGTTCTCGTTTGACCCGATCAATATCCGCATTGTCTTTGTCAATTTTATTAACAGCAACAATTATTGGCACTTCTGCTGCCTGAGCATGACTTATCGCCTCTCGGGTCTGATCCATCACACCGTCGTCGGCGGCAACTACCAGAATGACGATATCAGTAACCTGTGCACCTCTCGATCGCATTTCTGTAAAGGCGGCGTGGCCGGGAGTATCTACAAAGGTCACATCTCCAGCACTCGATCGGACATGATATGCTCCAATATGCTGGGTGATTCCTCCAGCCTCACCTTCCGCTACATCAGTTTTCCTGATCGCATCGAGAATAGACGTTTTACCGTGATCGACATGCCCCATAACTGTAACTACAGGCGAACGTTGCTGCTGTTCTCCACCAGATTCACTTTCATTGAGGATCTGAATCCCCAGTTCCTCAGTAATGCCCTGTTCCACCTCATAACCGAAATCAGAAGCAAGGATCATTGCTGTTTCTGTATCAACTGACTGATTTATGGTAGCCATGACTCCGAGCCCCATCAGTTTTGCAATTACATCGCTGGCCTTAACCCTCATACGTTGTGCCAGATCACCAATACTGATGGTATCGTATACCTTGAAACGTTTCTTACTCGCCTTCATTTCTGACGGAAGGGCTACGGCTTTAGGTGCTCGCCTGCCACCTCTTTTTCCTCGCCCGCCACCGGATTTACCCTGGTAATTATTGGCAAAATGAGTAAATTTAACATTTTTCTTCCCTTTCTTCCCACCTTTACGAATCTCATCTTCCCTCTCACCAGCGGCTGGAGCACCTTTTTTCCCCTTTTTCTTCCCACGGCCGACCTCTTCACGAACTGGAACAGGAGTCTGCTCGACTGGCGCCGCTTTGGGTTTAGCCCTTCTCTGCTGCTGTGGTTTTGCTGTTTTTTTACGAGGACGTGGAGCTGCTGCCTCTTCGGTCGGCAGTTCAATCGTACCCACCACCCTGGCGATACCTTTACGGGGAGCTGGTTTACTCTCAGCCTTTTGTTTCTTGGCCGGTTTTTTCTTCTTTTCTTTAGAGGTCTCTTCCTCGTCCGTCGGTGTCGTTTCAGATATGGCAACTGCAGGTTCAGACAGACTGCTTTCCTCTTTTTCGTCTTCGGCAACTTCGACCGCTACGTCTTCAATTCCTTCTTCTTTTTCCTCAATTCCGGAGACAAGTTCGGCAACCGTGATAACCGCAGGTCCCCCACCACTATCTTCGCCGGCGGCAGAAGTATCAGCCGCCACATCCTCTTTCTCTACAGCGGGTTCAGTGACTTCCTCGGGGTCGGCTGTTGCACCGGCATCACTTACTGTGATCTCTTCACCGGTTTCGGCCTCTTCTTTTTCATCCTCGGGGGAAACCTCTGCGGCCCCTGGTCTTCTTCTTATGACCGTAGCTCTTCTCCTGATAACTGTTGATCCTGCAGAGCCACTAATTCGTTTTTCAACGAGCTCAGTATTGGTCGATTTCAGGATAGTTTCCCGGATCTTTTCGGCGGTATCGTCATCAACTGTAGAGCTATGGCCTTTGATATCGTATCCCTGCTCCAACAACTTATCGGCCAACACTTTACTGCTCATGCCAGCCTCTTTAGCCAGCTCATAAACCCTAATCCTGCTCATCCTTCACTCCCGTATTACATCGCAACAGTTATTTCGCTCATCTACACCGACGCCGCTAACACCTGCTTTCCATCCGCCGACAAGCTATCTTAATTTTCTTTTCTCAAAGTCGAAACAATCTTTTCCATTTTCCTTCCTGCCTGAGGAAACTTTCTCTACACAGATTCTCTTCGCAGCAGTAAGCACCTCGTCCATCCATTTTTTGTTCAGGATCGGCTTGAACTGCTCCATCCATCCAGACAAAACGGTTCAGCTGATCTTTTAGCATTTTTTTTTTACAGGAACAACAAGTACGGACTGGTTTTTTCGTCATCAATCTGTGTTGTCCGCCATACCCTATTAGTACCTTACTCCAGAAACACTGAAATAAATTACAAGAAACTGAGTAATGTGTTTAAAATTATGTGGTTACACATACCACCAAGGTACTTATACCCCCTTGTGGGGTGCTAGTACCTTACTCCAGAAACACTGAAATAAATTACAAGAAACTGAGTAATGTGTTTTGAAATTATGTGGTTACATATACCACCAAGGTACTTATGCCCATCAAGCTGGTACTGAAAAAAGCGCATGAATTTTTACCGTTAACCGGTGTTAGTTTTCTTTATCTGCGGTATCTGCGTCTTCGTCTGCGTCACTTTCTGAGTCTGACGCTTTAACGGTCATAGATTCTTCAACTTCCGGTGTATCGTTTTTCTCATTTGCTTCAGTCTTATTGCCCTCTGCTTCTGGAATCGCTTCTGCCTCGAACGGATTGGCCTTGGCTTCTTCGATTAATGCTTGAGCGAATTCATCATCAATGGCCCGTATTACAGTAAGATCATCCACACTTTTTTCAGCCAGGACCGAAGTAGAAATAATACCCTTGGAAAAAATCTGGTCCGCAAGTGCCTCATCTACTCCATTCAGTGCAAGAAGAGATTGATATTCTTTGTTTTCAAGGTTCGCATAACGCTGCTCACTTTTTACATCTATACGCCACCCCAGGAGTCTCGAAGCCAGCCGTACATTCTGTCCCTGCCTGCCAATCGCAAGAGAGAGCTGATCGTTCGGTACAACCACCAGAAGTGATTTGGCATCTTCGTCAACTCTGACCATGCTTACATGAGCAGGCGCCAGTGCATTATAAACATATTTTGCAGGATCGGGACTCCAGGTAACGATGTCTATTCGTTCTCCCTGAAGCTCCTGAACAACATTTTGTACGCGGGAGCCCTTCATCCCTACACAGGCGCCAACAGGATCCACGTCGCCTTCAGAGGAGCTAACGGCAATTTTTGCACGAAATCCAGGTTCCCTGCTCACGCCCATGACACGAACAATTCCTTCAGCCATTTCCGGAACTTCCATGTTAAAGAGCTTTTCTAAAAACTCATCAGAGGTCCGTGACAGAATAAGCTGAGAATCACGGGCAGTCTGCCGCACCTCCTTTAAATAAGCACGAATACGATCACCCTGTTTAAAAGACCGCTTGGGGATCTGCTGATCTTTCGGCAGAATTGCATCAGTACGGCCCAGGTTTACTATCATATTTCCACGTTCAAATCGCTGAACTATACCACTCACAACTTCTCCGACACGATCTTTGAACATATCATAAATCACGATACGTTCGGCATCTTTCATTTTATGGATAATAACCTGCTTGGCCGACTGCGCTGCAATCCTTCCAAGGTCAGTGATATTAACCATTTTTTCGCCCAGCTCATCACCTAACTGAACTTCAGGATCAAGCTTTAATGCCTCGCTGAGTACAATTTCAGTCTGCTCGTCCAGTGCTTCCTCTACAACAATTCTAAACTGAAAAATTTCAACTTCACCGTACTCTTCGTTATATCGAACTTCGATGTCACGACGGCTGCCGAGTTTCTTTCTGGCGGCGGACTGCACAGCCTCTTCAATGGCTTCTATCAGCAGTGCCTTGTCGAACCCTCGATCCCTACTGATCTGGTCGATGATGCGTTTCAAATCCGATAGCATTCTTTTACCCTATCCTTATAACTTTCAACTCTAGTTTCTGGAGGACATTTATATGGTCAACAGGCGACACAGGCAAATACTTTTTAAATCGCCAGCCTGGCTTTATTAATCTCTATGAAAGAAAATTGTACCAGGGTCTTATCGTTAAGCCTCAGATCAATTTCATCTTTACAGACTCTTTCAATCACACCTTCAAAAACCTTTTGCCCTTCTCTACCTTCAGACAATTTCACCCTGGCAAGTCCACCTGTAAAACGGCTAAAATCAGCGACAGACCGCAGAGGTCGCTCAAGGCCGGGGGAAGAAACTTCAAGATGATATGCATGTTCAATACAATCTTCAACATCTAAGTAATAACTCAATTCACGGCTAACCTTACTGCAGTGGTCCAGCCCCACGCCTTCCTCTGAATCGACAAAAACGCGAAGTACCCAGCCATGTCCTTCTCTACGAAATTGAATGTCAAAAAGCTCCAAGTCCATCGAAGGCAGCAGACCCTCAAGGAACCTCTCCACTTTATCAATTATGTAATCACTCATACTTTCGGTTCCCCTTACTCAACAATCACCTGCCGGGGGAGCGGTGAACACAAGACTACCGGCCAAAAGACCAGTGTTCTTCAGGCATAAAAAAAAGCGGGCATTGCCCACTTCCAAGAACCTCTCTGTACCAGATTAGCATACAAAAAGTATACACGGATCAGCACTCAATCCGTGAGGTGAAGCACCCGCCCCTCCTCAACACAGATTGAGAAGAGCGCACAACGCAACACCGGACAATTCGAACAAGGCATAAAACCACAAACAGTCATACTTGTCAAACATTAATGTACATACTGGCTATATGAGTACGTTTACAAAGAAAATTTAATAAGAGATAAGCGTCGAATTCCCTCCCATCAGCACCATGACCGGGTAGGAGAGATACATAATTTGGCCTCTGGATTAATCAGAAATTTTATTCTAACGCCCCCAAGGGGGTACTGAAAAGAGTGCAGGATGTTTTACCGTTTATCGGTGTTAAAGTTTAAGCACAACTAAAAGTCAGGATAGCAACGTCCTCTATGAGAATTATCTGTAACCCCTTGTTTATTTGTCATTATCATCACCATCCCATCCGCTTTCGTCAGAAACACCATCTCCAGAGTTCGGCGCCCCTTGCTCATCATGACCCATTCCGCTGCCATCAGAAACACCATCACCGGCGTTTTCGGCAGGCCCGTGCCCAGGTCCATGTGTATCCCCACTGGCCTCCTGATGTTGGTTCTGGTTCCCATTCCCGTTGCCACATTTGTTTTTGGCAATTGCCATATTACCAAAACCAATAGAAAGAAAAGTCACAGCAGCAATCAATGCAATAATTTTTTTCATTTCGATTCTCCTTATGTAAAATATACCCAGGGGACGGCCTGGGACCGTATCGTTGTTATATAAGACCTGGCCGCATCCATTGTTACGGTACTGATTCACTGATGCGGCCTTACCCGAACACATCGGAACTTTATTAAAATGGTTGGATAAGTACCTTCAATAAATTTGCAGCTCGGCCTTCCT
>CAXMTO010000076.1:0-7101 GCA_964196355.1 uncultured Myxococcota bacterium
ACCCCGATAAACGGGATTCTTTTCAATACCCCCTCGAAGGGTATAAGTACCTTCCCGAAATGATTTTCTGGGGTACTCATAACAAGGAGATTTTATAAAATGTTTCGTCCTCAAGGTGTATACCCGGCGCAATTAACCCCATTCGACGATGATCATCGTGTAAACGAACCAGTATTTAGACGGCTTCTGGAGTTCGGCATTGAACGAGGCCTGGCCGGAATTTTTCCGGTAAGTTCAGTTGGGGAAGGAATCCATATGGATTTTACGGAAAAGTGCCGATGCATGGAAATCACCGTAGATCAGGTAAACGGCCGTATCCCTGTGACACCGGGAATAGTTGCATCAACGCCTGATGAATGTGTCAGACTTGCAAAGCACGCAGGCTCAATCGGCTGTGAGGCCGTCGTAGTCACCCCGCCTTATTTCTATAAACCCGATGGCGCCATGGTGGAACGCTTTTTTGAAACTATTATCGAAAAAAGCGATATTCCAATCATTCTCTACAACATACCGCTCTTCACCTCACCTCTTGGCTACGATACGGTCAAACGCCTCAGTCGATACGAGAATGTTGTGGGTATGAAGGACTCCAGCGGCAGTATGGTCGATTTCATGCATTTCATGGACAAAATTGCCATTGCCGGTGCGGACATCAGCATGCTCACCGGGCGTGAAGAAAATCTTCTCTCATCCCTGCTTATGGGTGCAGAAGGGTGTATGACTGCCACCGCTGGAATTTTCCCCGAGATTATGGTCGGCATTTACGATGCATGGAAAGCGGGGAACCTGGAACAGGCCCTGGCGCTGCAAAAGTCCATACTGGTTGTAATCAGGACCATGTTTGCCGCACCGTTCCCCATAGGCTTCAAACTCGCATTGGAACTTCGCGGTTTTAATATGGGTCCCGCTCTCATACCACCATCCCACGCAGACAGTTATCAGATACACATTGTTCGTTCACGGTTGAAAATGCTCATGGAACCAATTCTTGAGCAATATGGAGAAAAGATAGTCCAGTAACAGCCTCAGGATGATACTGAAAGCTTTCTCCATCCCGGACCGGACATTCCAGGTGACCCTTATACCTGTTGCGCCCCTCTGAATCTGCGGAAGAAGAACTGTGGCAAGCTGTTACAATGAAAACACTTTCAGAAAATTGACACAATGTTCATGAGAAATGCGGGTTAAGCCGGCCCGGCAGTACTGTGATAGTGCGACTGTCTAAATCCCCAAAGGTATCATATGAAACCCAAAGCTTCACTTTTTATCCAATGTCTGGTTGACACGCTTTATCCCGATGTGGGAGAAGCCATGGTGACGGTTCTTGATCGTCTCGGTGTTACTCTTGACTACCCCGA
Organism: uncultured Myxococcota bacterium; assembly: GCA_964196355.1. Taxonomy (GTDB): domain Bacteria; phylum Desulfobacterota; class Desulfobulbia; order Desulfobulbales; family Desulfocapsaceae; genus Desulfomarina. The sequence goes on from CAXMTO010000076.1 coordinate 1,359, forward strand.
GGGACAAACATGCTGTGGACAGCCGGCGTTCAACAGCGGCTACCATCGTGAAGCCAAGGCGGCGGCTCTTCGCTTTGTTGAACTGTTCGCAGATGCAGAAGCCATTGTCTGTCCTTCGGGATCCTGCGTGCAGATGGTCAGGCACCACTACCCTGAACTTTTTGCAGATGACGATGAACCATTGCAGCAGCGGGTCCGTGATGTGGCGTCAAGGTGCTATGAGTTCACTCAATATCTGGTTGACGTCCTTGGTGTAGAGGATGTACAGGCCGAATTCCCAGGTAAAGTCACCTATCATGACTCCTGTCATCTGCTGCGAGGCCTCCATATTGCCGAGCAGCCGCGGCTCCTGCTGGGCAATGTCGATGGTCTTGAGTTTATTGAAATGAACGGTCACGATATCTGCTGCGGATTCGGCGGTACCTTCAGTATCAATTATGCCGAGATCAGTACAGCGATGGTCGATGAAAAGATCGACAATATTATTGCCACCGGCGCTGAGTATGTTACCGGCTGTGACATGAGCTGTTTGATGAATATTCAGGGCAGACTGTCACGAAGAAAAGAGCGGGTACAGGTCAAGCATATTGCCGAAATACTCGCCGCTTCGGGAGGACACCGATGAGCAGTAATCACGCACCACTCAACTATACAGAGGGAGCCCATCAGGGCCTCGCAAATAAAAGTTTACAAAAGAATCTGAAAAACCTGCAGAACGGCTTTGGCAAGGGCACCCTCGAACACTGGTCGAGCATGGCCGATCCCGGTTTAAGAGACCGAATCAAACAAAAACGCATGGACACATTGGAAAACCTCGATGTGGTGCTGACACTACTCGCCGAAAAGATAATTGAAAACGGGGGGTATGTTTATTTTGCCCAGACGGCAGAGGATGCGGCCAACTACTGTCTTGAGGTTGCCCAAAAAAATAACGTCAAACGTGTAGTGAAAGGAAAGTCCATGGTCTCCGCCGAGATAGGCGTCGATACCTTACTGCACAACGAAGGTATCGAGGTCGTTGAGACGGATCTGGGCGAATACATTGTCCAGCTGCGAGATGAGCTCCCCTCACACATTGTCGCCCCCAGCATCCATCTGAACCGCGAGCAGGTGGGACGGCTTTTTGAAGAGAAACTCAACATTGAATACTCAGATGATCCTCCGACCCTGACAAAGGCAGCACGAAAAGCCCTGCGACAAAAGTTGCTTGAGGCTGATATGGGGATAACCGGCTGCAATATTGCCTGTGCAGAAACCGGCCGTATCAGCCTGGTTTCCAATGAGGGAAATATTCGCATGACCACAACTATGCCGAAGATTCATGTGGCATTGATGGGCATGGAGCGTGTTGCCGCTACCATGGAAGATCACCAGGGTATGCTGCAGCTGCTTACCAGAGGAGCAACCGTGCAGAAAATCAGCTCCTATGTGAGTTTTACAGGCGGCCCAAGTCCAGAAGGAGACCCGGACGGTCCAGAGGAGTTTCATCTGGTTGTGATTGATAATGGAAGATCAAAAATACTGGGCGACAGTGACTTCAGGGAGGTTCTTGCCTGCATACGCTGCGGCGCCTGTCTCAATATCTGCCCGGTCTATGGCCGCATCGGCGGACACGCCTATGGTGCAGTATATTCGGGGCCTGTGGGAGCAGTGATAACACCGCTTTTCCATGGCATCAACAAACATGCTGATCTGTGCAAAGGGGAGAGTCTCTGCGGTGCCTGCCTGGATATCTGTCCGGTAAAAAATGATCTGCCCAGAATGCTCCTGACACTCAGGCAGAAACTTGCCTATGGTGACACCTACTGGCAGACTAAACCCCACAAGCCAACTGAAGCCAAAGCTTTCAAACTCTGGCGAATGGTGGTGGGCAATAGTGTACTGTATCGTCTGACTCTCGGGGTCCTTACCCAGTTGCAACGTCCTTCTATCGCGAAAAACGGCATGATTTCAAAAGTCTTTGGTCCTGCAGGCGCCTGGACCAGAGATCGAGATTTACCGCCATTGGCACAGGAATCATTTCACAGGCGCTGGCAAAGGAAAAAGAAGAACAAACCATCTAGAGAAAGCAGTGAGGTTGAAAATGGTTGAGCGCAACGCATTTTTGGCAAATATCCGCAAAGAACTCGGTGTTTCCTCCTCAGAATCCAGAGGCCCAGATCAATGCCCCTCTGTTTTCGCCTCGAAGGATATCTGCGAGACTATCAGCAGGATAAGAAACCGGACGAGCGCTGAGCGACAAACGCTTTTAAGACAGTTTCAGGAAAATGCAGCTCAAGTCAACCTCACTGTCCACGTTGATACAAGTTTTGCCGGGGCTGCCCGCACCATTATCAGCATTGTTCAAGATTCAGAGCCGGAATTCAGTGAGATACGGCAGATAATTCAGCATGATCACCCTGATATTAAAGCACTGCACTTATCGGAAAAACTTGCCGCAGAAGCGGTGGCCGTTCACACCACCTCACTGGCTGACAGCGGTATCAGAGAAAAAACTATCGACTCTTATATCGGTATTACCTCCCCGTCATGGGGCGTTGCCGATTCGGCAACGATAGTTCAATTGACCTTGCCGGGTCAACCCCGGTCAACCTCTCTGGTACCATCAATTCACATTGGAGTAATTCGCATTGAAAATATTCTTGCCGATCTAAGTGAGCTATACGCCCGGCTGCGCCAGAACCCGCCATCCTCCTCCGCTGTTTTTATCACCGGACCATCCAAGACCGGCGATATAGAAGCTCATTTAGTGTTTGGTGCCCATGGACCAAAGATAATGCATATTGTTGTTATTGATGAGCATGTGGACCAATAGGAGCTATCCAGGCACTCATTCTATTTCTCTGGTAATAATCCAACGGGGGCGACAGGATGTCTCCCCCCTCGCTGACATCAAAAAAACATCAGCATCCATCATGAATATGATGTCCGTGGCTAGCGTACAATCAGGGCCGCAAAGATATACCTCAAAATTTTTCCTGAACAGTGCCATTATCAAACTGCATTTCAAAAGGTCCCTCTACTGAAGTAACCGTGGCCTTTGCCGACATCTCATCAAACAAAGATTCAGAAACGAGTAATTCACCCAGGTGCAGAGTATCCCTTATCCTGACAAGCCTTACACTATCGAAATCAAGGATGTTGCTGCACATGATAGCCGCCCTGATCACATCAAAATCGGTTGGAAGCGTCATCGGTATCCGGGCAACCGTAGTAACTGTGGCTATAAGAGAATTTACATAGGTTGTTTCCAAATCAGCTGCATCATATAATCTACGGGGACAGAGATCTGCCTGACCGATTCCAACAACATTCCCATGAGATTTTTCAGTAACTGAAAGCACTGCCAATTTCCCAACATTTGGCCCCCCATGTGCAAACGGTGTTGAAAACCGACCCGTTATATTGGGATCCATTCCATCACCGGAAATTTCTTTCCCCATCCTGTCAACAACCAGGACGTCTATATTGTCGATGCCGATTGAAGGCATGTTGCTTTTCGCAATCTTCAACAGCTCTGGTTCTCTTTCCATTATGTTATCTGCATCAACAACTTCAATAATGGAAACATTTTCGCAGGCATCCTCAATGACGGCTACGCCGAATAAGACCGAACATTTTTCCAGCTTCATTTTGGCCATGGCAACAATGTTTTTACCCATCTGGCCAAAGCCCAGCTGATGACAAGCTTTAGCTCCTGTATCATTGCCCAGACCTATGGCCAGCATCTTGACAAGGCCGCTCTCATATTTGTCGTGAAAAGCTGTGTGGGTTTTTATGCGGTTTATGACGACGATTCCATCGCTTTTTGATGCAATTCTATCAATATATACCGGCAACCCATCCTCCAGGGTTCCGATTTCAATAACATCGACACTTGCGCGTATTGCACAGCCCACAGATTCCTCTATAATTCCGAGCTCAGCAAGAATCTCTTCTTGGCCTTCTGCACAGGCACGACCATGACTGGCCATGGCAGATACAATGAAAGGATCAAACCCCATTTTCTGAAGAGCTTTAACAACAGAAGCTGCTATTTTTGTAATATCTGCAATACCCCTGCTCCCAACCGCCACAGCTATTCGTGCCCCCGCCTTCAGCTCTTTCAAACGGTCAAGCGATACAATCTGTTCGAGACAAGCTCCCTCAATATCATCTAAAGGTTTTGATACAAATTCCTGTTTTACTTTGTACATCCTGGGAATCTTGATGTTTTCCAGCAATGCATTAACCGCTTTCATAGGGCCGTTCTCCTTATCTCTGTATAAAAAATGGAACTCATTACCAATCTTCACCTCTTTTGTATATTTTTGATTAAATAATCTGATTAGCGGTTAAAGAATGGCATCCAGCTGCCAGGGTACGAATTCATGGTCGCCAAAGTCATTTCGTTCACTTGCGGTACGTGAACCCGATGCGGTGGCGACGATTTGCTCGAAAATGTATCTGCCCACTTTTTCTATTCTTTCACCCTCAATAATTCCACCGCAGTTGATATCCATATCATCCCGCATATGTTCGTACATTGTCGTGTTCGTTGCAAGTTTCAGGGTTGGCACCGGTTTAAAACCGGAGACCGAGCCACGGCCGGTAGTAAAACACATGATATTAGCACCAGAAGCAATCTGGCCGGTCGAGCAGATCGGGTCGTAGCCTGGCGTATCAACGAAAACAAGCCCCCGCTCAGTCACAGGTTCAGCAAATTCATAGACAGCATTGAGGGGACTCTGTCCTCCCTTGGCAACTGCTCCAAGCGATTTCTCATAGATTGTCGATAATCCGCCAATTTTATTACCAAATGAGGGATTATTATCCAGCTCAGCATTGTTTTTACTGGCGTAATCTTTCCACCAGGAAATTCGAGCCATCAGTTTATCCGCTACTTCAGGTGCTACCGCTCTCTGCATAAGCAGATGTTCTGCACCGTAGATTTCAGGTGTTTCAGAAAGGATAGCCGTGCCGCCCATTGCCACCAGAATATCCGATGCATACCCCAGTGCCGGGTTGGCGGTAATCCCTGAGTAAGCATCAGAACCGCCGCACTGTAATGCAAGTCTCAACTCACTGACCGGCACCATTTCCCTTTGAATAGTATTAACTTGAGGTAACATAATTTCGATGTAGTCGACAGCACGTTTAATGGACGCCTTCGTTCCCCCAGCTTCCTGAATATTAAAGAATCGCATGCAGTCGGCCTCTGCCAATCCATACCGCTCGAACAGGAAATGAGCCTGATTCGTTTCACATCCAAGACCGATGACGAGGACTGCACCGACGTTCGGGTTTAAAACACACCCCATGAGTGCGCGCTGCAACACATCAAAACCATTGCCCTTCGGATTGTTTCCACAACCGAGGCCATGAGTAAAGGCTATAACACCATCAACATTTGGATAGGCATCTAATTTATCTGACCTTTGAAAGTGTTCTGCAACTCTCTTACACACAGTAGCAGAGCAATTAACTGTTGAAACAAGAGCGATGTAATTACGTGTACCAGTCAAACCGTTTTTCCTGTTATAACCTGAAAATTCTTCAGGCAAACCCTCTATCTCCAGCGTGGCAGGCGACTTGGGTAGTGACTTCATACGCGCAGTCACCCCCTCGAGAGTGAGATTGTGATCATGAATATGCTCACCAGGAGCAATCTCTGCGGCGGCACAGCCAATTATCTGCCCGTATTTCCGCACAACATCGCCGATAGCCAGACCTTTAAGGGCGACTTTATGCCCTCTGGGGATTG
>CAXMTO010000077.1:0-7114 GCA_964196355.1 uncultured Myxococcota bacterium
TATGGTGTGAAGAAGGTATACATCAGGTGGAAATGGACTCTCAACAGCTTCACACTACCAATATCAAACCTTCGTACAAAAGTAGTATCAGTCATCCAATGCTGGAATAATGGAGCAATTCTCTCGGTTGATAATCTGGAAGCATCTTGCCCTTCATGATACTTTTTCGTTGTCAGGCATTTCTGAGCAGGATTGAACTTCTATAGGTGAAAAAGAGGATTTTATGTTGCTAGGTTTGGTGGGTAATTGGGTAATGACATTTACAGGAATAAGGTAAACTTGCAGGTTTGCTTAAATGGTTAAGATTGCCAATTAAAGCCTTTACCGTTGTGATAACGTGTGTCTCTGCAGGCTAACAGTAGGCATCTCAAACTGGAGCATTATTCTATTTATTAGAGGTATTACCTGGCAACGTCAACATCCTACTGATGACCGATGAAAATGTATTGTTAGTTTCTTGGTGATGCGAAAATTGAGCAGCATGAGTTTAACCGGAGCCGCGCTATTTTGCGGCATCCGGCAAAAATACTGATTAGTTAAATTATTCTTTCCAGTGCTGGGGCTCATTTAAAACTTTTGAACATTGAACATAGAGGCTTGCGATGAGGTAACATGGCAATCTTGAGTTTGTAAGATGTGCTCTGCTAATCCTCATTCATCAACACATGATAAGGGTGTTGAAAAGTATTTTGGGGTTTTCTAATTCCAAAAATTTTAATCGTATATTTTCTCATAGTTATGAAAATCTGCGTAATTCACAAGAAAAAGTAAAAATTTCCAAGAACTAATTTAACATATTGATGTTACAAACAAAGTTTAAAGACTTAAAATTTGCAATAGGATTTGTGAAATAACTAGTTGATATTGATAGTAAAACAACCAATCTATTCAACACCCTTATGATCTTTAATTTGATTTTGGTAGTGGAATGCTGGTCAGGCACATTCAACTGTTCGAGGATACTTTGCTTCTTAATGAAAATTTGCAAAAATTGTCCATTGACTGATTGATTTTTGGTAAAAGACAAATTTTTACAGAACACGATGATATGTCATAGATGCAATGGAATAATGTTCGTTCAAGTCTGTCCTCACTATCGGCATGAACGTAAACCGCTGTATTTGTTTCATGTATTTTTTGTTCTGTTATCGGGAATTGGATTTGGTCTATTAGTTTTTCGAGAACTTGATATCGATCGAGACCATTTTCACTGGATCTAGATTCCATCTTTTTGGTCATGGTTGTATCTGATAAACGGTTCAATTGAAAATTGGTCAACTTTAATGGAGAGGTGGTGCTACCTTGAATAAATATCTTTTTAGAACCATCAGGAGAATACTCAAAAACAAATGAAGAACCTTGTTTATCAGCTATTAATAGATGTACCGGAATCGCTACGTGATAATGTTCCATTTGTTTCAAAGCCTTCATTGCTTCATTGGCATTTGCACATGTATCCAACAAATACTGAATTGGCAAAAACTCATTGAATCCCTTTTGTGTTTGTTTGGTGGATAAGTTTTCATGATCAATTCTTGTATCAGCGTCCGCAAGGTGAATTACTGAGAGTCCTTCGGAATTGATTCCTTCCAATGCTAAACCAAACACTTCAAAACAGAATAATGAGATAGATGGAAAACATGATTCAGGATACATTTCTACTACATAAGAATGCTTAAATGGGAATATAGGTTTCTCGCGTTTCAAATCCTTTGGGATGGAAAAATCAAGATTTCGACTGATATATCCGTGTCCGGTACTTGTAATGGCCGGGGGATAATAGACAGCAGAACAAGCTGTCCCGTTTGGCACTTGCCCGAAAAATGAAAAATCGTAATTATAATCGTTTAGGGTTTTCCCGTAAGCCTTTGCAAAGCCAGACATACGTCCATAATGTCCTGGATAGCGCTGTCTTAGATAGTCATACTGACTTTTGACTACTGATGAATCAACGTTGGTAGATTTGTCGATGCTGTGAGTGTCGCTAGCCAAACACCCAAGTTCATAACCAATATCTTCATTGGTTCCTTCGGCGATAATGTGATAGAGATGTATCTCTTTCTGAAAACTTGCGATCAATGTTTTCTCAAAACTCATATCTTCTCCTTTTTCAAGATATCTTCTTCGGAATACAGCCTGTAGTTTGATTCGCTTCTCTCGCTAGGTTTCGTCAGTGATCGGTCACTGGGAAGTGAAGGCCAACGGCGTATATTCGAGAAGACATAGTATTTTTTCTCTTGTTTCATCTTTGGCGTATGAAAACTTCTCAAAATATTACTTCAGCAAATTCGTTCCCGTATTCATGCTGATCGAAACCAAAAATTGCCGCCTGCATTTTCTTGATCCCCTCAAGGGACGCTGGACTGACATTCATATAGAATCTGACTGTCCGTGATTTATTTTGAAACTCTCTTGCGTCATCTTCTGACCAGAAGAAAAGAGAATTGCGTCAGAATACATCGACGATACTTGTTTCCTTCATCTTGTCGGTATTTATCAGAACCAGGCAGAATATATGGCTTGCCCCCTCGGTCATCCCAATAATATTCAGATCACAGTCAAGTTCGATCTTTATCGCTCTGCCGCTGTTTGCACATGTCGTATCAATGGTATAGGTCAGGTTCCTGTTTCTCAATCTCCCTTGCACGAAGGGAGTCGCAAAGGCGTCAACAGCTCAGGCTGCGAAGAACCGCTCACCCGTGCTGTCAGTAATCTTGTGCCCGGAGGGGGTAGGCCCAGTTTATTCCCTTGCGGTCGCTTCGATAGAGGAAGGTTTTAAGCTCTTCAAGTTTGTCTATCGTCGCCTCGACCCGATCGATCGGCAGGTCAAGTTCTTTGCCAACCTGTTCTGCTGCTAAAGGGGTTTTGGTCTTTGTCATTCTACTTACGATGAAGTGATGGATCGTTCGCTCTTCCGGTGATAAGAGATCAGCTTTTGCTCTGGCCCCTGAAACGCCTTTTTCCAGACCTTTAGAGGCGATCACCCGGGGGATCGGGACCATGAATTTTCCGATTCCCATTAACATCCTGCGTTTCAGATTGGTGTTCATGTATTTCTCCTGAATCAATGTTTAATTTAACGTTAAACTCAATAGTGTAACCGAGCCCCACTCTTTCAAGGATGAAGCAAGCCTTAAACCTAACTGACTCCCGCTATTTTCTACTTTATTTGAGTCATGAAATAGGTGAATGCTGAAATCAGTATTTATCATTACACGACGATAATACTTCATTGTCTGCTTTTGCTTTTCCCTATTCACTTCATTTATCAATTTTTGCAGTTGCGATTCCAGCAACTCTAGATTGCTGTCTACTGACCGAAGCTCGATAATCTCTAGCCATTTCACACTGTCTCTCATTATTCCCTCTCTGTGGTCTTCAAATAATAGTATGCAGTCAGGTCATAAAATCTTTGTGGGTATGGATCTCTAGTGGATAATTTTATCATTGAGGTCTAACCTTTTATTTAACACTGACAACTCATCATCAACCTGACACAAGCCATAGCAGGACGCTCCGGGCCACCCCTTTCTTAAGAGCGTCTATCTAACTAAGAGAGTAAGGGTGGCACAGAGTCGGATTTCCCCAGGCGTGAACGGGGGACAATTATTGTCCTTATTTACTTCTCTTGCTTCATGTACTTGCATAGTGTGTGCCAAAACAAAAATATCTATAAAAACAAAAGGTTGAAAAGAATAAACTTTCAATAGTGCCAAATATGATAATATGGTTTGCCGTATTTGACATTTGTGTTTATTATTACCATATACGACAACAATCAATAACATGAAGGATTAACAATGGATAAAAACGAATTTTACCGGCAAGCTTCAGTAAGAATATGCGGGAATCTTGAGATTGAGGAAGCCTTATATTCAACTATACAGTTTTTGCGAAATACGATGCCAGTAAGTAGAATGTTTCTCGAGCATTACAGCAAAGATTTAAAATCAAACAGGACTATTGCTATAGCCACATTGACAGAGGGAAAGAAAGTCGATTTGCTGACGCCACTTTCGCCGAAAGCACATAATCGGGCATTAACTTATTACGATAAAACGCCACAAAAGGTTCTTCTCTTCAAAGGTAGAGAAATCAAACCGATGGGGCAGGAAATGATGAAGTTTCACAATGTCGATTTAAGTTCAATCATAATACTGCCCCTTCATGCCGGAGAGCAAAAACTTGGGTTGCTGATCTTGGGTTCCGAAGGCGAGAAAAAGTTTACTCAAGAACACGCAGAATTGATTTCTTTGTTAAGTGAGGCTTTTTCAATAGCAATGTCAAACACTCTTAAACACCGAAATGAGCTTAAACTTTACGGTAGAGAATTTTTTTGGGAGACCACAAAACGAATATGCGGGAATCTGAAGATCGAAGAGGGACTTAGAGCATGTTTGGAGCACATCTCTCAGCATATGCCCGCAGATAGTCTTTATCTCCAACGACATGTGCATGATCTTGGTTCAATGCACATTGTTTCTCGGGCCACTAACGATAAATGCGAAGAATTAGACATACTAATTCCCTTTCCTGAATACGCCAAAGCACAGATTGCAGAGCAGGCACGGGCATGGCAGTCAGGCGTGCTCCCGCCCGTAATCGTTGTTAATAAGCCTAAAGAGGATTCTTATACCCGTCATCTCCTGGATGCGCTCCATGAACCGTCATCTTCAGTGATGATCCTAATTCTTGCCATTGAGAAAAAAGTCGCCGGTGCCCTCGTTGTGTTAGCGAAAGGGGATAACCGCTTTACTAAGGAACATGCCAACCTATTCTCTAATCTCAAAGCTCCATTTTTCGTGGCAATGTCCAATACACTCAAACATCGAGAAGTCCTGAAACTCAAAGATTTACTGGCTGATGACAACCGCTATCTGCAAGGGGAATTACGTCGTTTATCCGGTGATGAAATTATTGGTGCTAATTTCGGGCTTAGTGATGTTATGCATAAAGTTCAGCAAGTAGCTGCATTGAACAGCCCAGTATTGCTTTTAGGAGAAACAGGCGTCGGTAAAGATGTTATAGCCAATACGATTCACTACTCATCTCAACGAAACAAAGGCCCATTTATCAGTGTAAATTGCGGCGCAATCCCAGACTCTTTGATTGACAGTGAACTTTTCGGCCATGAAAAAGGAGCTTTCACAGGAGCCTTGTCTCAAAAACGTGGTAGATTCGAACGGGCAGACAAAGGAACAATTTTTCTTGATGAAATAGGTGAACTTCCGCTACTTGCACAGGTTCGCTTGCTAAAAGTACTACAGAGCAAAGAAATTGAAAGGGTTGGCGGAGTTAAAACTATTCCATTGGATATAAGGATCATGGCTGCCACAAATCGTAACCTGGAAGAAATGGTTAAACTTCATGAATTCCGAGAGGATCTCTGGTTTAGGCTTAATGTGTTTCCTATTTGGATACCGCCTCTTCGTGACAGGAAAGAAGATATTCCAACACTGCTACAACACTTCATCAACATAAAGTCTAGAGAATTGAATTTACCTGCAATACCAACTCTATTCCCCGGTGCCATTGACACACTTATGAATTACCATTGGCCTGGCAATGTCCGGGAGCTAGAAAACATTGTTGAGCGTGCGCTGATACTCAATCCTTCAGGCCCCCTGACGTTTAACAGCCTGCTCCCTAGTCAGATTCAGAACATAAAGGAGCTTCAGATAGAGCGCGAAGAAACTGGCAAGCTGGATGAAGTCGTTTCTCGGCATATTCGCAAGGTCTTAACAAAAGTACAAGGTAAGGTTAATGGACCGGATGGAGCTGCTGCTACTCTTGGAATAAACCCGAGCACCCTGAGGAATCGAATGAAAAAGTTGGGAATTGATTATGGAAGAAAAACACACTTTGAATAATTCATTTTTACAAATTTTGACAAAGTCAGCTAAATCCTTACCCCAAAAAAAATCTCACTTGATGGACAAGATTTGATCGGCAGAGATTGACAGGTGGAAGTTTCCCGGTGATCAAACTTTTTTGGAAATGATTTGACAACCTCAAAAGAGAATCCTTAGTCCTAAGCGAACCGAGCATGATATTATATCCATGACTTGCCCCAGTGAGAGACTTGCAATGGTCAGATAGAACCCTGCTGAGACTCGGTTAAGCAACAAGTTGGTGGCGGCGCAAGCTCTTTTCAAGTCCGGTATGCCCCCCAGTAAATGTTAAGAGATTGCTTAGTGGTGATTGAGGAGGTTAATTCATCCAGATTCTCCTAAAAAAACTTGCCCGAAAAAGAGCATCCTGGCACGTTTAAAAAAACCAAAATTACTTCCAGTAGGCCAGCTGCAAATGCAGCACTCTAAATAATTGATGTTTCCAGAGTCTACGTAACAAAAATAAAACCAAATTAATGATATACTTTGGTTATTAACGTCCTGTTTTTTCAACAAAAGGAAAAGGAGACGAAAATGACTGAAGCCATCCGTATACAAACCGACGTACCAACCGCCAATTGGGTTTCAAATTTGGGGGTCAGGCATAACAGATCACAACTCATCCCCCCATCGCCCCATTCTCAGTTAAAATCACGAACGAGTAAACGCAAAACCTTCGATCAGTTCTCCGGTCGTCTCACAGTAAGCGCTTTGCCAGGTGCAGAACTAGCAATTGAGTATCTTTATTCGAAGTATATCAGGAACCTCTCTGAACACACCATCAGACAGACTGGTGGTGTGGTGCTGTCCTTTTTGAATTTCCTGTACGATAGTGGAACCACCATATTCACATTAACTAGACGGAATATAGGTTCTTTTGTAGAATATGAACAGGACCGGGGTTTACAACCCATATCAGTGATAGGGTATCTCAGGGCCCTCTACGCTTTCATTGCCTATCTGGTAAAAGAAGAGATTCTACCTCACGCTATTATGCAGCGCAAAATTCGAATACAAGAACCAGAGACACTGCCTAAAGCTATTCCCCAAGAAGACATACAGCTTCTGCTCGACGCAATTGCAAGCGTACGGGACAGAGCACTCATTCTGCTTTTACTTCGAACTGGAATGCGGATTGGGGAGCTACTTGAAACACAGATTAATGACATCGTTCTGTCCGATCGCAAAATCCTTATCTATCTGGGTTCAAAGAACTATCAGGG
>CAXMTO010000078.1:0-34911 GCA_964196355.1 uncultured Myxococcota bacterium
TTTGACATTTTCAGTTGGAACCATACATGAATTTCGCTTTCCAAAAAGGTTATATCTATTTCTAGCAAATTTTGAATAAAGAAAGTCTCTTAATGACCTTGGTATGATTTTGAACATATTAAAAAGATACCAAAAACCAGATATATCTCTAGCTATCTCTAATATTGCATCGGTCTTTAGGTAGCATCTTCCGTTTTTTATAAGCATCAATGTGTTAAGAATTTCTTTTGATGCTTGATGTTCTTTTATGAGTGACTGAGCTATTTCAGATTGCATTGGAGAAAATGTAAAAATGCTCTCAGGGTCACGATTGATAATGAAATTAACGACACCATTGCAAAAAACACAAACCCCATCAAATATGACAATATTTCGATTGTCCATTACTTTTCTATCAGCTCTGGTGAAATTAAGATTCTGCTGAAGCCATATCGGTGACAGACACTATAATAATTTTTCTCCTAGAAGCAGAAAATCAAGTTACGAAAAAGCCCCGCCATTGATAAAAGTTGAAGGATTGGGACCTTCCTGACCAAGCTGCGAAGTACTAAAAAATGTTCAAGACAATACAGATGCTCTGGAAACATCAATAATTTATAATGCTCCATTTACTGTTGGTTTTCTAGAAGCCTTTTCTGTCTTTTCTGACCCTGCCTCGATTCTATGGTATCATGAAATAACAAACATCGTTAAAGAGCTGAAGGTATTTGGTCGGAGCATCATGCTGAAAAACATTATAATCACAATAATAATTATTATTATAGCCGTTGAGCTTATCGAACATATAATTTTCCCGATAGTTTGGTACTTTTTCAAAGGCCGGAAAAGATCTACTTATGGCGGAATGTGTATGATTGGGAAAGTTGTTGAAATTCGGCGATGGAATAAAACTGAAGGTCAAGTTTTGATCAACGGGGAACTATGGAGCGCTGTATGCGAGGTTCCCTTACCAGTTGGTGGTAAAGCGCTGGTTCGGGGTATTGAAGGGCTTACATTGAAGTTGAACCCTTATGAAAATTCATAGAGGAGATTATTTTGAATAAGAATCAGAACTGGATCGTTTTTTTTTGTGCCCTTATTCTGTTGATAAACGGTGTTTTCATAAAGGTTCTGGCTGCTGATGACCACCATAACTCTTCAAAGAAATACAAAAAAAAATATATTAGCCCGGTAAATAATCCAACTTATGAAGAAGAATGCGGTGCCTGCCATTTTGCCTATCAGCCGGAATTATTGCCTTCAGGTTCATGGAAAAAAATAATGGCTGGATTGGACGACCATTTTGAGGAAGAGCTTGAGATCGATACAGAATCAATAAATGCCATATCAGAATATCTCATTTCTAATTCTGCAGAAAAATCTTCAGCAAAAAGAGCTGTGAAAATTTTGAGAAGCCTGAGAGGGAGAACTCCGATTCGGATCTCCGAAATTCCTTATATTATAGAAAAGCACGATGAAGTTGACCCAAAAATTTATAACAGAGAATCCATTGGTTCGTTGGCGAACTGTACCGCATGTCATATAACCGCCGAAAAAGGAATATATGATGATGATAATGTCGTCATCCCACCGTGAAGTAAGTATTCAATAATCTAAAAGAGCTACTCATTTTAGCACATCAATATTCGATTTCTGCCATCTCTATCAAGTTGACACAATTGCTATATAACACAGGTTTCTTTGCAGTTTTAAAACCTGCGATCCCCGATGGATTAGATTGCAACCCCAAGGCAGTTTACACATTAAGACCATAAAAAAAGCTCTTCAGGTATTTGCTATTCACAGGTTCAACGAATTGCCGTTAGCTGCTATTAATACGGAACAATAAGAATAACGGAACAAGTCAGTAAAGCCACTTATATTCAGTGTCTACCAGGACTTTAGGCTTTGTATGAAAACTTGAATTTTTTCAACTAATAAAGTTAAAAATCACATTAAGTTATAAAATTTGCTCTATCAATTCTGAAATCAATTTTGACTCGCAAAGGCAAGTGTAACAAGGGCTTAGAGGTGGCCGTCAGAAATTTCGCGGTTTTGGACAAAAACCTATAGTTTTAGCTTAGATTATAATCTATGAGACTTTTCGTACCTTTGTTGGAATAAGGCCTAAGTACCGTGGCCATGTTGAGCTCAATGAATTCACCTGTCATGATACTGTGAGCTCGTTCGTTAATCGGATCTGCTACCAGAATGAGAACGAATATGTGATTGTTCTTCTTAAGCGCACCTAATACCACTATTGCCGCTTTCCCCCGGCCCTAGTTCAGCAGTGGCTTAATGCGTCATCTAAGGGACGCTTCTATAGCACATATGTCAAAGGGCAGTATGACTGTCGGCTTGGTGGCATCCCAGAAGAAAAAACCAGAGAAGAAAAAACACAACATAACTGATCGCGCGACATAACTACTGTGAGGTTCTGGTTCTTAGCAGGTTTGAAGCCTAACACTTTTCAACCTGCTGCCCGTCCGAGATGTTTCCAGATTCTCTCATGTCCAAAATATGTAATTTAAAGGAGTTTATGGTCTTCTTTTAAGACCTTCGAGAAAAGCGAGGACGTTTTTACCGAGGACCTTATGGTTGTATCCCCCTTCTAGGAGGCCATAACAGCCACCACCATTACGAAGTGCCGTTTCGCGAACCCACCCCCCCATTGTCTTATAATCGGCAGTAAAAAGTAAGCCGCCCCAGTCGTTCACATGGTGGTCAAACCCAGCCGAGACTGCAATAACGTCAGCCTGGGTGGTTTTTAAGGCATCATTAACCTCTTCGAGATAGGTTTCACGTTTTTGAGATTCTGGGTTAAGAATCTCTACCCAGGATTCTTTTCCAAGAATATTGACGTTGCCGTCCCCATAATGAAGGTCGAAGTCGAGGATGAAGGCATGGTTTATATGGTGCTTTGCTCTCAGGTAGTAGAGGGAGACAGCCATGTTATTGAAATGACAGAACCCCCAGCAACTTTTGACCGATGCATGATGTCCTGGCGGCCGGATGAGGCCGAAGCTTGGGTCCTCCAATCCCGCCTTAGCCGCCTGGATTGCACCGCCTGCAGCCAAGGCTGCGATTTCGTAGAGCCCTAAGCGCCGGACTTGCTCAATATGTGCCATCGTATGAGCTGAAAGGAGATCCTCTTCAGAGGCAGGTACACAGGAAACGATTTCCACATAAGGTTTAATGGCTTTTACAATCGCCTCCATCCTACCAGTTTCCGCAGCTGGATCGGAGGTATATTCATCATAAAAATGTGGGTGAAAATATACTTTCATTACGTAAAAATCCTTTTCATTGCGAGACTATTCAGCTCCTTAATATAACAGAATAAAATTGCAGTGCATTTTGAGAAAGAGAGTTATATCACTTGCATTATATCATACTTGGTAAGTTGTTTATTCTATGAAAACAGTTCAAATTAATCTTATCATGTATGTTTTTGTTGAAAGGAAAGATTTTCTGGAAATATCTAGCATTTCAAAATGGTTTTTTCCTGTTAGGTTGGTTTGGGTGAACTTGATCAATTAAAAACAAAAATCTCCTTCTTGTATTGTTAGGTTACCGGGACAATTCCTTAATTACCTTCACAGTAGTTATGCTGCGCGCTCAGTTATGTTGTGTATCTTATTGGTCTTCTTCTTTTAGTATAAAAAAAATATTGCTTTTTCTTCCTCCTTATTCTTTATATTTTATTTTTTTACTTTTTTGTGTTTACAAACTTAAAAATTCCTGTAACTGTTTATGATGTAATGGTACGAACCACTAAAAAAGTTAAATTATTGGGTGTGATATGAACGGCTTAACGGTTGGGTTTCTTTCCTTATTTAATTATTCCTCATTTAGGTAGCCCTTCAATGCCTATAGAAATTTTACCGTAGTAGTTTAATTAAAGTTAGATAATTATGTTGCGAGCTTTTTAGTAGCGATTCCCAAACTCACCGTAAGGCACCGTTATTCTTGTAAATATTGAAATCTTTGGAAATGTCGTAAAAATCTTATAATTCAAGCTAGATAGGCCAACTCGCAACATAAAGTAGATCCCTCAAGTTGAGTTAAATGTTGATGTTGCGGAGATTGGAACTGGCAATCTCAATTCCTCAGCATTTTCTTTAGCACTGACCGGTTCGGAGATGCACAGGAAGAACTTTAACCTGGTCGCAGTAGACTCAACCTGTAAACTCATAGCTGACACTTATATCAAAGTAAATAAACAATCTGGCTAAAATTTGTTCCTGCAAGCTTAAATTTACGATATGTTGCTAGGAAGTTTTTATATAGCAAGAAGATAAAACCATTTTTTTCCAACGGATTATGCAGACTGGAGGAACACTCTTACGTGGTATTGGAATCATAAGGTTGAAAGCGAAGATTGGGTTGAGAAGTATGGCCTATAATCTTAGCCGATACGCTTTGTTAGCTGCAGTTTGATGGAATTAGCCTGCCCTGATTGGCAAACAGGGCAAAACAGGGCGAAAAAATGATCCAAATGAGTTCTTTAATAGCTCATTTGGTAACAAGAAAGACATTTTGTTTCCTTTGTTAGGGTTGTGGTCTGCTCCCTTGGAGCATTTGCACAGGTGAAATTCAATTTTTCAAGGTAGCCTTAAATATTAATTATAATTAAAATTACAAACTTGTGAGAATTATGGAAAAATTTGATTATATAATTGTCGGTGCTGGTTCTGCTGGATGTGTTTTAGCTAACCGTCTAAGTGAAAACCCAAATAACAAAGTCTTACTCCTCGAAGCCGGAGGTAAAGATAACAATCCTTGGATTCATATTCCTGTTGGCTATTATAAAACATTGCATAACCCCCATCTTGACTGGTGTTTTAATACTGAGCCAGATGAAACGATGAACAATCGTTCCATTCCATACCCCAGAGGAAAGACATTAGGAGGAAGCTCATCTATAAACGGGCTACTTTATATCAGAGGACAAGAACAGGATTATGACCTCTGGAGTCAACAGGGAAATACTGGTTGGAGTTGGAATGATGTTTTGCCTTATTTTATGAAAGCAGAAAATCAAGAAAGAGGTCCAAATGAATTTCATGGAACAAACGGGCCCCTTACAGTTTCTGATCAAAGAATTAAATTAGATATTCTAGATGTATTTATGGACGCCGCTGAAGAAGTAGGAATTCCAAAAATTAATGATTTTAATAAAGGAGATAACTTTGGCTGCGGTTATTTTCAAGTTACAGTTAAAAATGGTTTTCGATGTAGTACATCTGTTGGATATTTAAATCCTATAAAAAATAGAAAGAATTTAAAAATAGAAATAAAGTCACATATAAAATGTGTTGATTTTGAAAATAAAAAAGCAGTGGGTGTATCTTATTGGAAAAACAATCAACTAAAAAAAATTCAAGCCAATAAAGAAGTAATTTTATCCGCAGGGTCAATTGGATCCCCGCAAATATTACAGGCATCAGGTATCGGTGATGCTTTTAAATTAAAAGAAATAGGTATTAAAATAATTCATAATCTTCCTGGAGTGGGAAAAAATTTACAAGATCATTTAATGTTTAGACCAGTATATAAAGTAAAAAACATAAAAACCTTAAACAGAAAGATTAATAGTTTATTTGGTAAAATGATGATTGGGATGGAGTTCATGTTGTTTAGGCGTGGGCCAATGACTATGGGAGCAAGTCAGTTATGTGGTTTTGCTAAAAGTGACTCTAGTCAAAAAACTCCAAATCTACAATTCCATGTCCAGCCAATAAGTACAGATAAATTAATTGGTGGTGCTAAACTTCATGATTTTGAATCTTTCACACCAACTGTTGCAAATATAAGACCGACAAGTAAGGGTGAACTTAATATTGCAAGTGCCGATACAAGAGTAGACCCCAAAATTAAAATGAACTATTTATCGACACCAGAAGACAGGAAAGTTGCAGCTCAGGGTTTAAATCTGGTAAGAAAAATTGTTATGGAAACTGATACTTTTAAGAAATATGAACCTGAAGAATACAGGCCTGGTATTGATATAAAAGATGATGAAGAACTTGTAAAAAAAGCAAGTGATTATTCACAAACTATATTTCATCCTGTAGGTACATGCAAGATGGGACAAGGAAGTGAAGCTGTAGTAAATGAGGAATTAAAAGTTTACGGTATTGATAACCTCCGTGTAATTGATGCTTCCATAATGCCAAATATAATATCTGGAAATACTAATGCACCGACGATTATGATAGCAGAAAAAGGTGCCGATATGATATTAAAAAATACTTAGCAATTTCAAATCAAATTACCATCTTTTTCAGATCATATTTACGGATAGAGTTTGACTGCTGATAATGCAGTTATTATCCAATCTTTGTATCGAAGGAAAATGGTACTGGCAAAACACATGGAGCGATAGAAATTTACAGTAGTGTCAAATATTTTTCACACATGTATTTCAGAGGTGGCCTATCCTCTATCAAATTCCTCCTTTTCTCTTCAATTGCAGGTCAAGCTACCTCGAACTGTTTCTCCACCTCTAACTTCATGAGTAGTTGCATATTCGGATATCGCTTACTACTCCAATTGGTTCCGGCAAAGCGACGTAATCCGGCTACAACTTGCACCATATATTCCTGCAGGGCTATTATATGCTGCGTTCAGGAAGAAGTTCAACATCATATTGTAATGTAAACTAGTCTGCATTGCCAATCGCTATCTTCTCTATCTAGGTCCCGAAATATAGAATTTGGAGAGTCTTGTGCTAGGAGATTATTTAAATTTATATTTATTTGGCAACAATGTATTGACCATGCCCTTTTGTAATTATCTCCTCACCGGCCGCTAATGTCTCATTTTGGCTATAAACCTCCTCTGGCATAACATCAGAGATGCGATTGAAGTTGGCGGTGGAATTATAACTGAATATGTAATTTCTAATTCCTTTTTCTAACTCAAGTGGACTCTCGTATCACTTCAGATAAATACCTTCATTTTTAATGCTACGCCAGAATCGCTCAACGCCGACGTTGTCCACTCATCTGAATTAACCTGCACTGACCAAGTGTAATGAGACGGCAACCAAGACAGGATATGTTGCAGAATTGCACAACGACATAAGCTTCACCCATACTCACAGATCTGTTTTTGCACGTATGCAGCACTGTACGAACAGATTCGTGCAGAATTGCAACGCTCCACGCTGATCCACCTTGCAATACCAAAAGTATAGGAGAATTTAGATTAAATAATGGCAACATTAGCTGCAGCAACAGCTACCCTTTGCCCAAAAGAGAACACTAAAAGAAGTTAAATATCTTGAATTCTTGATATAATGAGAATCTACTATCAAATTTTCCTTATCGAACAAAAGAAGTATGGAGCCCAGTCTTCGATTTGCATCATTATATTAAAAAAATGATTTAACTTGTTCTGCTCCACACCTTCTCACACGGTCTCCCCGATGTTACCATTCCAACCAGTATTCATGATTGCGCAATACATGACACCAACAGAATAAACTCCATTAACCTGAACACACTAGTCGATTGGTTTTTTATCTTTGCAGCTACAAAGAAATAAGAGCCACATTGAGCACATTTTGTGGCACGGCATTTGCAAAACGTAATTAAATAAATCCTACGTCCAGCAGCTTAGAATTCAGGAGAGACTTAATGAGGAAACAGGTTATATCCGTTGATGAAATATTAAAAGCAGCTCAATCCGACAATAAATCCCTTACTGTCAGGTTGGAAGACTGTATCGTCACCCCGGGTGCATGGGATCTCATTGAAGAATTGGATATCACTTTCGCTGATGGTCCAACTTCTGCTCCTGGTAGCCCAATCTCTTCGCTTGAAAATGCTCCCCAACAAACACTAAAACCAAGATACAAATGCTCCGACGGAAATCCAACAAACATTGAAAGAATTACCGATCAAGTTTGTTCACTCCTTCGGGATCAACTCCCTCAAGATGCCATTTCTGACCTAGAGACAATTGTCAAGACAGTTGTCGAATCAAAAATTTCAGGTATCTGTTCTGTGGAGGCGCTTGAAGAAGACTCCGTTCTTACAGTCCATGGAGATGTCTCTCTTATTAATGGTAACCAGGTCTTCCAAGAAGCGGCTGGTCCTGATATCCCAGGAAAGGTATTTATCTCAGATGCTATTCGCTGCCATACAGACGCTCCTCATACCACCACTTTTATGGAGTGGAAACAGGCGTCGTTTACAAGAACCCTTGAGGCTCCCGAGATGAATCTCGTGATTGAAGGAGAATTGGAACTGACTGTCCAGGGAAAGACAATGTCTGCAAAAGCGGGTGATATCTTCTACATGAACAAAGGCGCAGATGTGGTGTACAACGCACCATCAAGCGTAAAGCTAGCATGTGTCAACGTTTAGTGAATTGATCTATGATTATTTTAGATACATGCATAGAGGCCTGTCGGAAAAAGCCTGGTACTGTCGTATTCCCCGATTGCCTGGACCAGCGCGTACTTGCTGCCGCCACACGTCTAAAGGAAGAAAAGGTCGCTATTCCTCTGCTTATGCAATCACCCTTTGCAGTAAAAGACAAGATACTCGGTGCCCCAAAACGTCTGTCCGGTTTTACAGTGATTGACCACACCAATAAAGCTATCCTTGAAGATAATATTCAGAGTTACTTCGAGATACAGGAACAGAGAGGCAAACCAGTCTCAATGGAAGAAGCTGAAAAAGCGATGCGTTGCAATCTTGCAGCATCTGCCATGCTGGTACGCCGAGGGGACGTTGAAATCGGGGTTGCAGGAAATCTTTCGTCCACTGCTGCTGTTTTAAGAGCAGGAATCAAGATAATTCCGAAAAAACAGAAAACCATTTCAAGCTTTTTCCTCATGGTTTCTCCTGATGGAGAGAGCCAATATATTTTCTCTGACTGCGCGGTTGTCCCCGAACCGTCCTCGGACACTCTTGCTGATATAGCCATAGCTGCGGCGGAAAAAACCAGGAACCTGCTCAAACAGGAGCCAAGAGTTGCAATGCTCTCTTTTTCTACCAAAGGGAGCTCGAATCACCCACGTGTAGGGGTAATACGAGAAGCAGTGGAAAAAATAAGAAGCCGGGCACCGGAGCTTCTGGTTGACGGAGAGCTGCAACTTGACGCTGCAATCATCCCCTCCGTTGCATCCACCAAAGCCCCCGGAAGCATACTTCAGGGAAAGGCTAATGTACTCGTTTTCCCATCTCTTGAAGCAGGAAACATCGCCTACAAAATGCTCCAGCGATTAGCGGGGTACTCGGCAATAGGTCCTTTTCTGCAAGGGTTTGAGGGAGGATGGCACGATCTTTCAAGGGGGTGTAGCAGTGATGATATTTTCAACGTTGCCGTGCTCGGTATCTGCATGCAACGGGGAACCATGATCACCTAGGTTATCATGAATATTCACCAATATGAACACCAGGAATAGCGAAAAAGAATGAGTAGACTTACACAAACAGGAAATGACTTCATCCAAAAGGTTCGAGACGCAGGTGTCGTAGGCGAAGGAGGTGCAGGTTTTCCCGCCCACGTTAAATTTGACACCCAGGTGGATACACTGATAGCCAACGGATGTGAGTGCGAACCCCTGCTCTACTCAGATCAACACATCATGCAACAGCATAGCATAGATATTGTCAAAGCTATGCAGGAAGCAATGACTGTTCTCGGCTGTTCCCGCGGAATTATCGCCATAAAAAAGAAATATACTGATATTGCTGCAGAATTTAGAAAAACAATTGGTTCAACTGGCATAGAACTGGCTGAACTCGATAACTTTTATCCTGCTGGTGACGAGCAGATCCTGATTCACGAATTAACAGGAAAAACTATCCAACCTCTCGGCCTCCCCAAAGACGTGGGTATTGTGGTTACCAATGTTGGGTCTCTCGTCTCTGTAAGTAATGCTTTAAGCAATATTCCGTTAACCAGCAAGATAGTGACAGTTACGGGTGAAATCTCCAACCCCTCTATTATAGAGGTACCAATAGGGACCAGTATCCAGGAGTGTATAGATAATTGCGGGGGAACTACTGTACATGACCCGGTGGTCATTCTTGGTGGACCGATGATGGGGCGTTTCATAGACAGTGCATCAGAGCTAGCCAGTGAAGTAGTCACCAAGACAATGGGAGGCATAATTGTTATTCCCCGGGGTCATTTTCTCCATGAAGCTGCCACCCTTTCTGTGGCTGTGATGCAAAAGAGAGCATCAACCACCTGCATTCAGTGTGGAATGTGTACAGAGATATGCCCCAGATACCTTGTAGGCCAGGGATTTGAAACCCACCGGGTGATGAGAGCTTTTGCCGGAGGAGTTGATCAAGGTCCCCATGCCCTGCAGGCTGTCATGTGCTGTGAATGCGGTGTATGTGAACTGTTTGCCTGCCCTATGGGTTTGTCACCACGACGAATTAACGTCATGCTGAAAAAACGTTTCAGAGATGAAAAAATCCAGTACCAGGGGCCTCGAGATATCAAGCCACATCAGTCAGATTTCAGGTCATTCCGCAAGGTCCCCATACCTCGTCTTGCTATGAGAACAGATATTTCTAAATATATGGAACTGCACCCAGAGTTCAAAGGCAGCTACCTCCCGTTACGGGTTCGAATACCTCTCCAGCAACATATTGGTGCACCTTCGCAACCAGTTGTTAAACCCGGAGACAAGGTACAGCTCGGTGATTGTATAGCGAATATCCCGGAAGGTGCACTTGGCGCTCGAATTCATGCATCCATTTCAGGAATCGTACGATCCGTTGACAGTTCAATAACAATAGAAGGAACACAACATGCTTGATCTACAGATGAAGATTCAATCCCTTGGAATGATAGAGTTTTCCAGTATCGCTGCCGGAATAGAATCCGCAGACCATATGGTCAAAGCGGCTATGATTGAACCACTCTTTGTCAAAACCATTTGCCCCGGTAAATTTATCGTCGCGGTACACGGTGAAGTTGCATCAGTTAACTCTTCTGTTGATGCCGGGCTTGCTTGTGCGCAGGAAACAGCTGTAGACCATTTTGTTATTGCAAACATCAGCCCCGCGGTAATCCCGGCAATGACAGCTACAACTACCGGAGAAACTGGCCCTGCTATTGGGGTCATTGAGACATTTTCAGTTCCGGCAGCAATACTGGCCGCAGATATGGCAGCCAAGGCAGCTGATGTGGTCGTTGTTGAGGTTCGTATCGCTATGGGCCTTGGAGGCAAGGCCTTCACCTTGCTTTCAGGTGACATTGCATCAGTGGAAGCAGCCGTTGAGGCAGGCACTGAAACAGTTAAATCGAGTGGCTTGCTGGTACGAAAAGTGGTGATTCCTGCCATGGATTCCCAACTCTTGCAATTCATCTTATAGAGCTAACTGACACTGCCAAATCATGGCTGAACCGAAAGTATCAGGTGCAACAGACAATGAAAATAGTCACTACAGGTAAACGATCCTTAAAAGTGATTTTCATATAAACAACCAGGGCAAATTTGCCGAACTAACGAGGAAATTATGAACCAGAATGATTCAATGGGCTTTGTCGAAACAATTGGATTTGTAGCGGCAATAGAAGCCGCTGATACCATGGTCAAGGCTGCAAATGTCAAAATTGAGACTGTTGCCAATGCAGATTCCGGTTTGATAACGGTAGTTTGCACAGGCGATCTGGCTTCATGCAATGCTGCCGTTGACGCCGCCAAAGCTGCTATTTCTCAAAAAGGAGTCGTCTTTAACTCCAACAAGATTCCCAGGCCCAGCTCAGATGTACAGCATCTTATAGGTGACCATATTGGAAATATGCTGAAACCAGACAGTAGCGAAACACCAAAGGCACCTGCCAAATCGACCAGGAAAACCAAAAAGTGAAAACCGCCGATTTTCGGCATTTTAGATTAAAAAATCATAAGGAGTACTATCATGATGGATGCATTAGGAATGATCGAAACTAAGGGAATGACCGCCTTAATCGAAGCAAGTGACGTAATGGCAAAAGCTGCCAGAGTTCAGCTTGTTGGTTATGAGCGTATAGGCGCAGGTATTCTTTGTGTCATGGTACGTGGCGATGTCGCTGCATGTAAGGCAGCGACAGATGCTGGTGCAGCTGCAGCTCAAAAAGTAGGTGAAGTTGTAGCGGTACATGTAATTCCACGTCCACACGATGACCTTGAAGCGTTATTTCCAATTAAAATGAAATAACATGAGCTTTGGTTCTCAGTAACACTGGGAATCATACTCAAAACCCGATCGATTCCGACTGCTACCTTCAAGGCTCAGATATTGACTGATGTTGATAATCTGGGCTGAGGTAGACTTATTCGGGTAAAGGAGAATTAAAATGGAACTTGGCAAGATTGTTGGGCAGGTAGTGTCAACAGCACGTCATCCGCGATTACCACACATGACCTTTCTTCTGGTTGATATTGTTGATATGGACGGAACTGTCAAGGTTCCCAACCAAATTGCTGTGGATAGCATAGGTGCCGGAGTCGGTGAGATGGTAATGCTCACCCGAGGAAGTTCGGCCCGTTTGATCCTCGACGATGAAAGCCCCATTGACCTCAGTGTCATTGGTATCGTTGATCAAATTACCTGTGGACAGAAATCGCTCTATACCAAATAACAACATTTACTCGTTTGACCGGAGGCCGGATGGCTAATGTAACACAAGAAACTATAGAAGATATAGTCAAAGAAGTTCTAAAAAACATAGCTCAACCGCTCGCTGGCTCCCCGACTACCTGTGGATCTGGGGATTGTGGAGTTTTTGACACTCTCGAAGAAGCTGTTGCCGCTGCCGACAAAGCCAGCAAAGACATTTCCACGATTGCTACACGGGAAAAAGTCGTCAACGTTATACGACGGGCAGCAAGAACCAACGCAAGGCGCCTGGCCGAAATGGCGGTTGACGAAACCGGTATGGGCCGTATCGAAGACAAGGTGAAAAAGAATCTTTTAGTAGCCGAAAGAACCCCTGGACCTGAGATTCTTTATCCAAGTGCTATCACTGGTGATGCAGGTCTGACTCTTGTTGAGAACGCACCTTGGGGAGTGATCGCATCGGTCACGCCATCAACAAACCCCGCCGCGACAATTATCAACAACGCAATCAGCATGATATCCGGAGGGAACACAGTTGTTTTTGCAGTTCACCCATCGGCTAAACGAACGACCCATGAAGCAATCAGGACGCTCAACAAAGCTATCAGTGAAGAGCTTGGAATTGAAAACCTGGTGACATGCGTGAAAGAGCCGTCTATTGAAGTCGCTCAGAAACTCTTCACCTACCCAGGGATTAACCTCCTGGTTGTCACAGGTGGCGAGGCAGTTGTTGAGGCTGCCAGAAAACTGACAAACAAGCGGCTGATTGCAGCCGGAGCTGGAAATCCACCGGTTGTTGTCGATGAGACCGCTGATATTGCGCGAGCCGCTCAGAGTATCTACGACGGTGCATCATTTGATAATAATATTGTCTGTTGTGATGAAAAAGAGATTATTGCGGTTGAGGCAATTGCTGATAATTTCAAGCAGGAAGTAAAAAATTGTGGTGCTGTAGAAATAACTCTCGACCAGGTAGATGCCATTGCCAGAAAGGTCCTCCTTGATTATCCTGGACCGTCACCTCGCCCAAATCCGAAGTGGGTTGGAAGAGATGCTGCGGAACTCGCAAGAGCAGGAGGTTTTTCAGTACCCGATTCCTGCCGCTTATTAGTATTTGATGTTGGCTCCGATACCAATCATACTTTTGTGTCCATGGAACAGATGATGCCGCTTATTCCTATCTTAAGGGCAAGAGATTTTTCTCAGGCACTGGAATGGGCTCTGGTTTTTGAAGGTGGACACTGCCATTCAGCCTCACTCCATTCCAAAAACATTGATAATATGGATGCTATGGCAAAAGCCGTTAATACCAGTCTATTTGTCAAAAATGGACCGCTTATTGCCGGATTAGGGGCGGGAGGTGAAGGCTGGACCAGCATGACAATATCAACACCTACAGGAGAGGGGGTCTCCAATGCTAAAACCTTTGTCAGGTTGAGGCGCTGCACCCTTGTTGGATCTTTCAGGATCTCCTAGAAATGGCAATTTCCTGGGAGGAAGCATCAAAACGTCTGGACAGTGCTGCAGAGATTTTAAATTCTGAAGACCCTAGGCCGCACGAAGGCCCCATACATGTTGGAATTGACCTGGGGACCTCAGATGTTGTTCTCATGGTGCTTGATGATAGTGGAGAACCTCTGGCCGCATTTCTGGAGTGGGCAGAGGTTGTTCGTGATGGTGTAGTTGTCGATTTTGTTGGTGCAGTTGACATTGTTCGAGGTCTACTGGAAAAAGCCGAAAAAAAACTAAGTGTCGAAATAACTTCGGCTTCCACCTCCTTTCCCCCTGGAACAGACCCCCGCCTATCGACCAACATTCTGGAAACAGCTGGTCTTGATGTAACGAAGGTACTGGACGAACCAAGCTGTGTAGCCAATCTTCTTCATCTTGACAAGACTGCAGTTGTAGATGTTGGTGGTGGCACCACAGGGACAGCGGTAGTGCAAAAAGGTCAGGTCGTTTTTTCAGATGATGAGCCTACAGGCGGTACCCATATTGGCCTGGTCATAGCCGGTCATTACAACGTTTCCTTTGAAGAAGCGGAACGACGCAAAAGGCATAGCGAAGAATACGGAATACTCACCCTTGCCAGGCCAACATTCGAGCGGATCTGCGATATTGTCAACCGTCATATCAAAGGCCACAAAGTAAAAATAATCATTTTTTCAGGTGGGACCTGCTGTCTGCCTGATCTGCAACCCATCTTAGAAAAAGAAGTCGGCAAGACAGTTCTTATCCCAAACCACCCTCTACTGATGACTCCTCTGGCTATTGCCTCTCTCGCCTGTCTGCAAAACAGTTGACATTTGAGCAAAATTCTTCTTTTTTCAATGTCTCTAAATTTCCCTGAAACAATAAAAATGGTTCCATGGTACGTTGCATGCATCTCGTTATAATAGTAATCATAGAGTCAACCTTTTAGCACGGTTAGTTCCATGTTTTTTTTTATTGAACACTGGCTGCCAAACAAAGGTCTGTACAGATTACTTTTGCTTTTTATTGCATAGCCGCACCTGCCCGTATACATTTGTTTTGCACGTTAGGTCTTAACTGCCTCAGTACGCGTTGAATGTTACAGTAAAGGAATGGAATGTATGAATAATCTACACGATACCATCCAGAGGACTCTATCCCCCTACTTAGAATGCATCCTGAACCTGATACCCGATGCTGTCTTCATCTCATCCAGAGAAGGGAAGTCTCTATACGTAAACAGACAATGGGAAGCTTTGTCAGGGATCCTTGCCTCAAAAGTGGTTGGAAAAAACGTCCGCAGTCTAGTAGATGAAGGTGTTTTTACACGGATTGTTAACCCGGAAGTTGTTGCAACAGGCAAAAAGGCCATGATCGTTCAGGAACTGAATGGCAGAAATGTGGTCATCAACGGCCATCCTGTATTCGATAAAGACGGGAATGTGGATATAGTCATCACCTTTGTTCGTGATATGACTACTTTTGATAACCTTAAAAAAGAGATCATGGGGCAGAAGGAGTTGATCTCTATCTACCAGCAGCAGATTGCTGCCATTGATCCGGAAGACGCTTTCCAAAAAGACGGAATCGTAGTGGTCAGCCGTCATTCCCTGAATCTCCATCAAAAGATTATGACAATTGCACCGAGTGATGCCAGTGTCCTTATCCTTGGTGAAACCGGTGTTGGAAAAGATGTGGTAGCCCAGCAAATCCACAGGAATAGCTCCAGATCAGAAAAAACCTATCTGAAAGTCGATTGCTCTTCCATTTCTGAGAGTTTAATTGAATCAGAACTGTTTGGATATAAAGCTGGTGCGTTTTCGGGGGCAAGTGCAAAAGGTGCAAAAGGATATTTTGAACAGGCCTCGGGCGGAACCTTGTTTCTTGATGAAATAGGAGAACTTCCTCTGCCCATGCAGACAAGACTTCTCAGGGCTATCAATGATCATGAGATTATCAGGGTCGGATCAACTGAAACTATCCCCATTGATGTTCGCATCATTGCCGCAACCAATCGTGACCTGAAAGATTGTGTCAAAGAGGGTACTTTCCGAAGTGATCTCTATTACCGTCTTAAAGTCGCTGTACTGAATATCAGACCCATAAGAGAACGAAAAGATGATATTCTCCCTCTGATTAAAGTATTCCTCAAACAACTGAATACACAATACGGTAAAAATGTTTCCTTTACCAACTGCGCAGAACAGAAGTTATTTGATTATTCCTGGCCTGGTAATGTCCGGGAGATCAAAAACATGATTCACAGTATTGTTGTAATGTCAAAGAAAAGCACACTTAAAGCCTGTGATTTACCGGCCGAGTTCGCCTCCGTCATGAAGTGCAACGATGCCAACTCCATGCTTTTTTCACTCGATGTTGGCAAGAAACCACTGAAGGCTATCCTGGAAAACATAGAACGAGATATCATTAACGATACAATCACAACCTATGGTTCCATCGGCAAAGCAGCGGAAGTTCTTCAAGTGAACCGGAGTACCATTTTCAGAAAGACTAAAAAGTCAGAGTAACGAGATCCCCAACTTCAAAGGATGATGATTCTCTTGAATTAGAGATAATTTCACGCACCATTTCCAGCCACAGTCTCGTTTCTGCATCATCTTGTTCAACAAACTAATGCTGTCAACATTCGGCTAGACACCACTTATCCCTGATGTTTATACCACAGATGTCTAGCACCAGCGATTGAATATCTCGCCCGCTCTCACAAAACATTGCACTATTGCACCAATTCTTTTTTCACTTGTTATTTTGTACTGTTAAAAGCCCGAACAACCAGTCCACCACAAACCATGTTGCATTTATGCACGTCTAATGGTCAAATAGTATCACCACTGGAAACTTGACTTCATCGTACAAAGACCAGAAACTGATAGCTAAGAGTCTAAAAATCACAAAAAACAAATAAAGAGACCTCTCTCTAGGTTGGTATCAAATTTGCAACATTGTTTTCATATTGTCCGTGAGTTGCTTCTTTGAATATTGCGAAGCTAACTTAAAATGAAACTTATCTGATCAAAAAAGGAGTGAGACTAATGATTATGAAAAAATTGTTTCTTTCTGCGGTAATGGCACTGCTGATTGCATCGCCTGCATGGGCGGCAAAGTACAAATTACAATTTCAAACAGCAGTACCAAGTTCCAGTATGTATTTTGAAACCATGCAACGACTTGGTGAAAGAATCGAAAAGCTTTCCAATGGTGAGATTAAGGTCGAGGTCTTTGCCAGTGGTGCTATTGTAAAAGCTTTTGAGATCCTTGATGCAGTTAGTACTGGGATTGTAACCGGTGGTCAAGCCTGGACTCATTACTGGTCTGGTAAGCATCCTGCCGGTCTCCTTTTTGCTGCTCCAACCGCAGGTCTCGGTGTTGGTCTTGACCAAACCGGTCTTCTCGCATGGGCATGGGAAGGCGATGGCAACAAGCTTCTGAATCAATATTACCAGAAAGAACTGGAATATGATATCAAGGCCTGGCTGACCATGCCTATGGGCCCTGAACCATTTGGCTGGTTCCCTAAAGAATTCAATTCTCTGGAAGAACTGAAAAGCATTAAATTCCGTTCACCTCCAGGAATCCCTTCTGAGAGTTTCAAAGCGATTGGAATGCCTGTAGTTTCAATGCCTGGTAGCGAAATTGTGCCATCAGCTCAACGTGGTGTTATTGACGCTGCTGAGTGGATCAGCCCAGGTGATGACAAGCTTCTTGGCCTGTCCGACGTCTGGAAATTCTATTATCTCCAGGGACTTCACCAGGCACTTTCCATTGGTGATGTTTACATCAACAAAACTTGGTACGACAAACTCCCAGAAAACCTCCAATATGTAATTGATGAGTCAATGAAAGCAATGGTTGCTGATCAAGTCACCATGAATGTAAGTATCAACAGCCAGTCACTTAAAGACTTAGTAGTAAACGAAGGCGTTCAACTGCGTGACACCCCTGATGAGTATTTCGCTGCTTATATGAAAGTTGTTCCAGAAATTATGGCCAAATATTCTGCTAAAGAGCCTTTCTTCAAAGAAGTCCTCGGTTCTCTCAACGATTGGGCTGCACTGACCGTTCCTTACCAGGTAAAGGTCAACGGGCTTTACTACAAAATGGGTAAAACTGCTATGGATTCTGGCGCCATGCAAGATTACAAATAGAATTTGATGGTTAAGTAATATTAGCTGCGGAGAAAACCATCTTCGCAGCTTTTTTTTTAGTTTCACCAATGAGGTTATGTTATGCCAAACACAATCGAAACCGCTGACAATGGACCTTCGTTACGCGCAAAGTCCGCTGTTAAAGCTCTGGATTCGATCAGTACCTATTCAGGTAAAATTGTTGCGTTTCTGATGATTCCAATGATGTACGCCCTTGTGCATGAGGTAGTATCTCGGTATTACTTTAACGCACCTACGATCTGGGCTGGCGATGTGGCTCTGATTCTGTATGGGATATTATTCATGATTGCCTCTCCCTATTGCCTGAAAGAAGGTATGCACATCAGAACTGATTTTCTTTATTCCAGATGGTCAACTAAGTCAAAGGGAAGAATCGATTTCTTCACCTACATATTTCTCTATTTCCCTACGCATATCGTATTTCTCAAAGTTGGTTGGGACTTCTTTTACAAGTCCTTCCACCAGGGAGAAGTTATTATTTCCAGTCCATGGATGCCGATTATCTGGCCATTAAAATTCGCTCTTCCTTTAAGCATTTTCTTGATGATTCTCCAAGGAATCTCCGAGACAATTAAAAGCTACTATGCCTGGCGACATGGGCATTTTTACTGGGAACATCATGAACATGCCAGTGATGATGCTGCCAGTCCATGTGATATTTCTACAAATTTAGATTAGGGAGGAAATTCATATGGATTTCAATCAAGTGCTCGCAATTATGTCCCTATTTGCCCTGCTGCTGTCGTTTTGTTCAGGGTTCCCCATAGCATTCACCATGATGTTCATTGGGTTGATTTTTGGCTACATTGGTATCGGAAATCTCGTCTTCCACCTCATGAATCTGCAATTTTACCAGGTTATGAGTGATCCTATTCTTGGGGCTATACCGTTCTTCTTACTTATGGGATACCTCCTGGAAAGTGCTGGTTTAATGGAGGGTTTGTTCCTCTCCTTTCAAAAGCTTATGGCACCCATACCAGGCTCGCTGTATGTAGCAATCATACTCACAGCCACAATTTTCGCGGCAGCTACAGGTATCGTGGGTTCATCCATTACCCTGCTCTGCGTTATGGCTGAACCAGCGCTCAGAAAGAGTAACTATGATATACGTATGGGCGCTGGCTCCATTGCCGCTGGAGGTACACTCGGTATTTTGATCCCACCGAGCATCATGCTGGTTGTTATGGGCCCACTTATGGGAGTGCCGGTAACGGATCTTTTCGCTGGCGCCATCATTCCTGGGATCCTTATGTCTGGTATTTACTGTGCATACTCTCTTGCCCGCTGTGCAATAAACCCCACACTTGGACCGCCACTACCAAAGGAACTGAGAGCAGAGTCCTGGGGAGCCCTGATGCTGGAACTCCTCAAAGGGGTTGTTCCCCTGGTTGTCCTTATCGCCGCAACATTGGGCAGTATTCTCATGGGTATGGCTACACCCACTGAAGCATCGGCCTGTGGAGCCTTAGGCGCACTTATCCTCGTCATTAGTTACCGTAAGTTTGAATATAGTAAGTTTAAAAATGCAATGTATTCTACGGTAAAACTCTCAGCAATGATCCTCATCATGATTGCTGCCTCCAACTTTTTTGGATCAGTTTTTTCAAGACTAGGCGGGGCCAGTTGGCTGTCAGACGTACTCGTCAGCATGAATCTGCCACCACTCATCATGGTTGCAATGATCATGGTTATGGTCTTCTTACTGGGCTGGGCTATGGAATGGGTTCCCATCGTACTTATCGTACTGCCTATTCTTATGCCGACCGTTAAGGCCCTGGGTATTGACCCGCTCTGGTTTGCAATTGTTTATGCTGTTACCCTGCAGACATCATGGCTCTCACCACCAGTCGCGTTATCCTGCTACTTTATCAAAGGATGTATTCCATCCTGGAAACTGTCAGATATTTATCGGGGCATGATTCAGTATATTGGCTGTCAAGCGGTAGCCATTGCCTTGATCATGATTTTCCCTGCACTGGTTACATGGCTGCCAAGTATTGTTAACAAGTAACTGTTTTCGGTTAAAACCGATGTGAATGTACATCAAAGCCCTCTTTACCCGATTTATCCCTGGGGAAGGGGGCTTTTCTTTTTGGTATTAAATGAAAACACTGAAAGCACATCACTGAATGTTGCAATATTGCACGATGCCGCAGACAACAAGGAGCATTGCCCAGGCAGGCCTCGCAAACATGCAGCATTAAACTCATACAGGTTGCAGATTTGCAACCAGCAATACAAACCTTTACCTGTAATAACTTAAGTCCATCTTAAATACCCCAATCGTTAGATTAATACGTCACCTAAAACCAGTCAGCTAAATCTTAAAACAGGGTGGCCTTGTAACACAATATCCTGCCATTCAGATATAAGTGGACCAAATGTCTGTTGCATACGTTTTGTGGTATGGGATTTGCAAATCATTTGTTAATTATATTTCATAAACATTCACGCCATTTTCTCAAAACTAAGACTCATATAGAGAGGAACGTAATACGATGGATATCATTGATTTTCGATTCAGGCCCAATACCCCAGAAACTATTTCTGGAATTCAAAATAGTAAGATGTTTAAAGGTCTCTGCGAGAGCATCGATTTTTCAAAGATGAAACCGCAAACCCTCGATGAAGTCGTTATTGACCTTAACAGTCACAATATCGTTAAAGCAGTTATCACCGGTCGAGATTGTGAAACAACCTATGGTGCAAAGTCAAACAATGAAAGTGTCACTGACTTTGTCTCCAAATACCCAGAGAAATTCATTGGCTTTATTGGACTTGATCCTCACAAGGGTATGAAAGCGATTGAGGAACTTAAAAGTGCAGTAAATGATCTTGGTATGAGGGGAGCGGCGGTAGATCCTTATCTTGCCCAAATCTATGCCAATGACGCAAAGTATTATCCTATCTATTCAAAATGCTGTGAATTGGATATACCAATTGTCTTCACTACCGGCCCTGCCACTCTGGTACCAGGTGCCATCATAGATCACGTTGCGCCCAGATACATTGACTTTGTCGCACGCGACTTTCCTGATTTAAAAATCATCATCAGTCACGGCGGTTACCCTTGGGTTAACGAGACTATTATCGTCGTTGAACGAAACCGTAATGTTTACGTAGATCTTTCTGAATACGAATTTTCTCCAATGGCAGAAGCCTACATCCAGGCTGCCAACACCATGATTCCGGATAAAATCCTTTATGCCAGTGCCCATCCTTTTGTAGACTTCAGGCAGGCTCTTGACACCTACAATCGACTTGATTTCAAACCTGAAGTACGACAGAAAATTATGTATGACAACGCTGCAAAACTTCTCGGCTTGCAACAGTCATCTCATGCCCCCGCAGGTGGCAATGCAGAACGGGACCTGGTGAACGATATAGTCCGCCAAGTTATGATGAAACTGAAACAATAGTCTCCTATTTTCTCCTCCTCTTATTGTTTAAGTTTTATTATTTACGTGCCCTCCTCATCGGAGGGTACCCGGCTCTTTGTACCTGGCTCCAAGAGGGGTACGTGTCTCCTTGATTTCATCTACAACATTTTCAGGCACATCATTAAATCGCAGAGTAACGTTCTTCTTTTTCAGGTCACCCATCTTTGCTCTTCTTATGCTAATGTTGATGGCGTCGTAAAAAGTCCGACCTCCTGCGTTGTAAGTTTTTCTCAGAACCTCAACATACCACATGTATAGATGAGGGCCTGAGAAAAACACTACGCCTTGCATATCAAACTTTTTGACTTAGCCACCGAAGGATTCGAGTGACCTTTTTACGAGTTCATCAATGTTGGATATCTATTATTTGAAAAATCACTTCAAGGCAGACCACAAAATACTCAGTCCCATTCCAGCGAGAGCCAGGAACAGCACCTTACGATATGAATACTCATTTAGGTATGAGGACATCCATATCCCCATCTTACTCCCCAATATCACCGCTGGAGTTGCGGCCAAGTAGGTGAGTAAAACCGGATGAGTAACTTGTCCTGTAATGACTTTAGCAGATACTATAAAAACACCTGTAATTATGAATCCTGCACCTATAGTACCTTTCACTGATTTAGCGTGGCACCCACTATAGGCAATATAAGCAGCTAAGGGAGGACCGTTGAAGCCAAAGGCCATCCCCAAAGCCGATTACAAAAATCCAGATACATAACCCCAGGCTGAATTGATTATACGATTACTACTATTTTCTTCGTACAAACTCCAGAGAGCATAACATGTGATAAACGCACCCATGCCGATTTTCAGGTAGGTTTCAGAAATATATTCCAGAACAAAGACGCTCAGTATCACGCCGGGAATTGCACCAATAAATATCCCTTTAACATAGCTCCATTCTATATATTCACGAAATGTCCAGCTGACCTGAAAATTTAAGGTAAGAACAATGAGAGTGCACATCGGAACGGCAATGGATAGACCCATAAAAGGTGCAATCAAGGGCATAGCAACCATAGCAGCGCCAAAACCTGCAACGCCGTTAATAAATCCGCCGACAAACCAGCCTAGACTTATAAATACTATCTCAGGCATAATCTCTTCATATTACATATCAAAATCTAACCAACGACAGAAATGTCGGGATTCTTGTTTAGTGATTATTAAAAACCATTATGGATACCTTTGAGCATGAACTTACTTTTACTACCAAGCCACTTATACACTACCACTTCCCGTTCCTGGCGCGCCTTGATATGCTTTCTTTTTTCAACGAGCCTAATTGAAATAAACCAACCAAAAGCGCTGACGGTCATGGCAAATAATAAAGCAGCATCAAAATCCATCCAAGTATCCTTTTTAATATTGGTCCAAACTTGTGATACGTTACGAAACGTAGCGAAAAGTAGCGGTAGATTTTAAGATGTGTAGTTGTTGCTCTGCAGGACATTAGGGAAGCAGCGCATATTGAATAGCGTTGCGGAGTAGCAATCTAAAATCCAGGATTTAAAGCAATGGTACTGGAGGGAAATAGTTCTTAATTCCCGAAAGGATTTTATTTCAATGTCGCCCCCCTATGATTGAGGGGCGTCGGGCGCTTACTTGAATTGTGCATATGAAACTAATTTCCGAATTCCGATCTGCTTTGACACCTCAAGGAGAGCTAAAAAGGCATCGCTATTAAGAGACACATCTCCTAGAGGATAGCTTAGACCGATGTTTGTATATTTCTGTGTTCCAAGGCGATGGTAGGGCAACAGCTCAAATTCCACATTAAAATCTTCAAGAAAACCGACGATTGCCTGAATCTCTTCAGCTGTATCATTGAATCCTGGAACAACAGGTGTACGAACTCTGATAGGTAATTTAGGGTAAGTCGCACGAACGGCTTTGAAATTTTCTAAAATCAGCTCATTTCCCTGCTTTGTGAATTTTTTATGCTTTGCAGGATCCATATGCTTGATATCATACATCAAAGTATGACAATATTTGCACGCTTCAAGAAGCACATCTTTTTTCACATGACCGCATGTTTCAATAGCAGTTTTTATGTAGCGTCTTTTTGCTTCTTTCAGTAGTGCCACAGCAAACTCAGGCTGAGCAAGTGGCTCACCGCCCCCAAGGGTCAACCCACCACCGGAACGTGCATAGAAAGATGCATCCTTTTCTACCTGATCGATGACATCCTTGACTGTCTGAGTGTCACCATAGGTTATGAGTGCACCTGCTGGGCACGCCTCAGCACAGGCGAGACAATTTGTACAAGCATCCCAATTTACGCTTATTTTTCCCTCATCCCCAGGTGTCAGAGCCTCGGCTTCACAAACGTTAGTACAACGTTCGCACTCAGACAAAGTAATGCATCTGTTTTGACTATAAGCAAGCTGAGGCGCAAATGACTGAGATTCAGGGTTGCTACACCAGGCACAAGACAATGGACATCCCTTAAGAAAAGCAACCGTGCGGATGCCTGGGCCATCGTGAACAGAATACTTTTGAATATTAAAAACTGTGCCTGTGATGTTCTGGTTTTCTTGATTCGTCATTGTTCCATCAAAGTAATGATTAAACGCAAAAAGGGAGCCCATCAATTGATGGACTCCCTGTCACAAAGTCTCGTTAATACCTACGACATTACCTCATGCTCTGTACGGGCAATAAGATCGTTTTGCAGATCCGGGGAAAGATCCACAAAATAAGCTGAGTAACCGGCGATACGAACAATGAGGCTCTTGTACTTGTCCGGATCCTTCTGAGCAGAGATCAGTGTAGATTTATTAATGACGTTGAACTGCACATGCCAGAGTTTCAAATCGCAGAAGGTGCGGATGAAAGATACCATCTTATCTGTACCTTCTTCACCTTCAAGACTCTTGGGGGTAAACTTAATATTCAGCATACGTGCTGCACGATCCCGGTGGCCATAGTTTTTAGAATTATAGTTTGAAAGAAGAACTGAAGTTGGTCCGGTCTTGTCCGCACCATGGGAAGCAGAAGATCCATCAGATAGTGGTGACCATGCGTAGCGACCGTTAGGGGTAGCACCTACAACCTTACCAAATGGCACGTGGGAGGTAAAAGGTACGTAGCGGATATCGTTGTGCATGCCAAGCTCTTTGCTGTATTTCTGGCCAAAAAGAACGTTAAGTTCATCGACTTTGACTGCGATATCATCTGCATATGGGTCATCGTTGCCGTAACATGGTGCACTCATCAGAAGCTGGCGAACGTCTTCTTTACCTTCGAAGTTACATGCACAGGCCTCAATGATTTCTGCCATAGTCAATTTCTTCTCTTCGAAAACAAACTTTTTAATCGCACTGAGTGAGTCCACAAGAGTACCAAGACCCATGTGCTCAAAGTATCCTAAATTGATACCTTCAGGAATCTGTGGCGTATGAAGATCAAGACAATGCTTCATACAGAGGTCATGCATGGCAGAACCCATGGGCTGTGCAAAATGCTTGGGCCGCAGGTTGTTGATAATATATTGCTGTTGAAATGCAGTTTTCAGAAACAGTTTATGTTGAGCAACATAGGCATCCCAGAACTCATCCCAATTTCTAAATTTGGTGGGGTCACCTGTTTCAAGACCAAGCTCTTCATCACCGTGCTTTTGCATTTTACCGTTGAGCAGAACCATCTCAAGGGCTGCGACAAAGTTGATATACGCACCACCAGAGGTGTAGGTGTCACGATTTGGCATACGAGCTTCAGTGCAACCGGAAACTGCGTAGTCATACGCTTCTTCAAAAGTAGCACCCTTAGATACGTAAAGAGGCACAACTTCTTCATCGTTGATCAGTTTAGGGAAACCGGAACCGTCTTTGATAGTTTCGGCAACATCGGCCAGATAGCGCGCGGGAGAACGAGAATGGATGCGTGCTGCAAGGTCTGGGTAATGGAGAGGGAACTCTCTTTTTGACTTCAGAAACATATAGGTCAAATCGTTTGTAGCATCACGCCCTTCAGGGGTCTGCCCACCAATTGTTACTGCTTCCCAATGCGCATAACCTTCATTGAATGCACCACCTGTAGGAGATACGTACAGATCGATGAATTGAGCCATGCCAACCCAGAGACACTCAAGAAGTTCAAGGGCCTGGTCATCATTTATAACGCCTTTTTCGACATCGGCTTTGTAATATGGGTAAAGATATTGATCCATCCGGCCATTGGAAACGATGGTACCGGTTTTCTGTTCCATTCTTGAAAACATCTGGGTGAACCACTGAGATTGAACAGCTTCATGGAAAGTTGTTGCTGGATGCTCCGGTACACGTTCACAGACGTCAGCCATTTTAAAAAGCTCCATCTTGCGGGTCATATCTGTTTCTTTCTCAGCAGTTTCACGGGCAAGAACTGCATGACGTCTAGACCAGATGATGATGGCATCACAAACAATAACTATCGCGTCAAGAAACGGCTTCTTCTCAACATTATCAATAGGAGAGAGAGGATCAAGAGCTTCTATTTTCTCAAGGGCTTCTTTTTTAATACCACCAAAACCACGCTTCAGTATTTTTGCGTAGTCATGTACCCACTGGATTGAAGAGCGAAAGGAAGATGTTTCGTTTACGATAAAACGAGAATTAAGACCATCAGGATCATCATAAGAAAGTTTGTGAACATCTTCCGGAAAAGCTGCATTCAAAGCTTCGTGATAGGTTTTGCCTTTCCAGTATGGAGCAATCTCTTCAACAACTATTCGGGCACCTTCTCCAGAGATAGAAAATGGAGACTCGGTACGATTTGGGAGATCTTTAATAGCGATATCAAGGAAATCACCATCAAGTTCCGGGTAGAGCAGACCATACCTGCCTTTAACGCCAGCACGACCGCAAATCAGGTTATCTTCATCAATATAAACGGTAATATTTTCTGCAATATGCTTTAAAGCTTTAGCCCAACGCAGACAAAGCATTTCGCCTTCAGTCTCTTTCATGGACTGGGTAAAATATTGGGCCCGCTCGACATCAATAATAGGACGAAGACCATCAAAAGTTTCGAGTATTTTAAATACGCGGGGATGAGATGCGCGATAGATATCTTCCTTACCTTCAATCTTATCTAACAAACGTTGTTCATGAGGGGATACGCAACAATCAAGATTCATGGTGTTCTCCTATTTAGAATTTCTTTATCCTTTTATTGTTCTAACAAAACTGAGTTATTGGTTGCATGCTGACTTCTTATTTGCAATTGTGATGCCAATCAACTGATCACGATCACGAGATTGCGTATACCGACGTATTAAAAATATTTTCCTTGTTTAAATACATCATGATAGCTGAACAGTTAAATGATCGAAACACCCTGTAATACCTATTGTTTAATGATAAAGATTCCCAAGTTCTTTCAACCTCACCTGTTTCTTTATTCGAGATAAATTTCAATATTGTCTCTGTAAAGTTCTTGATAGTATAGATTACCGAATGCCTTAAAAGAATGACTTGCGCAAAACACATTGTTGCATTCATGCAACCAACCTCAACAATAGCCCTTTTGTTAATATAAAATCAACCATTTAGGCTGAATATTGCAAATCAGCAACATCGGTCTCATCTTTGCAGCATTGCAACAATGTTTTTCTCAATAGAAAGAAATTGAGACTAGCCAATTAAACATCACTATTTCTGGAGAACGCTCCTATTACTAAAACATTGTACTGGCAGGCTTTTAAGGGCTGGATGGTATGTAGAGTATGATTTACAAAATATCCAACCCCGGTAAACGGGAGGTAAGCTAGGATAAGTGTCTTGGTGGTAAAAGTAAGTTCACAATTTCAAATAGAGTTTCTGTGTTTCTTGTTTTTTATGACAGAAGTCCAGGTGTAAGTCACTAAATGTATTGGTGATTCTTCATTTGGTTAAGTAAAATGTATTTTTCGATCGTCTTCTGACATTTGCTCATATTCGTGCGCCTGCTGCTTCACACTAGAGAAAATTTTGTTAACCGTTCTGTCATGATACCGTTTGAAGAGCTTAAAAGGATCAAGAAACCCTGCATTTGCTGTCGTGATCTTGCATACGGTTTTTTCCTTTGAAACAGCCTCAAGAGTAGCTGAAACCTTGGGGTTTAACCTCCATATATTAATTAAAATTGTTGGGCTCCATTCCACAGTGTGCGTGTGCTCACTATACTCAAATTTCCATCCAGTGTGGGAGCCTCTATTTTTTATTAACAATGAAAAAAAGTCGTCTATGGGGATGTTTCTGGTGAATTCATATTCGTTTTGGATCATTAGTTAATACACTCCATTGCATTGTTTTACAAAAAGGGAATAGCTTAAGTAGCTTAAACTGGGCGAAATATTCGACACTCTCTCCATGAATACTCTCTTCTGACACTGACAACCCGGTAATGAATTTATGAGGCATAGTTATTGCATTCACGAAATATCGGTCTTGGTACTTATCCCCTTAATCGTAGATTATCTGGTATGCAAATACAAGTCCATGTGCAAAAATCTGGTGCTCCGTGTTTGCAGGATAATTAAGCAAACTCATTCGATACCCGACGAATTGTCCATGGATGTTCCATTCCTGGATCAACTCACTAATTATTGCATTCCCTGAAAACCAGAGAGATCCCCCTGCGAACTGCGATAGAATAATTATAGGCAAGACCCACTGAGGGCGATGGTTTATAGGATCTTGTTCTCTGCAGGACAATTGAAAATCAACTTTTTGTATTATTTTACTGTAGATTTTGGGGTCAAGCTATCCTCTGCTTCTTGAAGCGAACTGAATCCGTAACCGGATACCATCGCCAGGCATATTTTCTCTGACAGGTTTTCTCCCCGCCCGAGAAAGTCCTGCAGGTTGTGATAATAATGCTCAAGAGTTTTATTCGAATAGGTTTCAAGTTCACAACGAAGGTAGGTCTTTGTAGAGGTGAAGGTTGGGCCATCTTCTTCAATTGATCTTCCCCGACTTTGGATATTTGGATACTTCCTGGCCATTTCTTTCAGCCAGCCAATTGTGATGTCAACTATTTTATAGATTACTTCATTCTCGTTAATGACCGGAATAAGATTTTCCATCCGGGCATATTTTAGAGTGAGCAGATTACGCCCCTCGCTCTTTGCAGTTATCAGATCTTCACGGTAGCTTGACAATGCCTCCTTAGACCAGACGGAAAACGTGGCACCTCGATAAAACTTGAAACCGTCTGGATTCTCCTGACAAGACGCTTTTTCTCTCGCCTGGACGCTTAGAAACATTTCAAGTTCATGTTCTACAATTTCCTTTATAAGGTCCTGTTTATCTTTTATGTTATCCACCCATCTCACCCTTTATCAATTATCCTGCCAAGACGCTGTATCCGCGCATTTGCTTGTCCTTTATGTGGGATTGCACCACCGGCCCATGATCGGGTAAGAAATCACTCTTGCTGTCACTGAACCCAAGTTCCTTGAATTGTCCTATTATTTTCAGGGCGAGTATCTCGATTATCTCTTCTTTTTTGCCTAGTTCACGGCTCTTCATTAGTTCCAGAACTGAATCGTAGGTGTACCTGCCCAGGACTGGTAACTCTTTTACTGCGTGGTGTGCCCATTTATAAAAAGGAACATATCGCCTGTTAAGCAGAAATATCAAAGAGAGCGCAGACTCAAGAAATTTCATCTCGGCCTGGCTTGCCGCATAGAAGTCATTTCGTTTCACACATCTTGGGTAGTTGTATTGACCCGCCTGACCAGCACTCATGCATCTTGCAGCAATTTTCTTAATCCGAACGTCATCTGGATAGTCATTAATGAGTGTCTTTCGAATCGCAGTAAATTTTCCGACTGGATCCTGAAAGATGCGACCATTAACAGCTGTTGCCAAGGCATTCTCAGGGATGACTAGCCACTCTCTAAGTGTTTGAGGTCTAACTTTTGATCCCAGGTAGCGCTGGTAAAAGCTGTCGATTTCCAGCACCCCGACCCGGCCACTACCATACTGGCTGGTGTACCTTGCCTCAAACCCCAAAAAACTTTTTTCCAGACTGGTATAAATGCTCTGGATTTTCTGGCCAAATGAGTGAAAATCGTCACTGTCCAACCAGATGCAGAAGCCGGGACCCCAGTCGTGGTCTCTGGATATTTCATCATCATAGCCAAAACAATCGGAGCCATCTCCAACCAGGCCAATCGCCATCTTAGGGAGTAGTTCCCTGCACTCACCTTCAAGCACCGGCAAACCGATTTGCCGAAAATACTTCTCACATAGTTCTAGACCTTTCATATCTTAAACAAATTTAGTGACTTGGAAATTATCCCTTGTCTTTCAATGAGGAAGTTATAAATTCACATTAAACGCTTCGATATTCTCTGTACACAAAGCAGCTTTTTCCTTCTCCCCGAGATCCTCATAGAGCTTTTCTGCCTCTTGAAAATGGGTCAAGGCTGACGCTAACTCCCCCTTTTGTGAATATGCATAAGCGATATTGCTAAGCTGATCTGCTATTCCAGGGTTGAAATTATGTTTTTGTAAAATATCAAGTGATTCCTGATAATGCTCAAGAGCCACGTTCGGGAGTTCCTGGTCCCGATATACAGACCCCATGTTGCCAATTTGAATCGCCATCCCAATAGGATCATTTGCAGATTTAAAGAGCTCAGATGCCGTACTAAATGACCAAAGTGCATCGGAGAATTTTTTAACTCCGGCTTGGAGCAAACCCTGGTTGCTTAACATTTTTGCCCTATTCTTGTGATCTTTGTCATCCAGTGATTCCAATGCCTGAGCAACAACTCCCAAAGCTCCCTGCAAATCACCCTTTTCCATATAGCACCTGACACGCAGATTTAACTCCGCTAAAGTATGTTTCTTCTTTTCAGAATCAACCATCACTTCCCCCTGAA
This sequence comes from uncultured Myxococcota bacterium, assembly GCA_964196355.1. Taxonomy (GTDB): domain Bacteria; phylum Desulfobacterota; class Desulfobulbia; order Desulfobulbales; family Desulfocapsaceae; genus Desulfomarina. Next base: position 30,521 of record CAXMTO010000078.1, read on the forward strand.
GTTAAACTTATTTTAGTGTTTTTGTATCGATTGTCCATTACCCAAAGGATCTTGCAATTCCTGTACCTAATTCAAATCAACTTAAGATAACGACACAGTGCTTTTGCCCTGCGTTCTAAGTTGAGTCATGGAATCACCAGTAAAATTATTGCAGGAATACATTATAAGATCGATTGAGCCAGGTAAGGAAGAATCAGATAATGAAAAAGGAGTTGAAAAACTATATAAGCAGATAGATACCTGTAATAGCATGTAATTTATCAGATAAAATGTAGGTGGTGCTATCGATTACACGGTAGTATCGTGCAACCCCACCAAGTTGAAGATTAGTACTGCCAATACCAAACGTTAGCCAAGCCAGCCACGTTGAGATGGTTCCCGAAAGTTTACGAGTGATCATGCTCAAAAAACTTGCCCCAAAAGGAGCAATCTGGCTTTTTTCAATATTCAAAATTCTTTCCAGGAATCCGACAGCAAATGGAGCATTTGAAATTATTGATAATTCCAGATTATGTTCGCTGATCGATTCAAGAAACATGCCAGGCAAGCGACCTGATGCCACGACAGGTTCGTGCAGTATCTTGCAGTACCGGATAGAGATTTCCACTGCCAATGAGAATGGACAGACTGGTCCAACGATTTATACCTTATTCCTGTAAATCTCTTATAGGCAGATTTACGTCCCGACTTGAACTTGCAACTGTATCGATGATTTTTATCCCAGATTTAGGAAGTCAACATATCTCCAATGTACCGTGCCTGCCGCAAAAGAAAAGTGAAGATATCTATATTCGATCACAGCTTGAGGTATCGCCCTTGAAGTCTCAACCATATGGTTCACTTACACCGAGAAGCGTTTCAGTCTTGCATAATTGGATCACTTGCATATCTAACGAATAGGTAACAGATTTATTTTAGCAATTAAAAATTAATAGTAAACGCAACCGTCCACATCTGCAAGTCCCTTGAAAACAACGACAAACCGAGCTACCGACTGACCGTACAAAGGGCGCAATTACCAGCGCATTGCCGGAGCAGCAGGTGTGGGATTTTACCATCTATGACAAAGGTCATGCATTGGCAATCAGGCTCAAACCATATTTGATATATTGAAGGATGTACATTCGTCAAGGAGCTTACGAGAAGGTCAGTTCACCAGACTACAGACGGCAGGTGGTTCGTCTGATATCTATAAGGAAAAACAAGGCAGATCCAAACCGAACCAGGGAATACTTGGGCCACGGCCCGGATGGTGAACGATCAGCCAGGGAGAGAAATCACGAATCATCTTACCCATGCTCGGCGACACCAGGGCGGCGCAGATCACCCCAGTCCTGCTTGACAGATATGTTGCCACAAGGTTACAGACAGTAAAGCGGAATATAGTTCACCGAGACCTCTCCGATATCAGAGCAATTCTTCGATGGTCGGTCAAACGCCGATATCTCACTGCTAATCCGATGGAAGGTTTTGAGTTTCCTCGTCGGGATGACGCCGCGATCGATCCGCCGACCGCAGGCGAGATCCAGGCAATACTCAAACATGCATCCCCTCACCTTTTACCGTGCTATTATCCGGGCCTATTATACTGGACCCAGATCAGGTGAGGTCGAACTGCTTCGGGTGACGTGGCAGGATATCGATCTTATCGGCGGCAACATTGTTATCAAATCGGCCGATAAAGGTGGACTTAAAAAACGCCTTCAGATTTAGTGGTAACATTTAACGGAAAACCGATAAAAACACTCAAAACAGCATGGAACGTAGCAAAAAAGCGGGCCAGGATAACAAGGCGGATCCGTATGTATGATCTGCGTCAACTATTTGCAACAAATTTACTTGACAATGGCGCAGATCTAAAGCATGTTTCTAGCCTACTTGGTCATAAATCCGTCCAACAGACAGTAGATGCATATCAGCATTTAGCGAGGCGAATGACGGAAGAATCAATGCAGAAAATACCATCGATTTTAGGATAGAAATAGCTTGGTAACACTTGGTAACACTTTTTCAAAACACAAATAGCGCAAACGCAATCGGGGAGTGGCTCAGTCTGGTAGAGCACAGCGTTCGGGACGCTGGGGTCGGAGGTTCAAATCCTCTCTTCCCGACCATACAACAACAAAGGGATTTCAGATTAAGTATCTGAAATCCCTTTGTTGTTTCTGGGCAGAAAAAACCAGGTGGCAACCAAAGTCGATAAACTGGTGCCCGCCTACGACACTTTCAACACGCAATTACAATAATCTAAGACCACCCAGCAAGTACGAATGACAGACACCGTTGTCCAACATGCAGTGGAATAATGGCCTATCCGCCCCCCACCGGCGGAAAAATTGTCAGCCGGTCAAGCGGGACTAGTGCATCGTCAATGGCTCCCTGGCGTTCGTTGATCATGATTACGTTGGGCATGTCCAGGGGAATCCCGAGTTTCTCCAAAACGTCTTTCACCGTGGCGGGTTTGGCAATTTCGAGGAACCGGGAGTTTCCTGCCAAATCCGGCTCGGGAAGATACTGTTTGAGCTGAATTAAGAGTTTAATTTCAATTTGCATGTTCACTATTTCACACCCAGCTGGAGCGACGACGTATCGATTATCAGCGATACATCGTCGCTCCAGCATGATGTCGATGATGCTGTTGACACCGTTGACCAAACCGGACTCTTTAAAAATTAAACAGCTGATCGATCTCTTCCTGTGGGACGTCAAACACGGCATCGGTTGGTGGCAAAGGTTCTGTCAGCATCCAGTCGGGGAGCCTGTCAGATTCTGGTCCGATACCGGCCTTTAAGTTAAAGGCTCGCTCCTGGCGGAGCATCTCTTTTCCGAGTTCTTCAAACTCGGCGGCAGACCACTCAACACCATAAAGAGCCGCGACCATGGACGCGATAATCTCCGGGGTTGAATTCAAAAAGGTAAACATGCACAGACCCGTGGCGTCCAATGCAGTCATGAGGATCTGTTCTTTCCTGGATCGATCCACCTGACCCACCGGATTTAAAGGATCATCTTCCACCACCCCCGCGGTGTGATCCGCTCCCTGTGGACTTGTAGCATACGTGACACCCCATCCCTTAAGGGATCGGCCAGCATGGGCGGGGATTCCCTGCCCCTTGACCGCAGGGATCCGATCGATTCCAAATACATTGGCCGTCTGGGTCACACCGCTGCCGATGATCCGCCCCATTGGAGTTCCCTGGGCAATCTCTTCGATATACGCTTCGGCCTTTGCGGCATCCCCAAATTCAAACAACCCTACATCGTTAAGCACGCCAATGGCGCACCCCACCTCAATAGTATCCAGGCCCAACTCGTCACAGCGCCGATCCATCCGGGCTACCGGGTCGAGATTGTCGATACCTAAGTTGGCGCCCAGCATGGCCACGGTTTCATATTCCAAAGCAGAGGTCACATGGTTGCCGTCTGAATCATAAAATATCGGTGAACATTTGACGAGACACCCGGGCATACAGGCATCGCCCATGGTGCCCCCCCTGGCGTTGTTAAGTTCGATCATGGTGTTGGAGCAAAGTCCCTTCCGATCTTCAAAGGCACCGTGCCGATGATTCCGGGTGGGGAGGCTGCCGCGATCACCGTCAACGTCGATGCAAACATTGGTCCCAAGGGAGTTGAAGACCTCCCGAATCGGGTTGTTCAGGATGGTATCCACTGCAGCTTTGACTGCCTTTTTAAAGGCTTCGGCATCAGCCCCTTTTCGTACAGAAGTGCCGGCGCTATCCACCACGATGGCCTTGAGCCCTTTGGCCCCCATCATAGCACCGACTCCACCTCTACCGGCGTGGCGTGCGGGGCGGTCATCCATATCGGTGACTGCAACCGTTGAATTGGCTAGTTTCATCTCTCCTGCAGGACCTATGATGATGACAGATATCTTCTCACCATAGCGCTGTCTGAGCTTTGCACATGCCGCATAGTTCTCCATCCCTACAATATCTCCAGCCGGTTCCAGAGTTGCGCCCTCGGCATTTATCCTCAGCACCTGCCATTCACTTGATTTCCCGATAACCATTATTGCGCGGACCCCCAGGCGTCCTAGCTTATCCCCGGCCGTACCACCGGCGTTGGCCTCCTTAATGCCATTAGTCAGTGGACTTTTGCCACCAAAAGACATTCGCCCTGACTGGGGGGCGCTGGTTCCAGCCAGCAGGCCAGGGGCCGCTATAAACGGGGCTTCGGGTGAAAGGGGGTGCGCGGTTGGTGATCCGTGTTCAGTCAGAAGATAATCGATCATGGCCCTCCCTCCCACAAGGTTGTCTCTGGGGAAAATTTCCGAGGTCACTTCTTTCCTGCTCATATCTATTTTTAAGATACTCATAATACCCTCCTTGCGATTAATACCTGTTGCCGTTTACGATACGAGAACTGTTTAT
>CAXMTO010000079.1:0-7287 GCA_964196355.1 uncultured Myxococcota bacterium
GAAACAGTGTACGCAGGTATAGAACTACCTGAAATTGTGTATTTGAGCGTACTATCAGATAATTGAACCTGGATGTCGGCTATTTGATATGCAACACCGTTATCGGCCCTCGCAGTGCTGAAGATTATTGTGGACAAAACACAAAACGCGAGGAAAATGGACGCAGAAGATTTGGCTAACTCTTTATGCATTTTTTACTCTTCTCCCTCTTTCTTTAGTGTCATCACAACTTTAGTGATGATTTTTTTTCCTGCCCGAGTTTCTGCAGTTTCTTCGATAATTACTGTATTCGGAGCAATATCTTTTACGACACCCTTTCGTCCTATTTTAGTGCCCTCTGTAAGCATATAACCTTTACCTGTAAAATCCTGGACCATTGCGATGTCTTCAGATTCGCTCTGAAGCAGGGCAACCAGGGTGAGTTGACCCGGTTCAAAAAGTTGCATTCCGGTTAAAACAACCTCTTTCTCAACGATTTCATCCATGTTGACAGCAGGCCTGGAAACAGTCGCTTTTTCTGTTATAAACGGCACAAATGGATCAGGCCTGCCTTCAAGAACATATTCAAAAGCATCTGCCTCTTTTGACAGAGCGGAGATCTGCAATGATGCGTCTGAGGCCGTGTCAGTAGCAGCACGGAGGGTCGGTGCTGTACACAAGAAAAGGGGGAAGAGTATTGCCCCGCAGAACACAATCATCTTCCTTGCAGTCAAAGGTGATGCATAGAGAGTATTTGAGGAGATAAATTGATTCATGGGTTTACTTTTTCTTTGGCTTTGGGAGTTCTTTGTTAGTGAAACGGTAAGTAACCAATCTGCAATCCGATTTTAGCAGCATTTCTCCAGCTTCTTTTTTTGGGGAACCCATTTTTACATTTGATACAGTTACGATTCTTTCGAGTTTGCTGACCTGATCAAAAAAGAAACCCATATTATGATAGGGTCCTCTGACATTGATTGTCACCGGTATTTCAGCATAGAAATCTTTTGGAATATCTGCAAGCGGCTTAAATGTCAGGAAGTCGAGGCCAGCCGTACGCCCAAGGCTTGAAATATCCTTGAGAAGTTGAGGGATCTCCTTTTCATTTGGGAGAAGAACCGCCGCAGTTTCAAAAATGAGTTTTGCCTCTTCAAGTTCTTTTTCAAATTTTGCCAGATTAGCAGCTTTTGCTTTGACTTCCTCAAGGGCCTTTTGCATTGAAACCTCTTTGGCTTCAAGGCCTGCTATCTTTTCACTGTTTGCCTGGAAAAAAGCAAAGTAAAACACAGCCACTGGAATCAAAATAATCAAAACAACAATGGCCGTCTTTACACCCGGCTGCATGGGAGCAAATTTATCGTCGATAAACGCTGTTAGTTTTCCGTCACTCTTTTTCATACAGTTCGTGTAGTGAAAATTTATATACTCTTATTCGTGGTCGGTTTGTCCGATTGTTGAGCAATCGGTTGTGAAACAGCGCATCTGAGTGAAAAAGCTTTCAGATTTCTACCTGAAACTACCTTCAATGAAGAATTTGTCAAAGTTACAGTTGTTACAAACGGGGAGGCTTTCAAGTTGTCCATAAGCTGCGCAACCGTCTGGTTGTCAAGCGCTACACCCGTGAGACTGAGTGAACCACCTTGCTGGTTGAGTGACTGCAGCCAGACGCGGTTTTTGTCCACCCGGTTTGCGACTTCATCTAGAACCCGTACTGTCAGGGATGAGTCAGCCTTAAGTTTGTTTATAATACCTGTTCTTCGCTCAAGCTCTATACGGTCCTTTTTCAGTTTGGCTATTTTTTTCAGCGTAGGAGTATATGTATCCGTCTCTTTTTTGAGATCGGCGATGCTTTGTTCCAGCATACTGATATTTTTTGCCTGCAGAACACCCACAGCGGCTAGCAATGCAAGAACTAATAAAAAGAGGAATAGCATACCAAAAAATTGCTTTTTCGCTCTGGCTCTCTTTTTTATCTGCCTTATCGGGAGTAGGTTAATCTTAAGCATTTTAGAATCTGTCGTGATTATTCATGAGTTAAATAGTTGATGACCTTAGGGCTATTCCAGTTGCAATGGCCATTTCCGGTGCGATACTGTGAAGATACCTCGGATCGATCTTTCTCTTATTTGACTTCAAATTCGTAAAAGGATTGAAAAGCTCAACAGAAAGACCTGTATCATTTGTCAGAAAATCTACCAAGCCGGCTACTTTCGCACCGCCGCCGCTTAAAATTAGCTTGGACAAGGGGCGACTCGGATGATTGGAGTGGTAAAGGTCAATTGCTTTTTTGATTTCCAGTACCCATTGAGTGCAAGTAGTGGTGAAAATCTCCTCTATCTCCTGTTGTTTGTCTTCCGCAGCTACATAGCCGAGCTTCAGCGCCTCAGCGTCTTCAAACTCAATATCAAATGTATTCTGGATTTGCTCCGTTATTTGTCTACTCCCTACAATTATATCCCTGGCTACCACGGAGATACCGTCTGACAGAATGTTGATGTTCATTTTTGAAGCCCCGATATCAACTAGGGCGACATTTTCTTTTGTCTGATAATTATACTCGTAGGTGTTTTCGAGGGCAAAACCATCCACATCAACTATTACCGGATCGAGATTGAGCTCGTATATCATTTCAAGGTAATCGTCAACGATCTCCTTTTTCGCAGCGACAAGCATCACATCAGTTCTGTCTCCATCGCCACCCTGGGTTTTTAAATCCTGGTAGTCGAGATACACGTCTTCAATGTCAAAAGGGATATACTGTTCTGCCTCTTCCATGATATGTGCTTCTAGTTCAGCATCATCCATAACAGCGAGGTTGACTTTTTTAACGATTACAGAATATCCAGAGATTGAAAAACCAATCTTCTTGGTTTTTATTTTTAAGTTTTTGAAAAGAGTCGAAATAGATTCACCAACGATTTTCGAGTCGTAGAGTGTGCCGTCATCTACCGCGCCCTCCGGCAATACGGCACTGCCAAGAGCCACTATGGCGTACCCACTTCCCGATCGTTTGAGTTGGCATACTTTGATTGCATGAGACCCGATATCTACACCGATAACCAGGTCGCTTTTTGAAATGAACGGCAAGCTCATGATAAATTAAATTACGGTAATTGTTTAAATGTCAATAATAAAATAAAAATAAAATCGTAAAAAGGCTTACTTTTCATGTACATATCGTCTATTAGTTCACAAAAAATCAACTTTGTCAAGTAAAACACATTTTTCTTTTGGAGGAAAGTGCTTATCTTACGGTAATTTATCAAGTGACTTTGGGGCTGATTGGCTTGGGCACCCCATATATTGCTAGTTTTCACGGTAGATGCCCTTTATCTGGTATTAAAATTTATTCGAATAAAAATATTTTTTATTCGAATAAAACAACGGTGATCAAAATTGTAAAGGTCGATTTTTGTGGAAACTTTCTTGTAATTGGTATGTTTTTCTAGTACTTTTGCTCTGCCGGATTTTTTTGGTTTAAAATGCGTCTGTACGCACACTAAAACTGAAAATATTCGTCTGCAAATGCTGGCAGCGATGTTTCGTTTAGCCAGTTTTTTTGAATCATATTCATAACAATGGATGAGAGGTTAGATTTTGGTAGGTAAACGGGGAAAAAAGTCTGTTTTTAGAGAATATTTGGAGGCAATTGTAATTGCAGTTCTACTCGCCCTGTTTATAAGGACTTTTGTAGTACAGGCTTTTAAGATACCTTCCGGATCAATGTTACCGACGCTGCAAATAGGCGATCATTTGTTGGTGAGTAAGTTTCTATATGGTATTAAATTACCATTTAAAGGTACTGTTCTAGTGCCTTTTAAAAAAATTGATCAGGGAGATGTCGTTGTTTTTCGGTTCCCGAAGGACCGGTCGGTTGATTATATAAAGCGAGTGATAGGTACTCCCGGAGATACTGTAGAGATAAGAGACAAAAAGGTTATTGTAAATGGTAAACCGATTGTAGATTCTCATGCTCATATATCTTCAACTACAATTCTGGATACAAAATCCAGTCCGAGAGATAATATGGGACCGATTCTGGTGCCGGAAGATCGCATATTTGTCATGGGGGATAATCGGGATAATAGCTATGACAGTAGGTTCTGGGGGTTTGTAGATCAAAAGGATGTTTTAGGCAAAGCATTCATACTTTACTGGTCCTGGGACATCAAGAAGCCCCTCTTTTCGCTGCAACGTCTTACATCAATTCGCTGGGGGCGGTTGGCAAACCTTATTGAATGATGGTAATTATTGAGTAGGGTGTGTAGCCCGCGACCTACTCTACTATATAGGGAAGGGGTCTCACTACCTCTATGCCGGAGGGACTCACCTCTGCCTGGTACACAAGAGTCTGAACTCCCGCCGTCATTGCTTGAGTGATCGTTTTACCATAAACCGGATCAATCTGTGTAGCCGGTCTAAATTTGTCCGCATCCATCCTCTGGACGAGGAAAAAAATACAACTTCCAAAACCTTCTTTTTTCAGTCGGATGAGCTCGTTGAGATGTTTGGTGCCTCTGGCTGTCACCGCGTCAGGGAACATGGCACAGCCATCAATTGCCAGTGAGCAGTTTTTGATTTCTACATAGGTGAGTTGATCATGTTGCGTGAGGAGGAGGTCAAGGCGACTCTTGGAGGACGTTTTTACCTCTGTTTTAACACTGTCGATATCAGCAAACTCAAGAATCTGACCCTTTGTTATAGCTTCAACGACAAGTTTGTTCGTGAGCGATGTATTTACCCCTACCCAGGTCTCATTGTCCCTCACCATTTCCAGAGTGTGCGGGTACTTTCTTTTGGGATTGTCTGAAATAGAGAGATAAACACCACTTCCGGGAGTCGAGCAGGAAAGCATTGTTCCTGTATTCGGGCAGTGTGCTGTGATAATTTGACCGTCGGCCAGCTGGACATCTGCGAGAAATCGTTTGTATCTTTTTATGAGTGTACCGTGAATGAGTGGTGTTGCAAATTCCATGAATAATTTGGCCTGTTATTTAGTACCTTACTCCAGAAACCCTGTCACAAAAAACAAGCAACTGAGTAATATGTTTTAAAATTATGTGGTTAGAAATATTTCCAAGGTGCTTATCCAGTGACTCTAAAAGGTGTTCCCACCTGTCGGGTTAGTACCTTACTCCAGAAGCACTGCAATAAATAACAAGAACTAAGGAATGTATTTTGAACTTATGTGGTTATACATACCACCAAGGTACTTATACCCCTCAAGCGAGTACTGAAAAGAGTGCAGGATTTATTTACCGTATACCGGTGTTAGTCTTTATATTGTTGCGCATCAGAAGAGTTAGTGCTACATAAAAGGGGAGCTAATCCTCATAAAAAAACACATAATATTGTTGATTTTCGGATACAGCAGGCATCGTGTTGGAAAGTTGACACAAGCATGCCATTCTACAAGGAAAGGAGAAGCATTGCTATGAAATTAGGTATCAATGGTCTGGGACGAATTGGAAAGCTTTCCCTCTGGCATCACGTATCGAGAAAACATTTTTCGGAGATTGTCGTCAATATCGGTCGTGAGGTTGGCTGTGGTCTGGATGATCTGGCATCAATGATAGAAAGGGATTCAACTTACGGAAGACTAGGTACCTACCTTTTTGGCCATAAATGTCCGCAGGTAATTGAGGAGTTAAACGATAAAGATGGCACAATGGTTGTGAATGGAATTCCGGTATCCATTCTGCGTTCTGCCAGGAATCCCAAAGATATCGCCTGGCATGAAAATGGTGTTAAACTCGTAGTCGATTCAACAGGAGGGTTTACCGACCCCACAACAGATCCTGATGCGCCCAGGGGAGCCCTGCGCGGCCATATGCAGGCAGGTGCTGAAAAGGTGGTTCTCTCTGCTCCTTTTAAGATTAAGTCAAAGGGGCTTGAAATGCCTGAAGATGCCATCACCACAGTGATGGGAATTAATGATGAGATGTATGATTCGAGCCAGCATTCTCTTATCTCTGCCGCTTCATGTACCACAACCTGTCTTTCATATATGATCAAACCGCTGATGGAAATGATCGGGGCAGATAAAATTCTCAGTGCGTCAATGGTAACAGTACATGCGGCCACGGGAAGCCAGCAGGTTCTCGACAGGTTGCCCGCGACAGGAGCCGTTGATCTCAGGAAAAACCGCTCTATCCTGAATAATATAATCCTGACTACGACAGGTGCCGCCAAAGCGCTGGCACTTGTTATTCCGGAAATGGCCTCTATCGGGTTTATGGCTGAATCTGTACGTATTCCCACCTCCTCAGGTTCTCTTATAGTTCTGGTTCTAAACCTACAGGATGAAATCGATGATCCGATTAAGAGAAGTATGATTAATGGTATCTACAGGGATTTTGCGGAAGGCAGCCCCTATTTGCAGTTCACTGAAAAACACAATGTCTCTTCAGATATTCTGGGGGCTCCGGCTGCAGCAGCAGTGATAGAAGGATCTGAGACTCATACCCGTACAGCTGCTATTCAAGTCAACCTGGAGCATGTAAAGGCTGATTGCCTGGTGTCCGGCGCCGATCCTATTTTAAATGTCCCGGTGACACAGGCTGTGGTGTACGGATGGTATGATAACGAACTCGGCAGCTATACCAATATGCTTGGTGATCTGACTGTGAAAGTGGCAGGGGAAATGCTTTAGTACCTTACTACTGAAACCCAGTCACTCTTTTCAGTACCCCCCTTGAGGGGTGTAAAAAACAAGAAACTGAGGAATGCATTTTTAAATTATGTGGTTAAATATACCTCCAAGGTACTTATACCCCCTTGTGGGGTGCTAATTCTGTGAATATCAGCACTATTTTACCTGGAAATATTGCTGGGGTCGTAGCTCTCGAAAGCAGCTTGGAATCAGGATGGCCGATCGCGTCTGTACGCCAGGAAATTGACAGACCTTCCGGTTTGCAGCTGGTGGCTTGTGGCGATGGTGCTGGTGTCGTAATTGGTTGGTGCTGCGGGATTTTGATTGGAGAAGATGCGGAACTTTTAAGAATTGCCGTTGCCCAGGCCGAAAGAATAAGGGGGGTGGCGTCTGCACTTCTTGCGCAATTTGAAAAGGAATGTGCGGAGCGAAGGGTGGCTTCGATTTTTCTCGAAGTCGCCGGAGCAAATATGGCCGCACGACGATTATACGAAAAGTTTTTATACAGTCAGGTTGGCAGGCGTAAAGGCTATTATAGCCAGCCAGTAGATGATGCGCTGGTGATGAATAAAGTATTGCTTTAATAGTATCCAAGAATACAAACAAACGGGCAGATTATGAACACAATCAGAGACCTTGATCTTGCGGGAAAAAAG
>CAXMTO010000080.1:0-10627 GCA_964196355.1 uncultured Myxococcota bacterium
GGCCCTCGACATCGGAACGACTACAATTTATGGGCAGCTTATTGATCTTTCAACCGGTAAATGTCTAGCTGAGGCTGGTGATTTTAATGGGCAGATAAGCTATGGTGAGGACGTTATTACCCGGCTTATCTATGCTGAAAAACCCGGTGGTCTGGAAAAACTTCAGGAAGTGGTCGTTGCTACAATCAACAGTATATTACAAAGAATTATTGCCAAGTCAGAGGTGGATAGAGAGAATATCTCAACTATCACTTTATCTGGCAATACGACAATGACCCAGCTGCTTCTTTCTATTGATCCCACTAATATCCGGCGAGCGCCATATGTGCCTACCGCCACACTCTATCCGCCGTTCAGGGCCGCAACAATCGGCATCGATATCAACGACCATGTTATTGCACGGGTTTATCCGCAGGTCTCAAGCTTTGTCGGGGGAGATATCGTTGCCGGTGTGATGGGTTCAGGGATGTATCTGAGCGAAGAGTTGACGCTTTTTCTTGACATAGGCACTAATGCTGAGTTGGTCGTGGGAAATAATGACTGGCTGGCCTGTACGGCCTGTTCAGCCGGTCCTGCGTTTGAGGGCGGTGGAATAGAGTTTGGAATGCGCGCTGCCAAGGGGGCTATTGAAGATTTTTCTATTGATCCCGTATCTTTTGAGCCGATGATTTTTACCATCGGCGATGTCAGGCCGAAGGGTATTTGTGGTTCGGGCCTGATCACCATGACGGCCGTTATGTTTGAAATGGGCGTAATCAATAACAGTGGCAAATTTAATCGGGAACTTGGAACACCGCGGATACGTAAGAGAAACGATGTCTGGGAGTATGTAATATCCTGGATGGATGAAACTCAGATTAGCCGTGATATCGCCTTGACTGAGCCGGATATTGAAAACCTTATCCGTGCCAAAGGAGCCATATACAGCGGTTGTATGACCCTTCTTGAAGAGGTGGGACTGACACTTGATATGGTGGAACATATTATTCTTGCCGGTGGTTTCGGGAGTTACATCGATCTCGAAAAGGCTATGACTATAGGTCTCCTGCCGGAAATCGACCCGGATTGTGTTACCTTCATAGGTAATGGATCTCTTATGGGTGCACGGATGAGTTCCTTGACAAATAGAATTCGTAAGGACGTCGTCAAGGTTACTCAGAAAATGACGAATTTTGAGCTTTCTGAGACACCTTCGTATATGGATAATTATATCGCCGCAATGTTTCTGCCACATACAGAGATTGAAAAATTTCCGAAATTAAATGAGCGTATGATGGCAAGAAAGAAGCTACAACAGGGTTCAACCGTTAATTGAACGGTTACCAACCCTCAGACTGTAAAGGAAACAAGAGAGTCGTTTATATAGTTTTACCGTTATAATAAGCTGTTAGGCTGAAATGGGGAGATTGTTATTGAGATAATGATCTTCAGGAGAATAATATTCACCAGGAAGGAGGCTATAGTGGGATTTGAAATCAAGAAGGAATCCTATACCGGCGGCATTAAGGAAATTTCCATTGGCAAAGGGGACTCTGCCATCACCGTAGGAGGTGAGACATGTTATCCTTTTTATACTTTCGAAGGAGACATGCCGAATAAGCCGGTGGTTGCAATGGAAATCTGGGACATGGAACCGGAGGATTGGCCGGAACCGGTACTGGCACATTTTAAAGATGTTGTTTCCGACCCTGCCGCCTGGGCCAAAAAGTGTGTGGAGGAATTTGGTGCTGAGGCCATTGTGATCCAACTCAAAAGTATTGACCCGAATGATAAAGACGCAAGTCCAGAGTCAGCAGCGGCGACTGTTAAGAATGTTCTTGCAGCAGTTGATGTTCCGGTCATTGTCTGGGGTTGCGCTTCACCGGATAAAGATGAGGAGGTTCTCAAAGTAGTAGCAGAGCAGTGCCAGGGTGAAAACCTGGTACTCGGGCCAGTTGAAGAGAAAAATTATAAGGGAATCGGGGCCGCAGCCATGGGCTATGGCCATACTCTTATATCCTCATCCCCTATTGATGTTAATCTTGCAAAACAGGTTAATATTCTTCTTGAAAATTTGGGTATGCCCATGGACAAACTTCTGGTTGATCCAACCACAGGTGGTCTCGGGTATGGACTGGAATATACCTATTCAGTTATGGAAAGACTGAGTATGGCTTCTATGGTACAAGGCGATGATAAACTCCAGTTCCCAATGGTAAATAATCTTGGCAATGAAGTCTGGAAATGCAAAGAAGCCAAACAGAGCGCAGAAGAGGCACCTCTTCTTGGGGATCCGGAAAAGCGTGGCATAATGATGGAGTCAGTTGGTGCAGTTTCCTATCTGATGAGTGGCTCTAACGTTCTGATTATGCGTCACCCGGAAGCCATCCGACTCACAAAGGAGTTTATTAACGGCCTTGCCGATGGCGGCTCTTTAATGGAAGCTCAGCCTATTGCCAAGATTATGGCAGATGTTGAGGTGGATTTCGCCGCACTTGCACCTGAGTTGGATCTGAGCATAAAAGAGGAGGAGAAAAAAGCTGCTCCTGCGAAAAAGGCTGCACCTGCTAAAGAAGCTGCTCCAAAACCTGTCGCTAAAGAGGTAAAACCAGCTCCAGTCAAAAAAGAGGTTAAGGTAGAAGCCAAACCTGAACCGGTTGTAGATCCAGAGGCCCAGGCTAAAGCAGATGCAGAGATTAGAGCAAAAGCTGAGGCAAAAGCGGAGGCGGCGGCTAAAGCAAAAGCTGAGGCAGAAACCCAGGCAAAAATAGATGCAGAAGCGAAGGCTAAAGCAGAAGCCGAAGCTAAAGTCAAGGCTGAGGCGGATGCAGCTAAAGCCGAATTAGAAAAACGTGAGGAAGAGGAAAAAGCTCTTAAAGCACTTCGGGCTAAGGCACATAAGGCGCCTGCCAGAGCTGCTGAAACAGATTTTGAGGAAGAAATCACTATTACAGCAGCAGCTATTCAACTGGATCAGCAGGAGAAGATCCTGGCATCATTAAATAGAATGCACAAGAGAGCCTGATAAGGTTATCAACGTCGTAAGCGAGAAACGGAAGACTGTGTCGTGATTAGTTGATAATCAAAAAAATAATGTGGAGGAGTCTCAAATGGCAGAATTAACAAAAGCAGCAGTAAAGGCACCAAAAGTAGCCAACCCACTGGAAGCTACTATGGAACCTGCAACACAACAGATGATGGGTAGAGCAAAGGAACTCGGGATCGAAACTATTTTCGATCGTGCAGTGACCATGAAACCATGTGCTATTGGTCTGCAGGGGATATGCTGTAAAAATTGCGCAATGGGACCTTGTCGTCTGCCCCTGCCCAAGGGGGGCATTGAAGGTGAGGATACGAGAAAAGGGCTTTGTGGTGCCACTGCAAATACCATCTGTGCCCGTAACTTTGTCAGAATGATAGCAGGTGGGGCAGCGGCTCACTCTGATCATGGCCGTGCGGTTGCCGAAACTTTTCTGGCCGCGGCAAGAAAAGAGGCAATGGATTACAAGGTTAAAGACCCCGCGAGACTTATTCAGATCGCACCCTACTTTGATGTGGCAATTACTGTCGAGGAAGATGGTGTTACCAAAGACAGAGATATTGATGAAATAGCTCTGGCAGTTGCGGAAAAAGCCATTCGCGAGTGGGGTAAGCCTGAACTGACAGCTTCCTATCTTAAAAGAGCACCACAGCCCCTGCAGGATAAATGGGAAAAACAGGGTGTTCTGCCAAGAAATATTGATAGAGAAATCGTAGAATGTATGCACAGAACGCTTATGGGCGTTGACCAGGATTATAAAAATCTTATGAAGCAGGGTACCCGTACTGCACTGGCTGATGGCTGGGTCGGCTCGATGATTGGTACCGATCTCCAGGACGTTATGTTCGGAAGTCCTTCTCCGCTTCAGGCTGAATCTAATCTCGGTGTTATGAAAGATGACCATGTCAATATTATTGTACATGGACATGAGCCGCTTCTCTCAGAGATGATTATCGCTGCAGCCCAGTCCCAGGAAATGATCGATTATGCAGCTACGAAAGGTGCCAAGGGCATTCAGCTGGCCGGTATCTGCTGTACCGCAAATGAGATGCTGCAGCGCCATGGCGTCCCGCCGGCTGGAAACTTTCTGCAGCAGGAGTTTGCCATTATTACCGGTGCCTGTGAGGCAATGGTTGTTGATGTTCAGTGTATTATGCAGAACCTCGCAAATGTTGCAAAATGTTTTCATACAAAACTGATAACCACTCATCCTATCGCAAGGATGGAACAGGACAATGTTATCCACATTGAATTTAACGAGCATTATGCAGGAGAAGATGCGAAACGGATCGTCAAAATGGCAATTGACAATTTCGAAAACCGCGGTGCTGAGGTTATGATCCCAAGGCATAAGGGTACCCAGGTAGCCGGTTTTGGTGTCGAGTCGATTCAGTATCATCTCGGCGGTTCTTTCCGCGGAAGTTACTATACCCTCAATGACAATATCATAAACGGCCGCATTCGCGGTGTTGCCGGGGTTGTTGGCTGTAACAACGCTCGTACCAAACACAATGAAGAGCATATTACTATTATCAAAGAGCTGCTTAAAAATGATGTGCTCGTTCTGGTAACCGGCTGTAGTGCTATAGCTGCTGGTATTCATGGGCTGCTCACACCTGAGGCGGCAGCGGTATATTGTGGTCCCGGCCTGAAAGAGGTCTGTGAGACTGTGGGTATACCCCCTGTCCTTCATCTGGGCTCCTGTGTAGACAACAGCCGGATACTTCTGGCCGCAACAGAAATGGTAAAAGCTGGGGGGCTTGGTGATGATCTTTCTGATCTTCCAGTCGCCGGTAGTGCTCCTGAATGGATGAGCGAAAAGGCGATTGCCATTGGTCAGTATTTCGTTGCCTCCGGTGTATACACAATATTTGGCTACCATATGCCTATTGAAGGCGCCCCTGTATTTAAAGACCATCTCTATAAAGACATGGAGGAAATGTATGGCGGTAAATGGGATTGTGAAGCTGACCCAATCAAGCATGCTCATAAGATGATTGCTCACATTGACGAAAAGCGGAAGGCGCTTGGTATCGACAAGGCTCGTGACAGAGTGCTTATGGATATGGCTGATCGACAAGCCCTCGGAATGGAATAATATAACAGAAATACAAGACGTTATTATAAATCCTTAGAAAAGGAGTAAGGCATGTCAAGATTAGTAGCATTCGCGGCTATACAGGGTGGGTATAAGGTGGTATCACAGGTGGAAGGAGAGCTTGAGAGAGCACTTCAGTCTCAGGATGCCAGCACAAAAATTGGGTTTCCAAACACGGCATATTTTCTTCCGGTTATCTATTCATTGACCGGAATGAAGTGTGAGACCCTTGAAGATTTGAAAAAACCGATGGAGTTTGCCCGTGGGTTGTTGCCACCCCATGTCAAAGGTGCAAACCATCTGCCATACCTCGGGCCGCTGCTTGATGCCGGTATGGCGGGTATTTTTGCCTATGAGGTAAAGGAAGCTCTCCGAATTCTGGCCGAGCCCGATTTCTATATTCCTACAGAAGATCCTGACATCGAAGCAGGAAAAATCTGGGTAGGGCCGGCGGATGACACCATCCTGAGAAAGCGTGGTGTTGAGTTTGTTGATGGCTCGGCTCCGGGTTTTGCAGCTGTTGTAGGCGCTGCTCCCGATGCTGAAACTGCCAAGATGATTGTTGAAGATTATCAGAAGAAGAGTCTCTATATTTTCTGTGCGGCAAACCACAACGGCAAGACAGTAATTGAGCAGTGTCTTGAGGCTGGTATGCAGGTCGGCTGGAACACTCGCATTGTTCCCTTTGGCCCAGATATATCTTCAGCAGTTTTTGCCCTTGGTTTTGCTAACAGAGCGGCCATGGCCTTTGGCGGAGTACAGCCCGGTGACTACAGGAAGATGTTGATGTACAACAAGAACCGTATTTTCGCCTTTGTCAATGCTCTGGGCGATGTTGGTACAGAATGGGCCGTGGCAGCTGCAGGCTGTGTTAACTGGGGTTTTCCGACCCTGGCCGATACAGATATTCCTGAGATTCTGCCTACAGGTATCTGTACTTATGAACATGTTGTTGCCAATGTGCCCCATGACGAGATTTGCCAGAAATCTGTTGAGGTGCGCGGCCTGAAGATAAATATCACTGAGATCGACGTCCCGTGTGCTTTCGGCCCGGCCTTTGAGGGTGAGCGTGTTCGTGGCGGCGACCTTTTTGGACAGATGGGTGGTGGTAAAACCAAATGTACTGAATTGGTCAAAATGGCTGAAATGAACGAGATCGAAGATGGCAAAGTCACAGTGGTCGGCCCGGACATTGGTGATATGAAGGAGGGAGACACTCTGCCCCTGGGTATCTCAGTGCAAATCGCCGGTCGTGAATTTCAGACGGATTTTGAACCTATCATGGAGCGCCAGATCCACCACCTGATCAACTATATTCAGGGTGTTATGCATATTGGTCAGAGAGATATTGCCTGGGTGCGGATTGCCAAGGCTGCCGTTGCTAAAGGTTTTACCCTGAAAGATCTTGGAGTTGTTTTGCATGCTAAATTTCATCAGGATTTCCAGAAGATAGTCGATAAAGTTCAAGTGACGCTTTATACTGATCAGAAGGATGTGGAAAAGCTGACTGCTCAGGCTAAAGCTGAGTATGTAACACGCGATTCCCGTGTTGATAAAATGACGGATGAAGATGTAGAAACTTTCTACTCCTGCAGTCTCTGTCAGTCTTTTGCTCCAAGTCATATCTGTACTGTAAGCCCAGAGAGAACCGGGCTCTGCGGCGCATATAACTGGATGGACTGTAAGGCAGCTTTTGAAATTAATCCTACCGGCCCGAATCAGCCGATTCAAAAAGGTAAGGTGCTTGACCCTGTACTCGGCAGGTTTGAAGGTGTAGATAAATTTATTAAAATCGCCTCTAAAGGCGCCGTTGATACGTACAACTTCTACTCTATGGTAGAGGCCCCGATGACCACTTGCGGCTGTTGTGAATGTATTGCTGCCATGCTGCCAAGCTGTAATGGTATTATGACAGTTGGTCGCGATTATGCCGGAGAGACTCCGTCTGGTATGAAGTTCACCACCCTGGCAGGTGTTATGGGCGGCGGGGCTTCTTCACCGGGTTTTGTTGGCCACTCCAAATTTAATATTACTCAGAAGAAATTCATTCTTGGCGATGGCGGAGTCCTGCGTATGGTCTGGATGCCGAAGATTGTTAAAGAAGAGATTCGTGAGAGATTAAATCAAAGAGCTGCTGAGATGGGAGTAGAGAACTTCGTCGACATGATCGCCGATGAGACTGTCGGTGTGACAGAAGAAGAAATTCTGCCCTGGCTCGAAGAAAAGGGGCACCCGGCATTGAGCATGGATTCGATCATAGGTTAGTTCATAAGTGCAGTAGAGAAGCGCATGACTGTTGTTGAAGTACAACAGTCGTGCGTCTCAGGCTCTGAAATAGAAATAAGGAGAAGACACAAATGGCGTTAACAGGAATTCAAATATTTAAACTCCTGCCAAAAACTAACTGTAAAGAGTGCGGGGTTCCTACATGTCTTGCTTTTGCTATGAATCTTGCATCCGGTAAGGCTGAGCTGGACTCCTGCCCCTATGTCTCAGATGATGCAAGGGCACAGCTCGCAGAGGCTTCCGCTCCGCCGATTCGTCCGGTTGCCGTGGGCAAGGGGGTTCGTGAAGCGAAAACCGGTGGTGAGACTGTCCTGTGCAGGCATGAAAAAACATTCTTTAATCCTACCTTATTTGCCGGGATAATAACCTCCGATACACCTGTTGAAGAGGTTGAAGCAATATTGAAAGGGTGGAATGGACTGCAGTATGAGCGCGTGGGCCTGAATTTAAGGCCGGAACTGGCCGCGATAAAGGATGTTAATGGCGACGGTGTGGCCTTTGCTACACTTGCAAAACTGATAGCTGAAACTTCTGAGTTCAATCTCGTTCTCATGAGCGACAATGCAGAAGTTATGAGTGGAGCTGTTGCTGCTGCCGGATTTAAACGTCCTCTGATTTACGCTGCGACAGAAGCCAATGCAGATGCTTTTGGTAAGATTGCACTCGACAATGGATTGCCGCTTGCTGTAAAAGCCGATTCCATAGACGGGCTTATTGCCTTGACTGAAAAATTAACCGGTATGGGGTTAAAGGATCTGGTACTCGACAGCGGTTCAAGAGATGTGAAACAGGCCCTGGAAGACCAAGTTGCCATCCGTCGAGCAGCGTTGAAAGACAACAATAAAGCCCTTGGTTTCCCAACCATCACTTTTCCATGCGAAATGGCTTCCACCCTTGATATGGAGGCACTTATCGCCGGAATGTTTGTCGCAAAGTATGGTGGAATTGTCGTTCTTTCAAATTTGACGACTGAAGTGATGTTCCCTCTGTTGCTTGAACGATTGAATATTTTTACTGACCCGCAGAGGCCAATGACTGTAACTGAAGGTATTTTTGAGATTGGAACTCCTGACGAAAATTCACCTGTCCTGGTGACTACCAACTTCGCTCTCACTTACTTTATAGTTTCGGGTGAAATAGAGGCAAGTAAGGTTTCTTCATGGTTGCTTATCAAAGATTCTGAGGGACTCTCTGTCCTTACCGCCTGGGCAGCTGGCAAGTTTGGCGGTGATGACGTTGGCATGTTTGTTAAAAAATGTGGGATTATGGACAAGGTCAAGCATACCGAACTGATTATCCCCGGATATGCTGCAGCCATCGCAGGTGATGTTGAAGAAGAACTGCCAGGTTGGACTATCACTGTCGGACCGAGAGAATCAGCCCATCTTGCCGGTTTTTTAAAGGCTAAATAAATGTCAAAAGGAAAACAGTGTAACTGCGGTCAAATCTGGCCGCGATTATACTGAACCAGAAGAGCGAGAAGTAGTTTAACTTATAGAATGAAAGGAGACCAACTATGATTCTTTTTGGCGAAAGCCTTAATGTGATCTCGACAGTGATTGGTAAGGCATACAAGGAACGTGATGCCAAGCCTATCCAGGAAGAGTGCCTTGAGCAACAGAAGCTTGGCATGGATTATATAGATATTAATCTTGGGCCGGCCAAAAAAGATGGCCATGAGCTGATGCCATGGGTATGTGAAGTCGTTCAGGAAGTTGTTCCTGATATTCCGTTGCTTCTCGACACTTCTAATATTCAGGCAATTGAGGAAGGGTTAAAAGTATTAAAACCTGCCAGCAAACCCCATATAGTTAACTCAATCATGGCACGTCCGGAGCGATATGAAGTTATGCTGCCGATGGCTGCCAAGTATGAAGCCGATATTGTTGCCCTTATGTGGGGGCCGGATGGGTTACCCCGTGATGAGAACGAGCGTGCCGCTTTAGCCGTTGAGTTGCTCTATGCCGCAAATGAGGCTGGAATCCCCAATGAGAAAATCTGGGTTGACGGTATCGTTACTCCCGTCAACATCCAGCAGGCCCAGCTTGTGTCTCTGCTTGATTTCCAGATGATGCTGGAAGATATGGCTCCGGGTTCAATGAGCACCTGCGGCCTTTCTAATATTTCAAATGGCCCTCCTGTAGATCTCCGACCAATACTTAACACCACCTACATGGTTATGCTTGAACGATACGGGATGAAGGCGGTAATTTCTGATCCCCTCGACACAGTACTTACAGATGTTGCCAAGGGAAGACGACAGGATATCGTGGACGTTATTCACCAGGCCATGGATGGAAATGCCCCTGATCCTGCAAGTCTGTCAAAAGAACTTGGCGATTATGTGAAAACAGTTAAGGTCATAATGGGAGATATTTTGTTCTCCGACTCGTATCTGGAAATTTAAACGGGTTTTATAGCCTTTAAAATCGTATTATTTGTACTTAAGAGCCTCATTCCTCACGGAATGGGGCTTTTTTTTATTCGGAAGATGTTTATGTATATACTAGTTTGAAAATTAGTGCCTTACTCCATAAAACCTGTCATAAAAAACAAGAAATTGTGAGAGGGGTTTGAAATTAGAAACTTAGAGTTACCACCAAGGCACTTATCCAGGGACTCTAGAAGGTTTTCCAACTTGTCGGGTTAGCATATTTCTGGCGCAATAGTGAAATCACTCTGCGGTTATTTAAGAGAAAAGAGATAGATTATGGTTAAAAAAGAGCAGAAAACGAGTTGGGTTTACGTGTTTGTCTGTGATCCTGGTTCCGATGAAAGCTTTCTCGGTTTGTATAATGAAGAGGAGGAAGCCAACTTTATACCCACCTTCAGCAGTAAGGAAGATGCAAATGACTGTTTTCTTACCCTGCCGAGGGAAAAAGGGAAAAAATATGAACTTCAGGCCGTCCATATTGAAGAACTTGAAGAGGCTGCAACACAAAATGGTTTTGTTGTTGCGATGGTCGACAGTGAGGGAAAACTTATTGGGGCGTGATCACACCCCCATCGTACTTACGCCCCTCAAGGGGGTACTGAACTGAGTCCTGCTTGTCTGGGTTTGATAACTTTTTAACACCCCACAAGGGGGTATGAGTACCTTGAAGGTTTTTCTAACATTATGATTTCAGATAAGAATATTTTCTTCTGTCATAAAAAACAAGAAATTCAAGAGTAATGTACTAAATAAAAACAGAGGAGTGTGAAATTGAGTTTGAAAATAGCAA
>CAXMTO010000081.1:0-8870 GCA_964196355.1 uncultured Myxococcota bacterium
GGTGATAAGTAATCGCTTTTATGGCAAACAGCAGGGGGGCAAAAACAGGGATCAAAGCCGCCTTTCAAAAGCCCCCACCTGCTACCATGAAATATATGCCAGAACAACCATTAACCGGAGCCATTCGATTTCCCATCAACAAAATAAACCGGCCCCGTTATACATCACATGGTATATCACCACAAATCAGTAACAACTGTGTCAATAAATTTCCCCTATACTACCTTAACTCATGAACTTATTCCTCATCAGTTACTACGTGGTCATGCTTAAAAAACATGACCAGCAAGGAGCATTCTGGCTCTTTTCAAAATTCAAAATTACTTCCAGAAAACCAGCTGTAAATGGAGCACACAACTTTATTGATAATTACAGAAAATCTTTTTGAGCTGGTTTCACAACGTATCTTGTAAGCATCTTGGGATTTTAATCTTACCACTGGAAAATTTGCTATTAAGCAATAGGTTTGCTTGAAAGTTAATGCACAACAGATTTTGAGAATAGCGGCAAAACAGCGGGACCTGATAGTTGTGGTTGCATCCCTCTTGTCTGTCGTAAAATGCAAAACAGAAAATTATACCAAAATAGAAAAATTTTCGTTTTTAAAACAGTTTCTGAATTGAAATGATCCTTCGATTGGGCGAGGGAGAAAATTCCCTGCTACCCAAATAGTCGATCTTGTTACCCAGTTTTTAAACTATTCGAATTAACTGAGGTCCGCTTGTTTTTAATGATTTTAATAATCCCCACAAAAAGTAAAATAAAGAAAATCGTAGTGAAAACACTTTTTAATATAGTGAAGGTGCTAGAAACGTTAACTAGCTCGTGAGGGACATTGGGATATGATTTAATCATTTGAATGATGCCAATATTTTCTAGATAGTCAAAAAAGCCAGCAAAGAATGGGATCACAGTAAAATAGAATATTTTAGAATCAACAGCATAACCCTTGCCGAAAATCCATGTCAGAAGTAATGAATATGAGATTGCAAATAATCCAGGATAAATAAAATCCATTGGCAGTTGAAGGTTTAGATAAACATTCCTCCCTTCGACACCTAATGCTTCAAGCAGTGAGACCGCAGATTCATATGAATATCCAGTCGGCGATAAGTCAAATAGTGTTTTTCCTTGTGCAAAGCTCTTAACGACAGGAAGTGTATAGTTCAACATTGTCAGATAGACAACCATCGTAGCTATGAAAAACCCTACTACTATTTTTCCTGAAGCCCATTTCTTAAGAAAATTGACCACTTTATTCATATCTTACCCCTAGGTTCTTGGTCAATTACTACCAATATCCCAGATATCTATTAAAATCAAAGTCGCCTAGCCGGACAACATTCCGAGAGTTGTGATCCATTAGCAATTTCATAATCATTCACGTTGCAAATAATACCTAAAATCACAGTAATCAGCACCTTCCATAATGGTTTTTGACCGCACTAACTTGAGTCGGGGACTAAAGCCTCGGGCGAAAGGTTCATCACGGCAGCAGGACAAGAAAAATGCCAATGAACGTAATGATTTAGATGCTCAGTTCCAAGTCGGTCATATGTATGCTATCGGTAATGAGGTTTCACATGATCCAGAAAAGAGCCTTTACTGGTGCGAAAGAGCAGCTGATCAATATCATAGTAAATCTCTTTGTCAACTGGGTTACATATACTACACTGGCGATTATGTAGAAAAAAAAATATCCAAAGCAATTAGGTTATTTGAAGAAGCTGCACTACTTGGTGACGATAAGGCATTTTCAACACAATAGCCATAATAGATTGCCTATAACCAGGTTCTCGTGGAGCCAGTAATACCGGCAAACATGGAGCGCAAAATATGCTTCATTAATATTAATCAGGCAAACGACCTTCACCACAGAGGCACATCAAAACTTACCCCGTAATTGCCGTCTGGTGAATGATTGTACGGCCGATGGAGACGGAATCCATGTGGTTGCCCCCCGGTAAGTGTTCCTGGGTTGTGTGAACAATTTAGCATGGATTACCAGATGAAGGCAAGGACGTCCCTTGAGGGATGAGCCTGTGAGATAAGGGACAGATCAAAAAAATCCCGGAATACAGGAGTGATTTAACACTCGATGTACTCCGGGCTTAAAGTCGGAAGTCCTGTCGGACAGGGGCCGTAAAGGAATTGGATTATGATTTTTTACATGAGACCTCAAATCGATGGGAAATAACAACTTTATATGATATTTGGTGGCTTTGGTATGGCTATTGATTTTCTGGAATTATCTCGTAAGGGCGGCAAGTTCAAATGTGTTAGGTATTCGGTCCCTTGGGAACCAGAGACTCACAACCGAAATATCAAGTAGAGGTAGGCACACATACGTTGAAGAGATGTACAGATAAGGTCAACTTGGTCGCGCAGGGTCCTATCAACTCGGCACGATTCCTCTGATCCTAACGAATAATTATAGACTTCCAAATAATTTCACCCATCACAAGTTACGAACCAAACAATTATTACAGAGACATATAGTCTTCAACTGGTCTTTCTCATTTTGATACTTGTCTTATTGTGAGACACCGGGTGCGATTCCCTTTAACAGTGACGAAAAAGATCATGAGAGGCACGGTTGTTTCATAGTGAGACACACTCGAGTTGAAATAAATTTGTGTAAGACCTGCGGAACCAATCCATTCATGACTATCTGGAAAAGGTCAAACAACACAAAGGAATAAAAAAACAACTTATTAACAATACGTTATGTCGATGATGTGAAATGCTAGGCACAAAACACCACAAAAAAGTCTTGTTGTGCTAAACCGGCCTCATCTTTGCAGACATGATTCATGTTCGGCTTGTAATATAATAAAAAACAGTCAACAGCATAGACAACTTGATTACTTGACAGGAACATTTTCAAAGACATACCGCCGTGATGCAATGACAACCTTTAATAAATTGTAAATGAATGTGACAAGGTGACTAGATGAAAAATGACATTGCTTACGGTGGAAAAAATTTCTATGGGGCCTCCGTTGGAATCCTGATGCTGGAAACAAAATTTCCCAGAGTACATGGAGATATCGGCAATGGCACCACCTGGCCTTTTACCGTTATGCTTCGCACAGTGAAGGGTGCATCGCTTGACCTGGTAGTAAACAAACGCGCTGATGGCTTACTGGACGCCTTTGTAGAAGAAGGCCTGGAACTTGTGGCTCAAGGGGCCGATGGAATAACAACGAGCTGTGGGTTCATGTCCCTGTACCAAAAAGAACTGGCTGATCGACTACCTGTTCCAGTGGCATCTTCTTCTTTGATGCAGGTAGGTCTAATCAATCAAATGCTCGGTTCAGGCAGGTGTGCAGGAGTTATTACCGTCAAGCAACAATCTCTTTCCGATGATCATCTGCGGGCAGTCGGGGTCCCGCTGGAAACGCCTATCATGGGGACAGAGCATGGGGTGGAGTTTACCCGTGCAGTCCTCGGCGATGAAGAACAACTCAACACTCGTCTTGCCACGCAAGATCTAGTAAAGACGGGCTTAATGCTCAAAGAGAATAACCCTGAGGTGGGTGCTATTGTTCTTGAGTGCACGAATATGGCACCTTATGCGGCAGCGGTTAGACAGGTGACCGGCCTGCCGGTTTATTCCATTTATAGTTTTATTCAGTGGTTTCAGGCCGGATTACTTCCAAGGCAGTTCGACAGGCAGGTTATGGATCCAGGTACATTTCCGACTGATACCATAATGTAAGGTTATTTCCATGTTTCTGGCACAAAACCAATGTTTTATGTTATTTTTTTCGGTTGTTGAAAATTATTGAGAGAAGTTTCGATCTCTGATTCTTAAACGATCGAACTCGTATGATACAGGCTGTAATTTCAAATCTTTATCAGTAGTAAAACATATTGTTCGTCCTTTAATAAAGCGTTAGGGAATAAATGGCATGATTTTCGCTGTTCACGACCTCTAACTGTTCTCTAGATTAACGGGGATTATCAAGTGAAAAAAACAGATGTTATTGTAATTGGTGGAGGCATGTCCGGAGCCTCGATTGCTTTAGGTCTAATCCGTAAAGGAGCTGGAAAAGTGATCATGCTTGATGAACAGCTTCCAACCCAACGTCTCTCACGCGGCAACTTCGGTTTGACCTGGTTTATGCCCAAAGGTGCAAATAATCCTATTTATGCCAAATGGAGTCGCATGGCAACGATGATGTGGCCTGAATTCGCTGCAAAACTTCAAGAAGAAAGCGGCTACGATGTCGAGCTTGAGTGGAACGGCGGAGCAATGCATGCAATAGGTGAAGATCAGTTTAATGCCTATGCCGACTCAGTTAAGACCTTAAGCAAAATCTGTGGTGATGAGGGCTTCGACTACCCGGTAAGGATGCTGGATCGTGATGAGTTTGGTTCAATGATTCCTGAGATGAAACTGGGTGACGACGTTTCAGGTGCAATGTATTCAGCCGAGCAGGGACATGTGAACCCCCTGAAACTGCTCGGAGCACTCCGATGCGCATTCCAGAACGGAGGCGGAATCTATTATGGTGGCTCAGCTGTGTCTTCCATAAGGCCCAGAAACGATGGCAGTGTCGAGGTTGTTACTGCTGATGCAAACTACCAATGCAATAAACTTGTGATTGCTGCAGGTCACGGGTCTACAAGGTTATTGACAGAACTTGGCCAGACACTGCACATCTATCCCCAGCGTGGTCAACTCATCGTCACCGAGCGCGTAAAAAAAGTTTTACATTTTCCAATATTGGCCGTACGCCAGACAATGGACGGAAGCTTCATGATCGGCCTGTCCACCGAAGATACTGCCCATGATGCACAGGTAACGGTTGAGGCGATGAAGAGTCAGGCAAATGGAGCAATCAGGCTTTTCCCAGAACTGGCAAAGCTGAACTGGATAAGAGGCTGGGGAGCAATTCGTGTCATGACTCCAGACGGTTCCCCGATATATGAGAGATTGCCTGATCATAAAAATATTTATGTAATTGCCGGACATTCAGCAATCACCCTTGCGCCGGTCAAAGAAAAACAAATTGCAGACTGGATTCTTGAAAAAGAAGAGGCATCTCAGATTTCTCATTTTAGCAATGGTAGATTCAATGTTTAAGCGTGAGACGGAAACAAAGGAAATGGTCGAAATAACTCTGGACGGACAAAATGCTGTTGTACCAGGGGAAATGAGTGTTGCCGCAGCCCTGCTGGCTATTGGCAAGATCACAGCGAGAATATCTCAAGCATCGAAAAAGCCTTGCGCTCCCCACTGCCTTATGGGTGTCTGTTTTGAATGTTTGATGGAAATTGATGGCGTACGGCGTCAAGCCTGTATGACCACGATCAAGGAAGGAATGGTCGTTAATCGTAATGTGGGAGAAGGCGACGGAGGGAAATCATGAGCAGTCATTACGATGTGATTGTCATTGGTGCAGGGCCTGCAGGACTTACTGCAAGTTCTTGCCTCGCAGAGATGGGTTTAAAAGTCTTAACCCTGGATGAACAGAATCGAATTGGCGGGCAAATTTATAGAAATATAGAGAATGCATCTGAACAAAACCTGCAAAAGATGGGGGAAGATTACCGAAGAGGACTTCAACTGGGAAAGCGTTTCAAAAAGAGCAGCGCGGAATACATAAATAGCGCTATCGTCTGGAATGTGGAACCTGAAGGCCGGGTCTGCTACTCAAGGGATGGTGTTTCCGAAAGAATAACCTCTAATTACATCATTATCGCTGCCGGAGCGATGGAACGCCCTGTGCCAATACCCGGATGGACGCTCCCCGGAGTAATGGGCGCAGGTGCGGTAAACGGGTTGGCGAAAGAAGCTGATCTCAGTCCCTCGGGTCCTGTTGTCCTCGCGGGCAGCGGGCCGCTTCTGCTTCTGGAGGCGGCACTGTTAATCGAAAAAAAGACGGAAATTGCTGCCATACTCGAAACTACGCCAAAGATCCCTTCAGCTAAGATTCTTCCGCATCTACCCAAGGCTCTGCTCGGCACCGGCTTTCTTTTGAAAGGAGTGAAAATGCTCCAGGACATCAGGAAATCGAAAGTCCCTCATTATAAAGGGATAACAAATTTAAAAGCTATTGGTGAAACAGCTCTTACTTCGGTTGAAGCTGATTATGGTACAAAAAAACTCAACTTTCCTGCAGAGCTGCTCCTGTTGCATTTTGGAGTTATCCCGGAGACCCATATCTATCGGCTCCTAAAATGCCATATGGAGTGGGATGAGAACCATCGCTACTGGTACCCGCATACAGATAAGTGGGGTCGCACAAATTTCGAAAAAATATTTGCTGCAGGTGATGGGACAACTGTCACTGGAGCCCTTGCTGCTGAATATAAAGGTGAACTGGCAGCATTAGAAGTTGCACAGTGCCTTGGAATCATACCTGATTATGAACGTAATCGCCTTGCTGCATCTATACAGGAGGCACTGAAAGAAGATGGTTATCCACGGCCTCTTATTGACGCTTTCTTTGCTTTCAACCCCAAACACTTTGCCTTTGAAGACGAGACAATTCTCTGCCGTTGCGAAAACATCTCAATCGGCGATGTGCGTGCAATTGTCAGACAGGGCGTAACTGATCTGAATGAAGTGAAAGCCATTACTCGTTGCGGCATGGGACCTTGTCAGGGTCGTATGTGCGGACCCGCCCTTGGTGAGATTGTTGCAGCGGAACTGAACTGCTCTATACCAAGGGCAGGATTATTGACAATTCGCCCACCACTCAAGCAAATTCCTCTTGGGGAAGTTGCGGCAATGGATATTGCTGCGGATGGAGTTGACCCGGCGAATCTCTTTAAAAATCAAAGTAAACAAACAGGTCATTAGTGCCTTACTCATGGAAACCTGTCATAACAAAAGAAATCTAAGAATTCCTTTTAAAATTAAACACATGGTTACACCACCAAGGCACTTATACCCTTAAAGCAGGTGCTGAAATTAGTACTAATACTTTTACCGTTTACCGGTGCTAGGAGAAGAAAATGAGTAACATAATTCGTATGGAAACATCCGAAAGAATGAGTAAAATCGTCATTCACAACGATACCGTTTATCTGTGTGGGCAGGTTGGAGATAGTTCGGATGGCTCAATTTCGATGAGCAGGCAGACGGAAAATATGCTCGCCAAAGTTGACTCTCTGCTTGAAAAAGCAGGCAGTGGACGAGACTGTATACTTTCTGCAACTATTTATGTCCGGGACATGAAAGACTTCGCCGAAATGAACACCGTCTGGGACAGTTGGATACCTGAAGGACATGCACCGGCCCGTGCCTGTGTAGAGGCCCGAATGGCTAGACCTGACCTGTTAGTTGAAGTTTCTGTGATCGCCGCTGTTAAGAGTTAAGATGATGGAAAAATCATCGTAGTCAGAGGAGACTGGTATGGAGAAATTCTTTAAATACATACTGCCACTGCTCATCAGTATCGTTGCAGTGATGCAATTTTACCAAGTCCTGATGAGATATGTTTTTGAACTTCCGATCATGGGGCTCGATGAACTTGTTGTCTATCCAACATTATGGCTTTACCTCCTTGGCAGCGTAAATGCGGCAAGAGAAGATACACAGATAAAGGCAAATGTTCTCGATGTCTTCTTAAAATCTGACAGATCCCGATTAGTGGTGCGTGTTATCGCAGATTTGATGTCTGTGATCATTTCCTGCTGGCTTACCTACTGGGCATGGGACTATTTTCTTTATGCTAAAAGGGTTTGGAAGGAGAGCCCCACTCTTTATATCCCGACATTCTGGGCGGAGTGTTCTCTATTTATCGGTTTGGCCCTGATGACCGCTTACAGCGGTTGGTATCTCTATAAAAACGCAAGAAATCTCATTGTTGCACCCACACCAGCAAAGGAGTCATAAGATGGAAATTGTAACTGCTTCTCTAATCGCACTGGGCGTACTGGTATTGTTGCTCAGTTTTGGTGTGGCGTTGCCGTTCTGTTTTGGCGGCGCCCTGATGGTCATGTATTATCTGGGTGACGCAGCAATGGAAGGCACGATGGTCTGGGGGTATTCACAGCTCGCAAACCCAGTTCTTCTCTGTATCCCGCTCTTTGTCTTTGCCGGCACAATTATGAGTGAAAGTGGCATAGCTGCGAGTTTGTTAAAGTTCGTCAATATATTTGTCGGTCGAATCAGAGGTGGTCTTGGAGTTGTCGCCTCTGTCAGTTGTGCAATCATCGGAGCGATATCAGGCAGCGGCCTTACCGGGGTAGCCGCCACAGGCCCGCTGCTCATTCCGGAAATGGCTGAGAAGGGGTATCCTCGAGGGTATGCAACGGCACTTGTCGCAAACTCTTCTGTGCTTGGTCTGCTGATCCCTCCCAGTGTTACCATGATTATCTATGGCTGGGTGACAGACACCTCTATCCTTGCCTGTTTTCTTGCGACACTTGGTCCCGGTCTGCTTATCACCTTTCTCTTCTCGGTTGTCAATCTGGTGATGGCCCGGAAATTCCCGCTCAAGCTCGATCCACCGGCAACAAAGGCCGAGATCATAAAAGAAGGTATCAGCTGCAGTTCAAGAGCAATCCCAGCCCTGATCATGCCGATCATCATTCTCGGAGGCATATATGGTGGCATCATGACTCCGACAGAGGCCGCCGCAGTTGCAGTGATTTACTCAATACCTGTTGGTTTCCTCATCTATAAAGGTTTAACCTGGGAGACCTTTTTAAAGGCAGCAAAAAGCTCAGCCACCGCTGTCGGTGCCATCATGGTTATGATTATTTTCAGCCTGATGCTAAGCCAGCTTTTTGTTATGGAAGATGTTCCCCAGGCGCTCGTTGAAGGGATATTCACCATAACGAGTAACAAGGTTCTGCTGCTCATTCTTATCAATTTTCTGTTGTTTTTCGTTGGCATGATCGTAAACGAC
>CAXMTO010000082.1:0-13229 GCA_964196355.1 uncultured Myxococcota bacterium
ATCTTGCTCGGATGCTCTTTTTAGTTGAGTGGGCTTATGATGGCCATATACGTAGTTGAAAATGTGTAAACTTACCCAGCTGGCAAGCTATTTTAATACTTGAACCCAGAATTTTGCCGCCTCAAATCATATGACATCATAAGTCCTAAATTTTGTTTCAATTTAAAAAAACCGTTTTTCTTTTTTGAATATGTCTAATGGCTGTTTTGAGTTTTGATGCTATATACCTTGTGCGGGGTAGTCTATTAGACAGAACTGCCAGAAACGGTTAAGAACAGGATAGCAGCGAAGCACCTGCCGTCCCGTTCTTTAGTTGTTCGTCAGTACCTCTGGAATGAAATAGATTAATCTATGGTTTTACAGCCTCAATAGTTGCAGAAATCACAAAATCTTCGATTTTTCTGCCTGGTATAAACTCTCGAATAATTTCCTTACTTTTATCGATAGGGGTTATCTCAATGTTTGAGAATCCAGCTCCTGCCAGCATGGACTCCAAATCTTCAATAAGAGCTGCTCCTGCAATACAACCAGCATAAAGTGCAAGGTCCTTTTGCACCTCCTCGGGAAGGGGAGCTGTGGCAACAATATCAGTAATCGCCAACCGGCCTCCTTGTTTCAGTATTCGGAATGCCTCTTGAAATACATTACTCTTCTCTGGCGATAGATTAATCACACAATTGGACATAATCACATCTACTGACTGGTCCGGCACCGGTAGACTCTCAATCTCACCTAAATGGAATTCGACGTTATTGAATTCTCCTTCCTTCGCATTCTCATTCGCCTTGTTGATCATCTCCGCAGTCATATCCACACCTATGACTCGGCCATCTTCCCCAACCGCCTTGGCGGCAAGAAAACAGTCGAAACCGCCACCGCTGCCTAAATCGAGAACAGTTTCTCCAGGTTTTAGTGCGGCAATCGCCTGTGGATTTCCACAACCCAAACCCATGTTAGCGCCAGTCGGTACTGCTGTTACATCATCTCTGGAGTAACCAAGACCGGCCGAAACATTGTCCGGTGTTCCGGGGCCACAGCCACAATCGCACCCGCATCCGACTGCTGCACCTGTGCCGGCCTTGGCTACATTTCCGTACGTATCACGAACCGCTTGTTTGATTTCATTAGTTGTTTGATTCTGCATCTTTTACCTCTGTTAATAATTGGTTTAAAAAAATAATTATTTGCTTCTTACTTTAAAGACGGAGATAGGTGAAAAAGGGATACACTTATTTATGAAAATTCAGCAATGATCACAACACGAGTCCTTACTGTCGTACTCAATCATTTTTCCTTGGTGATCAAACTCGAACTGACAACACTTCAACATTATCTCTTTCATCATTGAACGGCCCCGTTGAATTCTCTTCTTGACACCTGGAACGGACAATTCCTGTTTAACTGCCACCTCTTTCTGTTTTAACCCTTCAATTTCTGATAAGATAACTGTCTCGCGGATATGATCAGGCAGACTGTTAATCATAGGTCTGAGACAACGACTCATTTCCTGGCGAGCTTGGTCCGTGGAATCTTTTTCAGGCATTGAAAGTGATTCAGGTAGTCCTTGCAATTTTTTATGGGTGCGATAATGATCGATAATGGCGTTTCGAGTTATTTGATAGATCCAGCTTTGTATTTTGCTGCTCTCTTTAAGGGTATCAATCTTTGCATAAATTTTCAGGAATACCTCCTGAAGGATATCATCCGCCACCGTTGAATCGCCGACACGGCCCCTAATAAAACCGAATAGTTTGGCATGGTAGTCCTGCCAGATTTGCTCAGTATTTTCCATATATTATTCCTCAAATAAAATTCACTTTTTACCAAAGTGGTTGATTGTTAAGGGCATACAACATGCGATGTGGACATTGATGTTACCGCCATAAATTGTTTTCTATATGTGAATACTCACGGTATTCATTCAGTGGTCTAGCCTCAACCATACCATGGCTTTTCATCCCGTTCGACGCCCAACCCTTTCATAAGGTTGCTGAATCCGCTGAACAGGTCAATCACCGTCATTATTTCTAAAATCGCTTCATCGTCCAATCCCAGTTTCCGCGCCGCGGAAGTGTGAACCCAGGTTCAATAATCGCATCCCAGCACCGTTGCCGTTGCGATAGCTATGGCTTCCTTGGTTACCGCATCCAACTTGCCGCTTTGATGCATCACCGTCTTTGATTTGTTCCAGTTCACTTCCAGGTACTCCGGGTTGTGCGCCATCACCTTGTACAAATTCGGGACGAAATCGATCCCCAGCCTCTCCATGATCTCCTCGTATATTTTCTTCACTTTTCCTTTTGCTTCTTCTTCCGAAATCATTGCTATTGCAGCCATGTCACCTTCCTTTTTCCATTGAACAATATTTTAGGTTCTTGTCCCACTCCCCTATATCAAAGGATGCTACCCGTTGATATATCTGTCAATCAAAATTGATGGGGAAAGAAAATCAACTTACCCTGCAAAGCTGGATTCTGTTCAATACTCGCTTGAGGGGTAATCGGTCCGGTCCTCCTTGGTGGATAAATTCCAATGTTTCGGACAAATTGTCAAAAATAATAGGACAGTTCAAGTTGGATAAAGTCATCATCACGTATGCTATAGAAGAGGTCCTCCTCCTCTACATCGAAAAAGAACCCTGCTTGAAGTGTCCCTTTGATGTTATCGCTAAAACGACGGCTTGCCTCAAAACTTGAGACTTTTGACGTGTTGTCCAAATCCTGTTTCACCCCTACCAGCAGTTCTGAACTGGCAGCATCATTTACGGTGAGACGTAAACCAATCATTAGATCATTTTCAAAAGAGGTGCTGGATGCATCTCCCCGATCGTCATATGCTAGTTCTGTAATAATACCCAGATCAATTTGACTATCTGCCAGACCAACAAAGGTGTACTCAAACCCACCTGCCACTGCGAAGAAATCTTCACTCTGACCGCTTCGAGAAATGGATTCCAGTTTCCATAACCATTCACCCACCACAAGTTGCAGATAAACACCGGTCTGATTTATCTGTTCGTAGAATGGAACAAAGATGGTCTCGCCCTTCTCATTACTGGATAGTAACAATGTAGGTTCACGGCCCGTCCCCCAAAAATGGTAGATACCAAAATCAAGATCACCGAATGTCTGGTTGTAATGGACAGCAAGATCAACGTGCCTCTCCTCCGCACTGCTCTCAAAACGTGACTTATCAGGATCAACTATAAATTCAGATCGTAACCGACTGTTCTTGCCCGGATACGTTCTCTCCCGGAACAAAGGTAACAAAAAAAGGTCAATAGTTCCCCAGTCCCTTGCCATAGAGAATTGCACCATAGGCTGGCCCAGTTTTTCCTCACCATCAATTGATTCCAATTGATCGGTTTGATTGATAATGTCAACAAGATGGACAAACTCAGTGACCCCCCAGAACACTTTGCCGATACCGGACCGCAGCTCAAAGTTATCACTTAGCCACAAGTAATTCAGTTCTCTAATGTCAAAATGACTCCGTTCAGAATCGCTGCTGTCAAATCTTGCAAAAGGTACAAATATAAAACTGTTGCCGTTCTGCCACTCGTGATAATACTCCGGCTGCACTACAGCCGATATATTGTTACTCCTCTGGTCGGCATATATTGTACTCTCAGGAAAAAATCTCCCCTCCACAGAGATTTTGCCGCTCAACTCATTGGCGGCGCCTATGTGTGAAAATCCCAAGGACAAAATCAGCAGCCAAACTGGTAACCAGATTTTTTGAACTATCCAGGACGGCTCGATATTGTGTTTAATGCTCAGGTGACTCATCTTGCCCTTTTAAGACTGTTCTTATTGAAATCACGGTCTGTGAGTCCAACAGAAAAGCGGTAATTGGCAAAACGAAGAAGGGTGCTTTTTCCGTTCTGGTGATTGATCATGTTCATCTCAGCCGGTCGCCAGAAATGACTATTATATTGTTGATACCCTTCCATAGTCAGGGTCTTTAATAGTGAGTTCTTCCGGTCATAGTATTTAATCTTTACAGTGCGGTACTCTTTCTTATCGAGCCAGGCAACCTGCCTTGTATAGCCAGAGCTTTTCTTATCAACCGGATAACGTTCAATGACATAACAATCCTGACCATTATAGAGTTCGTCACCAATCCATTTGTAATTGTATTTTTCAATCTCCTGGCTGCTGATGTCCTCGTATGCAAACTCACTGCCCATAAAGGAACCGGATTTGTTCCGGGAACTGATTCGTTTCACTCTTTTCAGGGCCGGAAGGTAGAGCCATTGATCGTCGTCGTTTGCCTTATGGGTATAGTTTAAGAATGCCGTGCCTTTCAAGTCTTTTGGGTTGTCGAAAATGGTCAGGCTCTTGTCACCGTCGCCATCAACCTCCAGTACCTTGCTCCTGACTTTGCGGATGCTTTCCTGACCGTGTTTGTTTTTTAGGACCATTAGCATATCAGCGGTTGAGTCCTTAAACCCGGTATCGCGCCGGTCGGCCTCTTTGGCAATGTTAAGCCCTTTCTCCTTAGGCGTTGCGGCCCATGTTTCGAGAGTCGGCAGTAACTGGGACAGCATCAGTACTAATGTTAAAGTCAGTGTTAAATGTTTCATGGGATTTCTCCATTAAGTTACTGGTAATGTTATTAGTTTGTTTTACACTCTTGCCATCGAATTTCATCAACAGGATGGGCAGATAGAAAAAATCAAGGACCAGGGCCAGGGAGATAGTCAAGGCGGCCATCATACCCATGTCGCCATTCATCTTAAAACCGGAAAATGCCAGCACCGAAAATCCTGCAACCAATGCCACTGTGGTTATCAGCATGGCTGTACCCACGGTTTTATAGGAATACCGGACAGCTTCAGCCGGACTCATCTCATATTCCCGGCGAGCCCGTAAATATTTGCTTAAAAAATGGACCGTATCGTCCACAACAATGCCAAGGGTCATGGATGCCACAATTGACAGCCCTAACCCGACCCGTCCCATAAGCAGTCCCCAGATACCGAATGCCATGGCAGCCGGCGCCAGATTTGGGATTAAACTCAAGACCCCGATCCTGAAGCTCTTCAAGGCGAAGATCAAGATGACCGAGATCAATACCAGGGCCCCGAAAGTAGCTCCGAGCATAGAGTTGATGTTTCGTTCAGAAATATGGGCCCAGATAATAGCCAGGCCGGAACCGTAGGTATACATGGAGGGTGCGTTTGCCTGGAGCCATTGGCGTGCCTTTTCATCCATCTGCCGCTGTTCTCTTGTATTGGTGTTTCGCAAGGTCACCAGGACGCGGGTAGCAGATTTATCAACATTGATCCGGTTATTCAGATCAAGACCGAACGGCAGCGACATTTCATAGAGAAGCAGGTATTGTGCTGCCAAGTCTCGCTGGGCCGGAAGCCGGTAATAGGATGAATCATCACCATGCATGTTTTTGTTGAGCCTTTTCATGGTGTCGGTAATCGTGTCCACATGAACAACCTTGGGTTGGTTGCGATACCAGTTGGCAAAACTTTCCACCTTTGCCAGGTAAGCAGGGTCATTGATGCCCCCAGCCTCTCCTGCGTCCAGAGAATATTGAATTATGTCCCAGCCGGTGAGATTTTCTTGAACAAAGTCGGTTGCCTGCCGAATCTCGTACCGTTTACTAAAGTATTTGATGAACTGGTCATTAAGTTCAATGTTGGAAATAGCGGCGATCAATGCCAGAATCAGCACACTCATGCCCCAGAGAATGGTCCGGCGTTGGTTGACCACCAGGTCTGCCAGTTTCTCGAAGCTGAAAAAAACGGGCCTGGATGTTTGTTGTTTGATGCGCATTGGCAAAACAGCCAGCATGGCAGGAAGGAACATTACCGAATAAACAAAAGCTGCCAATACTCCCATGGCAACGATATTGCCCAGATCGCGAAATGGCGGGGCATCAGAAAAATTCATGGAAAGAAAACCTATGGCAGTCGTAATGCTGGTCAAAAACACCGGTTGCAAGTTGACCCGCACCGACTCGGCAATGGCTTGAAGTTTCGCCTTTCCTTGCCGCATCTGTTGAAATGCCGTTACCAGGAGATGGACGCTATCAGCTACCGCCAGGGTCAGGATTATGGTGGGGGCGTTTACTGAGGCAGTGGTCAAGGTTATGCCAAGCCAGCCCGCTAACCCTAAACCGGTGAACATCGACAGCAGAATGACCAGCAGGGTGCCCACTGTACCGATATATGAACGAAGCGCCAAGCCGACAACGATGACCAAGGTAAAGAACATCAAGGGAACCAGAGTCGCCATATCTTTCTGACCAGCCTCGCCAAAAGCGTTGTCCAGCATCACTCCGCCGGTTAGATGGAGGTCGATATCCGGATATTTTTGGCGAAAATCCTTGGCCAGGCTGCGGGAAAAAGCGGCAATTTTCGGTATTTCATCAATAGATTCACCCTGTTTGAGTATATTAACCCGCACACTGGTCACATCTCCTGAAGGGGAGACAGCGTTGTTAATCAGCTGGGGTTCGGACAGGGCGATCTGCTCAATTTGTTTAAGATCTGCATCTGTCAAGCCCATAGGGTTTTGGACAAGGTCCGCAACAATAAGATCATCTTCTTCCGCATGGCTATACTGAAAATTGCTGATAGAATCGACCCTGCCTGAAAAAGGGGTCTGCCAGGCCTTCTCGGTCAATTCCACCACAGCAGCCAAGGTCTTCGGGGAAAAAACACTGCCATCCTGAGGCGCCAGAACAAACAAGACGGTGTCAATCTTGTTGTATGTGTTTTCCAAGCTCTCCAGGGCCTGTAGTTGCGGGTTTTCCTCGCTGAAGAACACCCTGTTGTCATTTGAAAAAGTCAGGAACCGCATACCGCTGGCTGCGGTCAATGCCGCCAGGATAGTGACAATAATTATCAGCCACCGGTATCTGACCACCCAATCACCAAAATTTTTTTCAAACCTTTTCATAGTCTCTCTCCGCCTTATGTTGAGCTGATTTAATAAAGTCCTGCTTTAAGTTGAAATCTTGCCCTTTACCTGTAGACGGACGAAGTGGTAAAATGGATACACTTTTTTTTAATTATGCAAAATTTATGGGGAGTGGAACAGGTGGGGCAGTCGGTAGGGGAGCAAGGAGGTAATAATTATAAAAGTTGGGGGATTGATACATGAAATGAATTATTCACAAATCCCCCAACTTCTCAATCTTTGAGTTTAACGATTTAGCGGTTATCCGCAGCAACTTTGGCCATTATCTGATCCTTTACCGTCAGTTTTCTGACCACAGAACTTGTCCTTCATCTCTTTCATCTTGGCGAAGCAATCAGACCCGCTTGTGCCATCCGGACAGCAGTTCATCTTTTCAGCCATTCCATCACAACAACCGCTTGTAGTGGTTTTTCCATTCTTGTCATTAGTTTTTTCTGCACACATTGTTTTGCTCCTTTAATCTGAATTTTAAAGTCATCTGAATGATTAACTTTTGTCTATATTGACGACAGCAACAGGAAAATGGATACACTTTGACTGAATATTTTTATAACAAAACAACAGATAAACATAAAATATGTATAAAATCAGTCTGTTAATGAGTGAGGAAATGGAAAGAATTAGGTGCTGGTAGACACCTTCTTGAATCTTCTTATTCAGCGGTTTTTACAAATGGGTGCGATGAAGCTCGAATGACATCAATATCTTTTGGCAGATTTTGGTGTGTTACAGGGCAAGTTATCATCAATCTGTAAAATTTATAGGCTGAGCCATTTCTGGCCCAACCAAGGGATTGCCACTTCAATTATCAGTTTTCTGTCCAGAGAACTTAGACTTCATCTCCTCATATTCTCTTTGATCAATTTCTCCTTTGGCAAACCGTTTATTGAGAATCTCTAAGGCCGATTCTACCTTGTTGTCATTATTGGCACTGAATCCGCACATCATCTTGCCGCAGCCTCTTTTCATGAAAAAAAAGCAGAAAATGACCATAACCAAAGGAAATATCCACCAATAGCTAAAACAAAATTCATATCCAGTCATATTAATCACCTCCTTTTATAGGTTTTAAGCATATTGACGATTATTAGAGAATAAAGATGCGCTTCGACGGAAAATTTAATCAAAACATTCACCTCCTCTAATTTGATTTCCTCTTACTGGATACAGGGTGTCTGTATCATTACTGTTCCCTCTCTCTTACGGGGAGCTTTCATCTCCAGCCTTTCTCTGAAGGTCGCTAACGGGAAGAAAATTTTCTTTCTTACTATTAATGACGAGAGTCAGAGGGAAATGGATACACCACAGCGGAAAGTTTTAGAATAAACTTAAAGAAGTCTCATAATTGCTATAAATCTAAAAAGTTATTGGAGAGAGGGGGAGGAATAGAATAGAGAATGGTCGATATTTATTCCTTTTTGAATTGTTTTCGGTCACAGGCAAGTTCGCTACGGTCATCATTGTAGAAATCACAGCAGGATTGCAGATCCTTAACAATAGATCTGTAATTCTAGAGGAATGTGTTGATTCTAACAAGTTTCTATACAGTTTCGGGATATATTCTCAGGAATGAATAAGTTGATTAGTAATTTTCGGCAATTTTGAATTGTTTCTAGCCGGATATCGCTCGACCTTTCAGGTTAGAAAGAAACTGGATATCACTATGACTTGAAAAGCCGATTACTTTTAAGATATCTTTTCGCAAATGGTTGGTTGTCCGACCCTATGCGTATAGCCGCCATGCATCCTTAGAAAGTTTCAGGCCCATTTTCTTATCAAGCTCAATAGCTAATCACGCTATCATAAATATCGCTGTAAATGAAATAAAATTCCAAGAAGATAGCAGGAGGATGGTCGACAGAGAAAAGAGAATTTGGTTAAACTATGTCCTGCCGCTCTTGACTCTCTTGTGTTTTCAGAAAGCCAACAGTTTTGCTTTTTTGGTATAAGAGAAGGGGCAAGATATTCCATGAATATCTTCAAATTGTGGTTTATAAGAAGCAAAATGTTTACAGATGTACGACTCCGATTCAGACAAACAAAATAAAAGGTTGCCGTCTCCAATCTCAGGAATTTCTCAATTTATCCCAGGTTGACCTAACTACTGTGAGGGTACAGCCTGAAATCTGACTCCGTGGATTAATCTTATCAAAAGACATCTTGCTGTTGTTTGGGTTGTTATTGACATGATCAAGGGCCATATTTAATTTCATTAGACCGACCACTTATCCATCTATCCCCCTGTATTTCCGTTTTAATTTGACAAACAGTACCACATTATGGTACTGTTGTGTATCGGTAATGACATTTCTATTACATGGACAGGAGTGGGACAAATAACAGTAAAGGTATTGCAGTATTTAGAGCGTCCTGACAGTCAGAAAGACACAGGGAAGAAGAGTAAAGGGCGACCGTTTTTACCCCAAAAATGGCCACTGTATATTATACATTGGGCAGACAAAAAAACTCATGACGCATCTCCCAGTTAAAAGCAGAAAAAATATCGACGTATTTACCCGAATAATTCATTTAGGGCTGGTAGTTTTTGGGGTGCTTTCACTGGCAACAGGCGGTCTGGGGGATGACTATAAGAAAGGGGAATGTCTTGGTTACCTAATCCATAGCTGGACCGGCATAGGCGGAATGTTTTTTGTTTGCTTACGTATCATATATGGGCTTTTAGGGCCAGTATCTATACGTTTCAGCCAATGGGTGCCATACAATCAAGATCGTATAAAACTTGTTTTGGAGGACGTGAAAGGGTTCGCACAAATGAGATTGCCAGATCGACAGCCTCACCAAGGCTTGGCCTCACTTGTGGAAGCCATTGGGTTATTGGTTTTTATTTTTGGCAGTAACGGGATTTTTGTTGTTTTTTACTATTGTGCCAGGCCCAAAAGGCCCAAGGTATAACCCATTTCATTAAAGAACTTCATGAAGGAGGAGAAATACCCTTCTTTCTTTTTTTCTTAGTACATGGTGGGGCGGTTATCTTACATGCCACGATAGGAAATCATTTATGGAGAAAAATGATTTTCTTAAAAGAAAAATAAGATGCAGTGATGCAAATATTATCCTTATTGCATGAATAAAAAAATGCCCAACCAAACGCTGCACAAGACCAGAAGAGGCTTGTTTATTTTTTCTGCTCATTCGGTGGCTGGCTGGTGAGCTAAACGTTAGGCTCTTTTTAAAACGATACAATAAAAGTTGATAAGGAATGCGATTTAATTAACACAGCTGCCTTGAACAAAGGTGCTGCGAAGGTGTAATGTAAGGAGGAAAGTAAAATGGCTAAATCGACAAATAGTGATCAAAAAAGTGAGCAGTTCGAAATGGTTACTCGAACTTTAGCAGGTTTTTGTCATCATTGTGGGATATGTCCCTTTGCTGAAAAAAAACCAAAGTCCATTTTTGGCAGACTCATGCGTTGGCATCGTACATGGTGTCCGGCGTGGGCGTCTCACACAAAAATTTATGGCGAGAAACCGCTTTCACGTTAATTGATAAGTGTGTAAATATAAATAAAATCATAAAAATTCAGCCTTTTTCCACTGAGCAGATTGAACAATGATCCATAAAATGGATATCTGAAGAAGAAGCATTAGGCAAGGTCAAAAATATTTTTGTAGAGATCAAATCCTCACTCGCCCCCTGAGTTAGGATAGATGTCGCCACTGCAAATAAACTGATAAGGTGTTGTCGTTGGGAAAACACACTTTCATCTAAATCATTATATATGCCATTCCTAGCCGAAATATTCTGCTTTGGTTCTTGTCATCTTGCGAAACGTTGAAGTTAGTGCCACGCTGTTCCATTGACTAAGAACAATCACTTCAGATATAATTCAAGGAGTAATATTAAAAACTGAGATAAAGCCAAACTTGCCGAGAGGCAGGGACGGAAAGCTACGGATCTCAACAGATAGCCGGGCTGCCTTGAAAAAGAGGTAGCTCGGCTTTTGTTATTTAACAACAATGCCATTCTCAGTTGTGGGGAATACTCGTAAATCTGTTTGAATATAGACAAGGTCAAACTTTATGTAAGACACGAATGGCAGACTAACTATCCATCTTAAAAGG
The DNA here is from genome assembly GCA_964196355.1 of uncultured Myxococcota bacterium. Taxonomy (GTDB): domain Bacteria; phylum Desulfobacterota; class Desulfobulbia; order Desulfobulbales; family Desulfocapsaceae; genus Desulfomarina. The sequence continues at coordinate 11,024 of CAXMTO010000082.1, forward strand.
ATAGCCGAGATATTAAAGTTAGTAATATAAATCGGCTATGGTGATCAATCTTTTTAAAAAGGGGGATTGACATAGGAGGTAATAATGAACAAGCGACGCCACCAAAGAATTGAAGTGCAAAATCTAGTTGCCAATCTATCAAACGGAGTTGATTCCTACTCAGGAACCGTAAGCGATGTTTCCCCTGTCGGCTTGCTTGTGACTGATACTCTACAAGAACTCAACAACCAAGGGGAGAAGTTGTCAATAATCATTTCCGTAAAGGGCAAAGATTTCAAAATGGCAGTTGTGCAGAAATGGGTTAGTGGGAGTAAGTCCAAAAATAAAATGGGTTTAGCAATTCTCGACGCTCCTTTAGATTGGGCTGGGTTTATGATGAAACTGGGTATGCACTTTACTCAACTAGCCAAAACATACAGTAATGCCGTCGAGTAAAAAAGCATTCCGTTTACGACATCAATTACCCTGGTACTTTTTAGGGCGATGGTTCTTTCTTGTTTAACTACATAAAGTCAACATGTTAGAGGTCGAATTTTGACGATTTATGTAACGGGTCAGTTAACAGTCCTTCTGTTTTGTGGCAAATGATAGTTAATGGCTGATCACAATATATGGTATGCGGTTGAGATAACTGCATACCCAGTATAATGAATTATGAACAAACAGATGAAGATATCTGGGCTGCAACTACACATTTTCCGGATTATTGAAACTTCTCATTATCCTCCATTGAAGATTCTAAAGAACTATTCGCGTAAAAATCTCAAGCAGTACTGCCATGCTTTTCTCATAAACAAGAAACCGAAAGGATTTCTCATTCCGGCTGTTAAAATGTAGACAGCAGTCTATCATGAACACAAAACTCTCACTCCGTTTGCCGTGTGATATCTGTTTTAAGGACAGCAGGGTAATTCCTCTCTCCCCGCAGAACAGAGGTGTGCACAGCCCCAACAGAAGAACGTCTCAGGGCGATTCCAGTAGCAAGGAACCGAACCCAAGGATGTTAAAGATATTAGGCCAAACCGTTTTGTGACAGAGATACGACGAACTCTGGCGGTCGAGTAAACTAAAGCGAAGATTCACATAACGAACGATATGCCCCAGGATAAAGTCAGAAGGAATAATGAGGAAACAGAAAGATACTGAAAGTAGTCCAAGTCAACAATTTTTTACTATTAAAAAACTCAGAGAGGAAAATATGAGTACCACAAAAGATTACAATACCAGTAAAAAACCACAAAACAGCTTTTGCATAGATATGGATGAGATGATGAAAAATTTCTGTTCGGGGAGTGAACTGAATTCAGATTGTTGCAAGTACTTTTTGAGAATGTGTCGTTCCGATACCAAAGGCGATTCAGACTTTATGGCAAAGTGCGAACAGATGGATAACACGTTTTTTCATCGCTATAAGAAAACAGAGAATAAATGAGGTTATTGACTTGATGGGGAAAAACATATGTTTTTGACAGGTTATTCTCTAGAGATTTTCAAGTCGAAATGCCAATCGGAGGCTCGAGGCGTTCATTGTTATGCCCACCTGAACGAGGATGTCAGCGAGGTGTTGCCTTATTTGAATTCTGTTCTTAGTGCTTTTGTATACACCAATGATCCTCCTTCACTTATGCTAAAGAATTATGGCAAACTCATTACTATCCACGCCAGAAAAATTGCTATCAATGCTCTAAAAGATGCGGAAGAGGCTGATAGGATAGTTGCCTGGCTTCAACGAGAGATCAACGAAATTTGGAAGAGAAGGCTAGAGATAGAGCCAAGCAAAGAAAGCGGGAAACGACCAGTTCTTTTAGAAGTATTAAAATTACTGCCTAGAATAAATTGCCAAGAATGCGGGGAGAGCACTTGCATGGTTTTTGCGAACCGTGCCATTGAGGGAAGTTTTGGGCAGGACGATTGTCCGAGAATTACCATAGAAAATAATGACAAACTCAAAGATTATCTGTCACAATTCCAGTTTGAATAATCTCAGCTAGAATAGCTTAGATTTCATCCAGGACCTCAGGGTTAAAATGCATGCTTATGATGCTTCCTATTAAGTTGGGATAAGGCAAATAATGCCATCTACATGAAAAAAGATTTACCCCTGAATTAAATGGAGCCAGAGTTAGGATTTTTACCGGTAATGCTAGTCGAAGCGAATTTTCGACAAGTCAAGATTCTTCCTGATAAGGCCAGCATGGTATGCGGT
>CAXMTO010000083.1:0-13604 GCA_964196355.1 uncultured Myxococcota bacterium
ACAAAGTTTTCCGCAGGTCGAGGCGCCGGGCATGAAGCTGTAGTAAGCTACTGCGAATGCTCGGCAACGAAGCAGCTGCGGAAAAATCTGTTGGCCCGAAGGGTGAACTTTTTAATTTGAAACAAAATACAGTCTGGTATCTGAGGGTTTAGTCAACTTCTAAGCAGTTCTTGATATTGTGGTTCAAATTAAAAAGTTCATGAGAAATGCGGGTTAAGTGAGGGGAGAATGTGTTGCTGAGTGTTTGTGAAGAACAGATTGTTCTGAAGTTAGTTAAACAGGTAGTGGGGATTATCGTTGTATTCTTACTGTTCGGCTGTTCGGTTGATGAAAACGAGCGTTCAGGGAAGACAGATGAACCAGCCCAACACGAAGTATCCGTGTCTGAGTCTGTAGAAAAACCTGTTTTTGTCTCAATTACTCCCTTGAAAGCTCATGAAATGTTGTCGAATCGTAAAGACATCCTGTTCGTTGATGTGAGGTCTGCTGAAGAGGTTGCGGAGATAGCAATTGAGGGGGCGCAGTCGATCCCTATGGGACGTATTCTTCTGAGACATAGAGTATTGCCGAAAGACAAGCCAATTCTGCTGGTATGTGCTGTTGGAGGGCGCAGCTATGGTGTTGGTCGCTATCTTGCGCAGCAGGGGTATCCGGAAGTATACAATCTCCGTGGAGGTATAGTCGCCTGGGAAAAAGAGGGGCTGTCTGTTGTGAAAAATAACCAGAACAAAAAAAAGTGATTTTTTTCCAAGAAGTGGTTGTCCTTTCGATTAAAACTTGATATAAGATGATGTTCAAATCGGCGAAGGTTGCTTTCCTGCCCGGAGAGCGGCCTTGTTTTCTTTTAACACTTCAGTTTGAAGGTGAAGTGTTGTTAACTCTAACCCGTTGGCCTTTGGTCTGCAAAAAGAGAAAAATCCATGACAGAAGAACTAAAACAATCAACCCAGGACAGTAATGAAGAGATGAGCTTTGCAGAACTCTTCGAAATGGAAGAAAATAACAAGGTGGTTGCCGTAGGCGACGTAGCCATGGGCGCCATTATCGGCGCTGTAGATGATTATTTTCTTGTAGATGTTGGCGATAAGGCAGAGAGCTATATTGCTAAATCTGAATTTCGTCTGGAAGATGATACCGAAATTAAAGTCGGTGATATATTTGAGGTGTTTATAGAACGCCGCAAGGAAGAAGGCGGTCTCCTTCTGTCACGTGAAAAAGCTATTGCCATCAAAGTTTGGGAGAGAATCGCTGAGATCCAGGAAGCGGACGGCATCATTGAAGGAAAGATTGAAAGTCGTGTCAAAGGCGGCATGTCCGTTGATATTGGTGTCCCTGCCTTTTTACCATATTCTCAGATCGACCTTCGCCCGGTTAAAGACCTTGACGGTCTGATTGGAGATTCCTTTGAGTTTAAGATACTTAAATTCAACCGTAAGAGAAATAATGTTGTTATTTCACGGCGGGCGATTCTCGAAGAAGAACGTAATAAGCTTCGTGAGCAGATGCGTTCCAAACTGGAAGAGGGACAGATTATCACGGGTGCAATCACTAACATCACTGATTACGGTCTCTTTATCGACATGGGTGGCATGGACGGACTCTGCCATATTACAGATCTTTCCTGGGGAAGGGTGTCCCATCCTGCGAAACTGTATAAAGTGGGTGAGGACCTTGAGGTCAAGGTTCTTAAATATGATAAAGAGAAAGATCGTGTTTCCCTGGGTGTCAAGCAGCTCCGTGATGACCCATGGGCAACTGTTGTGGATAAGTATCCTGTAGGAGAAAAAACTACCGGTAATGTTGTTTCCATAACCGATTATGGTGTGTTTGTAGAGCTTGAAGAGGGCGTTGAAGGTCTCATTCATGTCTCAGAAATGACATGGTCCAAAAAACCTCGCCACCCATCAAAAATGGTTGCTGTAGGTGACACGCTGGAAATTATGGTTCTCAATATTGAGACTGAGACAAAGCGCATCTCACTCGGTATGAAGCAGCTCCAGCAAAACCCATGGGATCTGGTTACCGAAAATTATCCGGTTGGTTCTGTTATTGAAGGTAAGATCAAGAATATAACTGATTTTGGTGTATTTATTGGTATTGAAGAAGGTATTGATGGTCTCATCCATGTGTCGGATCTATCCTGGACAGAGAGAATCAAACATCCGTCAGAGAAGTATACCAAGGGTGAAATGATACAGGCTGTTGTTCTGAAGATAGACAAGGAAAACGAAAGGTTTTCATTGGGTATCAAGCAGCTTATCCCGGATCCCTGGCAGGCAGCATATAACAACTATCCTTCAGGTACCGTCATTGAGGGAGAAATCACCAACGTTACTGACTTCGGTGTGTTTGTGAAACTTGAAGAGGGTATTGAGGGTCTTGTTCATGTGTCTGAAATCAGTAAAGATAAGGTTAAAACGCCTATAGGAATGTACCAGGTAGGCGATATCCTTAAGGCCATTGTAATAAACGTCTCAGCCAAGGATCGAAAGATTGGGCTCTCTATCAAGACCCTTGAAGGTGAAGTTGAGGGTGAGGTCGAAGGTGAAGAGGTGGCAGTAGAGAAATCCAAGAAGGCTGAAAAGGCGCCGGCAAAGAGTACACCTTCAACATTTGGTGATCTGCTGAAGGCAGCCGCTGAAGGCGGTGAGCCAGCAGGAGAAGAATAAATCCACTTCGATTCATCGATGTTGAGTGGAATCACAAGGTTGTCTTGCCAACTTCAGGCAGGACAGCCTTTTTTTGTATTTTAAGAAAAGAAACCATCCCTATCTATCTGTGGTTTCGGGAAAAACAGTTCGAATATGTTAAAAAAAAATGTAGTAGACAAGATCAGCAGTGAACTCTCAATGCAGAAGCAGGATGTGGGCCTCGCTGTGGACATTATTCTGGAGACAATGGCGAACGCACTGGTGGAGGATCGTCGTATTGAACTTCGAGGTTATGGGAGTTTTTCAGTAAGGAAGAGGAAGTCGCGCTCCACTAAAAACCCCAGAACTGGTGAAATGATGAACATTCCGGAGCGGCAGACAATTCATTTTGCAATGAGTAAATCATTGAAAGAAGCGCTGATCAGCGAAACGGAGTAACATCTCCTTTACCCTCACGCAGCACTTCGGGATAATCACCTGTCAGATCTATGATCGAAGAGGGATCGGGAAAGATCCGGCCGCCATCAATTATGATGTCAACTCTGTTGGCCAGGTACTGCTCAATTTTGAAAGGCTCTGAAAGACTGTTCTCTTCTTCGTCAAGAAGGACACTGGTATTTATGATCGGATTACCAAGTGTTTCTATGAGAAGCCTGCAGATCGGATGGGCAGGAACCCGGATACCGACGGTTTTTTGCCTGGTGGCCATTATTTTTGGAACCAGTTTTGAACCTGGCAGTACAAACGTATAGGGACCGGGAAGATTTCGTTTGAGGAGTCTGTAGGCACTGTTAGAAACGTGGGCATACTCGCTGATGTGTGTAAGATCTGAACACATGAAAGAAAACGGCTTTTGCTTTGGCCGCTTTTTCAATTGTATTATTCTTTTAATGGCCTTTTGATCGAATAAGTCGCAGCCGATACCATACCCCGTATCTGTCGGATAGCAGAGAATAGCACCACTCTTCATCTGTTTTATGACCTGGTTGATAAGACGAAGCTGAGGATTTTCTGGATTAATTGTAAAAAGCATAGTTCAATATTCTTTGGTCTTGTGTGAGCCGGATTTTATATTTTCTGTAAAGATTATATCCCATACTTTTCAGATAGCCTCTCCAGCGATTTGTTTTCATAACGATGCTTTACTATGGTGAGGTAAAATTTCAAGGTGTAATTCAGATTTCTACTGTAAAAATCAGTTGTAATGTCACCGGAAATATTTTTACTGCAGCAAAATTTCATTTATTCGGAGTATCACGACTGTTGCTCCGGGTCCTGCAAGGAGGGACTATGTTACCTGAAAATATAGAAACAGCACTCACATATGACGATTTACTTCTTGTGCCTTCAGCCTCCGAGGTGTTGCCCAGTGAAGTAAGCTTGAGTACCAGGCTTACCGACACGATTTCCGTCAACACACCTCTGATAAGCTCTGCAATGGACACGGTAACCGAACATCGAACAGCAATAGCGATGGCAAGAGAGGGTGGTATGGGCATCATCCATAAAAACATGAGCATAGCCCAGCAGGTACTCGAGGTCGAGCGGGTCAAAAAATCCGAATCGGGCATGATTATAGACCCGATTACAGTGACCCAGAACCAGACTGTGGCCGAAGTTCAGGAGATCATGAGTGCCTATAAAATTTCTGGCTTGCCCGTACTGCATGAAGGTAAGCTGGCTGGAATAGTGACAAATAGAGATCTCCGTTTTGTCTCAGATGATGGCTTGCGGGTGTCTGATGTTATGACCAGTAAGAATCTGGTGACAGCGCATGTTGGAATCGATCTGGAACACTCCAAAGCTTTGCTCCATGAACACCGTATCGAAAAATTGCTCGTTGTTGATGAAGAGGGTGGGCTGAAGGGATTGATTACTATAAAAGATCTGGAAAAGATAAAAAAATATCCACTTGCTGCAAAAGATCAGTATGGTCGTCTACTGGTTGGCGCAGCTATGGGAATTGGCCCTGAAATTGAAGCAAAGGCGGAAAAACTTTGTGACGCTGGTGTTGACGTTGTTGTCATCGATTCTGCACATGGTCATTCGAAAGGGGTGCTTGATGCAATTGGCAGGGTGAAAAGTTGTTTTCCGGATCTTTCAGTGATTGCAGGAAACGTGGCTACCGGCGAGGGGACCAAGGATCTTATAAAGGCAGGTGCAAATGGCGTTAAAGTTGGAATTGGGCCAGGATCCATATGCACTACACGAATAGTCGCCGGCGTTGGTGTCCCTCAGATGACCGCCCTTCAAAAGTGTGTCAAGGTTGCCAATAGGCATAATATTCCTATCATTGCTGACGGCGGAATCAAACACTCCGGCGATCTGGCAAAGGCTATTGGGGCTGGAGCTTCCACCGTGATGCTGGGAAGCCTGTTTGCCGGGACGGATGAAACGCCAGGGGATACTTTCCTCTATCAGGGACGAACATACAAGGGATATCGGGGAATGGGCTCACTTGGTGCAATGGGTCAGAGCCAGGGCTCTGCCGACCGCTATTTTCAGTCTGAGGTGGATGTGACATCCAAACTGGTGCCTGAAGGTATTGAAGGGAAAGTGCCATATCGCGGGCCCATTGCCAATGTTATCTACCAGATGCTGGGCGGACTCCGATCAGGAATGGGATACGTTGGTGCAGCAACCATTGAAGATCTCCAGAAGAAAGCCAAGTTTGTACGTATCTCTGCGGCGGGTCTGCGAGAATCTCACGTTCACGACGTGATCATTACTAAAGAAGCACCTAATTATCGAACAGCCTAGTGTCATGTCAACCCTGAAATATCGCATTCGTGTCATTCCGGCGCAGGCGGGAATCTAGGAGAAATTGCTTAAACACTGGATTTCCACCTTCGTGGGAATGACAGTTGGTTAAACGTCATTTTAGATCTGACATGACACTAGCGTTTATTAACTTAAAAGAATGGATAGTGTAAAACTATGGATATTCACGACCAAAAAATAATTATCCTCGATTTTGGCTCACAGACAACCCAGCTTATCGCCAGGCGTATTCGAGAGCAGAAGGTTTACAGTGAAATTCATCCTTTTTCGATCTCTATTGGAAAAATTAGAGAGCTGAATCCGACAGGAATTGTACTGTCTGGCGGCCCATGTTCTGTCTACGACAGTGACGCACCTCACTCGGACCCCAAACTCCTTGAGCTTGGAATTCCTGTCTTGGGTATCTGTTATGGTGCCCAGCTCATGATTCAGCAATTGGGCGGTACCGTAGAAAAAGCGGTAAAACATGAATTTGGTAAGGCTTTGCTTTCAGTGGATTTTACTGAAGGGCTTTTTGCGGGCCTTCCTACCGATGGAGCAAAACATCAGGTCTGGATGAGTCATGGGGACAGGATCGAAATAGTCCCTGAAGGCTTTGAGGCAACGGCGAGTAGTGAGAATTCCCCCTATGCCGCTCTCAGGCATAAGGAAAAACCGTTTGTCGCAGTTCAGTTTCACCCTGAGGTTGCACATACTCTTATAGGCACCGATGTCTTGAGAAATTTTATTTTCGGCATCTGTCACTGCAATCCAAACTGGACGATGCATTCTTTCATAGAAAAACACACTGAAGCAATTAAGGAAAAAGTCGGAGCTGACAAGGTGATTTGCGCCCTTTCCGGTGGAGTCGACAGTTCGGTTGCGGCGGCCATCGTACACCGTGCTGTAGGGGATCAACTTACCTGTGTCTATGTGAACAACGGCCTTATGCGCAGTGGGGAAACGGAGTCTATTCTTCGCTTTTTCAAGGAGAAAAGTAAACTCAATGTTATCGATGTGGATGCTGTCGATTTCTTTTTGCAGGAACTTGATGGTGTTACCGATCCAGAAGTGAAAAGAAAGCGTATCGGCCTGGGGTTCATTAAAATATTTGAAGAAGAGGCCGGCAGGATTGGCGGCGTCAAATATCTTGCCCAGGGTACACTCTATCCGGACGTTATTGAGTCTGTCTCTTTCAGAGGTGAAGCACCCATTAAGTCCCACCATAATGTTGGCGGCTTGCCGGAAATAATGAAGCTCGACTTGATTGAGCCGCTTCGTGAACTCTTTAAAGATGAGGTTCGTGAACTTGGTCTGGAACTTGGCCTGCCAGAGGAGGCAGTCTATCGTCAGCCCTTCCCCGGTCCTGGGCTTGGTATCAGAATAATGGGCGAGGTTACCGTTGAGCGACTGCGCATTCTGAGAGAGTCAGATGTGATTGTGCTGGATGAAATGCGAAAAGCCGGCTGGTACCGAAAAGTATGGCAGTCATTTGCTGTCCTCCTGCCTGTCCAGACGGTCGGGGTAATGGGAGACGGTCGTACCTATGAATATGTCATCGCCCTTCGCTGTGTTGATTCCAGAGATGCGATGACAGCTGACTGGACAAAGCTGCCCTACGAAATTCTGGGTGAAATTTCAAGTCGTATAATTAATGAAGTAAGAGGTGTGAACAGAGTAGTGTATGACATATCATCTAAGCCGCCAGCTACCATTGAATGGGAATAACTCCTTTCTTCGGTTGACATTTACTCTAAGCCACGTGTCTCATGAGTTTAATACCTTACTCCAGAAACACTGCAATAAAAAACAAGAAACTGAGGAATGTTTTTTGAAATTATGTTGTTAGATATATCACCATGGTACTTATCCAAGCATTTTTAAAAGTTCCGATTTGTTCGGGTTAGGTAACCGCAATAGGTCCGTAAGAGGAACACATTTTATGCTCAAATCGGGAATCTATGTAGATGCTGAAAATATACGCATGTGCGGTGGTTATGGCATGCGGTACGATATACTTGTTGAATTGGCAGGGGCAGGCAGGTCTACCATGCTCAGGGCTAATTCCTATCTGGCTGAAGATAGGGAGCGGACAAAAGACGATCCTGAATACCGCCAGAAGCTCTATCGGTATCACGATGTGATTAGGCAGTGCGGCTTTAAGGTGATAAAAAAATATGTAAAGCACTTTGTAGATGATGAAGGAATATTAACGACGAAAGCCAATGCGGATATGGATCTGGCGATTGATGCTCTGCTGCAGGCCCGAAACCTTGACCGTATTATCCTGCTTACCGGTGATGGTGACTTTATTCGCCTGGTTTTAGCGTTACAGAATATGGGATGCCGGGTTGAGGTTATTGGATTTAAACATGTAAGCAATGACTTGAAAGAGGTCGCTGACAGTTTCCTTTCCGGATTTTTGGTGCCGGGTCTCCTGCCGGTCAGCACCAGCAATGGTGAAAATCGTCAACGGGGTATCCCGCTCAATTACAACCCGGAGAGAGGGTTTGGTTTTATGCGTTACTATACTCTCACATCTGATGGATTAGAGCCGCAGTCTGTTTTTTTTCATTGTTCCAAGGCCGGCGATATCAGCGATACTCTTTTCCTCGATTCGTCAAATATTTTCGAATTTACCATCATCACTAATCCTGACAATAACAGCCGAACGGAGGCCCGAGATATTCAGCTCCTTGATGAGTAGGAGAAAGTGACGTATGTTTTATCGGGAATGAGATAATGGCAACACTGCTGGCAGCAGATATAGGCGGCACAAAGAGTGAGCTGGCGATCTTTGAAATTGCAGCTCAAAGCTACACACCTGTTATCCGTAAGCGGTATGTAAATCGGCATTTTTCTGACCTCGCTCACATAATTACCTCTTTTTTAAGTGAAGTTGATTCTCCACCTCTATATTGTTCCATAGGTGTTGCGGGAATTGTTGCCGGGAGAAAAGCGAAACTTACCAACCTTCCCTGGCAGGTCGAATGCCATGATCTTGAGCAGCAGTTTGGCTTTGAAAAGGTTGTTCTTATTAATGATCTTACCGCTATGTGCAGTGGTATCTCTCTTCTGCTTCCCGACGACCTGATTGAACTTCAACAGGGAGCGGCAGCTGATAGAAACGAAGTGAAGGGGGTCATTGCGCCAGGCACCGGACTGGGCCAGGGTTTTATGGTTGAAACAGCAGGTCATTTTTTTGCGCGGGGATCAGAAGGTGGACATGTTGATTTTGGTCCAGTGAATGAGGAGCAGGTAGCGTTGCTTTCATGGATGCAGAAGAAAAAACAACCTGTCAGCTATGAGATGCTGATAGCCGGACCCGGGATACCCGCCCTCTATTCTTTCTGCAGGGATTACTACGCGCTTGAAGAATCACATGCAATTATGGAGCAGATGAAGGAACAGAAGGACAGGACTCCTGTTATCGTCAGCGGTGCCATCAAGAGTTCCTCATGCCCTCTCTGTAAGAAGACCATCGATCTCTTTCTCTCTATCCTTGGCAGTGAGGCGGGTAATCTGGCATTGAAGCTGTATGCCAAAGGGGGCATTTATGTCTGTGGCGGTATCGTTCCCAGGCTTGTCGGCAAAGTCTCCTTTACCGGTTTTATGAAGAGCTTTTTGAATAAAGGCCAGATGACTGATTTAATGAAAAGTATTCCCGTATACCTGGTACTAAGAGGAGACGCTGCATTGCTGGGAGCTGCCCGGATCGGCCGGCAAAACCAAAGTGATGATTAGAATTCAAACACCCCACAATGGAACCTTTGAGGAAGTACTCGACCAGTTCAGATCCACTTATCCAGATTGTACAATTGCCCCGATAGGTCATGGTAACATAAACGATACTTTCCTGGTAATGGCATCGGCTGGCAAGTTTATTTTGCAGCGAATATCGGCTGCTGTTTTTCCAGAACCTCTCCATGTTATAACTAATTTCTGCAAAATCTCTGAACATCTTGAACGAAAAACTGATCTCGTTGCTCACGAGTGGCAATTTGCCCGCCCGGTGTACACTGACCGGGGAGAGCTTTTCTGTAGGGATGAGAGCGGGGACTTCTGGCGCGGACAAACCTATCTGCCCCACAAAGAGATTACAATAATAGCTGATTCCGGTCAGGCCTATGAACTTGGCCGGGCTCTAGGACTTTTTCACCTCCTCATGTCAGATATGGACAGTCAAAATCTGCATGATCCTTTACCCGAATTTCATGTTCTCGACACCTATCTTGCGGAGTTTGACCTTGCCAGGAAGGAGAATTCCTCCGTTGGGTTAGAATTAGACTACTGTCATGGAATCATTGACCAGCATAGAGGAAAGACAGACCTTCTCAAGAGAGCAAAAAAAGAAGGTATCTTGACAGAGCAACTGGTACATGGTGATCCGAAAATGGATAATTTTATTTTTAACGAGGCTGGATGTGGTGTTGGTTTAATCGATATGGATACAGCTGGCGCAGGACTGATTCACTCCGATATTGGGGACTGTTTGCGTTCAGCCTGCAACCTGAGTGGTGAAAGTGCGAACAGGGATCAGGACATTCGATTTGATATGGACATATGCAGGGCAATCCTGAAAGGTTATTTTGAGAGAGCGGGCAATCTGCTTTCCACCCGGCAACGCTACTATATTTTTGATGCTCTGCTGTTAATCACCCTTGAACTGGGCCTTCGCTTTTTTACAGATCATCTTCTGGGAGACAGATATTTCAAGATTAAAGTACCGGGTGATAATCTGGAAAGAGCTGTGAACCAGTTCAGGCTGATGGGGGAAATTGGAAAATATGAGAAGGAAATCAGAGCAGTCGCTGAGAGATAACTCTCCGGAGGGGGGACAAACCCTATCACTGAATGTTAACAGGCGACAGGAATAACCCTACGGGCCTCAGACAGGATCTTCCACAGAATAGAGATATTTGCTTATTATTTCAATGAGATGAGGCTGCAGGTTTTCAAATTCGACCCCTATCCTGGTTGTGGAGCTGTCCTTTTTCAGGTTTCGTACAGTTGCATATATTTTTTGTTCTTCCTTGGTGCCCGGGAGCAGGCAGCGGAGCTGGATTCGACTGTTTATATCAATATTGGGGAGGTTGGTATTCGGCCTGTTTTTAATCCGGCAGAGTCCACCACTCGTGCTGAGATCAATAAGAGCCCCGTAGAGCTCCGGTTTAGCCTGTTGATGGAAAGTACAGGGAACGAAAATAGCAGTTCTTTTGTTTTTTCGCAGTTCGTGATAATGAATTACCTCGGGGTACTCAAGGAAGAGCAATCCTGTAGGGGAGTCAATGGTTTTCAGTAGGCGGGATTTAAACATCCAGATCTTCCCTTCCTGAATATACTTGACGATAATCCGGTGTTCGCTACTGATCATTCTTTCCATCAAAGAGAAAGAGGACGGGGTTGTTGCAATGAGAAACTGGTCCTCAAACATACCAACCATCCTACTCTCCAGAGGCTTTTGTATATGAGGGACCTCAATTTTCAGCTCCTCACCATTCTTTAAGGTGATACGGTTCTCTCGTGTTGACAAGTGTTTGAGCGGAAGCTGGTGCTGTGTCCCGGAAACTGCTGTTTTTTGCAGTTTATCTCGTTCGCTCCTGAGACGGAAGGCCTCTAAAATTATCGCAATGAGTGGTTTATGAATGTGTTGTTTACGCTGGCCATTGAAATATCGTATTTCGACGACTGTTTCTTCCCAGGTAAGGATTAAAAACGCGGCCTCTTCGTCGAGGAGACTTTTGGTTTCGGCGGCAATGAGCACTCCATCCTTGATATAGAGCAGTCCCCGGTCATTTTTTCGATTTACCTGCAGTGTGCAGGTTTTTTCTTCACTTTCAAGCATTTGCAGAAAGCTATGGATTGGGATGCCTTTGACTGTACCCCTCGTTCCTGTGTTGAGCAGTTCTTTGGTGCGGCGCAGGAATTCTTCATTATCTATCGGTTTTTCTAGGCAGTAACCTGCGCCTCGCTCTATGGCTTCGCTCTGTTCGCTTTTCTGCCGGTCGGTGATGGCAATACAGGGTATATAGGGGAAACTCCGGGTAAGCTCTGATAATCCATCCAGACCGTTGTTGCCTGGTATTGTGAGATCACAGATAACGAGATCGACCTGTTGTTTTTTCAGGATTTTTATGGCAGCCCGTTCTTTGGGGACGGTAAGTATGGTAGTCTTCTGCTGCCACTGTTGTAACAGGTGGGCTAGGGGTCCAGACTCTGTTTTCTCATCTTCAATTATAACAATTGTTTTCATGTCAAAAAAAGACTCCCTTTGATACGTCATGATACTTCGCTGTATCGCTTACCTCTATTGACATTGATGCTTTTTATGTTATTGTGGGTGTTATAGCGTCTCATAAGATATGGACAGGTTTTTCTGTTCATATTCTGTTCATAATTTTTGTACAGGGAAGATAGATGGCAACTGAAATATTTACAGATGAAGTAAGTATCACGCGAATAAAAGGAAAAAGCAAGCCAACCGAATATTATTTAAGTGGCAACCGCAAAATTGGGAGGCCGCTGGGAGTTCGCGTTTCACCTAAAGGTAAAAAAACTTTCTTCATAGTTTACTATGCGGAAGGCAAAACGAAGAAATTCACCTTGGGTGTTTTCCCTGCTCTTTCACTTACCAATGCAAAAAAGCTAGCTAATGAATATGCTGACCGCGATCCTGTTGCGGAAAGGGTGAAGGCGATAGAAGAGACTGAGGCCAAACGTAAATCAGAAGAGTTGGAGTTGATGACACTTCGTACAATGACTGACCTGTGGGAAGAGTATAGTTCACTACCCAAATACAAACAAAAGACAGAAAATACCAGGAAGGAAGAATATCGGAAATGGGTTAAGAATATAAAACCGGTCCTTGGTGATGTTCCCGTTAAGGATATCGAGCCTGTAATGATAAGTTCTCTGCTGAAAAACCTAGCGAAAAAATCACCGATTTCTGCAAATCGGCTCTACTCTTTTATGAAAATTTTATTTAGACCTGCATTAGCTGATGGCTGGATTTCAATTCATCCAATGCAATACATAGACAAACCGAGTGGAGAGAAACCAAGAAAGAGATTTTTGACTGATGATGAAATAAAAACAATATGGCCACATCTGGATAAGTTGAAAGAAAATCCGAGAGATATTTTGCGAATTATCCTGCTCACCGCACAGCGTCCAGGTGAAGTGTCTTCTATGCAATGGAACCACATTGATCTTGAAAATAATGTATGGAGACAGTCGAAAAACAAAACGGATACTGTAAACCTTGTACCGCTGTCACCGCAAGTGGTCTCAATACTTTCAGCTAGAGATAGAAAAGGTAAATGGATATTTCCTTCAACCCATGACAATGGTAGAGGGAAACAGGTGGGTTATTTACTGTGCACAAGGCACGCACGTAGATATGTCCAGCAGTGGTCAGGGATAACAAACTGGACAGCACACGATCTAAGGAGAACTGCACGGACCATAATGTCCAGGCTCCAGATTAAACAACATGTCCGTGAGCGTGTCCTCAATCACTCACAGGGCGGTATTGTTGGAATATATGACCAGTACGATTATCTCAAGGAAAAAGCTGATGCCCTGGATAAGCTCGGTAGAGAAATTGACAAGATCATCGGTATTGATAGAGAACCAGCAAAAATTTTGCAACTCAGGCAGATTAACCAATAATCAGCATTTAGCAGGGCTAGGGTAGCTCCCGAAAAGCCGTCACCCTAACGGTCTGCCCTGTTTTTTCCAAAAAGGGATATCTTTAGGGAAGAGAGATGCCTACCTACGATACTTATCTCCTATGGGTTGACCAATTTTTCAGTTATAAATATTGGGATTACGAGCCCGCATTACTTCTGTTATCGGGAATTATTCCAGATAATAATACTTCTATTGATTGGAAATCCTTCAGCCCGATTAATACCGGGGAGAATAAACATTCTGTTAAAATAATCGAGGCTAGATTGTTTGACCATTTCACTAAGCCTCTTGGGATGGAAAGAAGAAAGTTTTTAGAGAAGATTCTTGAAACTGAAGGTGAGTGGGAATGCAATGATCAAGAAATTCAAGAAGCCAAAGAGCTAATTGCAAAATCAGAGAAGCCTATACAAAGGGACGAAACAACATTAGAGGCAATGAAAAAACATGGCATTCCCGAAAGACATATTTCTTTAGAAGAGAAATCCGCCCAACAAGCAATTT
>CAXMTO010000084.1:0-4561 GCA_964196355.1 uncultured Myxococcota bacterium
GATCGTGTTATCGTCATAGATCACGGGCAGAAAATATGTGAGGGCTCATACGATCAGGTGTCAACAGACCCCGGGGTAATCGAGGCCTATCTGGGGAAAAAGGGTAATCGTGCAAAATAGTCCAATTCTTGAAATGGTGAACGTGAATGCGGCCTACGGCAAGATTCAGGTCCTCTACGATATCAATATAACCATCAACAAAGGCGAACTTATCTGCCTGCTGGGTGGAAATGCCTCTGGAAAATCGACGACGCTGAAAACCATTCTGGGAATTGTCAAACCAATGAGCGGCAAGGTAATGCTTAAATCTCAGGATATAACGAAGAGGCCAACCAATCATATTATTCGAGCCGGCGTTTCAATTGTCCCTGAAAACCGCAGGATTTTTCCGAAGATGACTGTGCTTGAGAATCTTGAAATTGGCGCAATGCATCGCACGGACAGATCCGGGGTCAAAGATGATATTGAATCCATGTTTGAGCTTTTTCCACGCCTGAGACAGAGGATTAACAGGCCGGGCATGGTACTGTCCGGCGGAGAGCAGCAGATGCTTGCCATGGCGCGGGCGCTCGTCTCAAAGCCTGATGTCCTGTTAATGGATGAACCGTCCATGGGGCTCTCTCCCGCTCTTGTTGACCAGCAGTTTGAGATCATAGAAGATATTAACAGGAAAGGAACAACAATTCTGATGGTTGAACAGAATGCAAATATGGCACTTTCCATCGCAGATCGTGGCTATGTCCTGCAGACCGGTGAGATTTTACTCGCTGACAGTGCCCATAATCTGTTAAACCATCCAGGTATGCAAAAGGCGTATCTTGGTGGAGAATTATAAGGGGCGACCATGTATAAACTGAAGGTGAGTGTCGAAAAAATCGACGGATACTGCAACCAGCCAATGCTCGTGGGTGACCACTTCTTTGTTGAGGGGGGCAAGATTACCATCCCCGACGGAAAACATATCTGCATGTGGGCACTGCAAAGCATGATGCCCATCTTTCCACTCATGCAGCGGGAAAGCGGTGTAAAGGGGGACTGGACTGCAAGAGAATCGGGGCAGGTCTTTGTCTGTCCCGATCCAAAAGGAAAAGTACACTACAGAATAGAGAGGATACAAGACTGATGCTGGTAATCGATCCAAGTAAATGCTCGGGCTGCAGACGATGTGAAACCCAGTGCTCCTTTTATCATTCCGGGAAAACAGGATATTCAGGGGCAAGAATCAAGGTCGAGAAGATTGAGCTGATCGGGCTTGATTTTCCGGTCGTGTGCCACCAGTGCAAGGAACATTATTGTACGAAATGCCCCCAGAAGGCAATTTCGATAACCGAGAGGGGCAGTATCGAAGTGTCGCCAACCCTGTGCGACCTGTGCGGGGCGTGTGAAAAACTCTGTCCCATTGGAGCCATTGAAATTTACAACGATATCCCTCAGGTCTGCGATCTCTGCGGAGGCAGCCCGCGCTGCGTCGATGCCTGCGACATGGACGCTATTGCCTTCGATCCCGCTGAAAAGCAGAGCGTATCCCTTGCCTCACAGAGAAAAAAAACGAAAAAGATGAGTCCTGCGCTCAAGCGATTTACCTACGCGCAGCAGGGTGGAGAAAAACTCAGGGAAAGCTGGTTAAAGGACAGGAGCAAATAATGTTGTACGGATATGGTGGCCACATTTTACGAGTTGATCTTTCTTCCGGCAGAGTTCTGCGTGAAAAATCCGATCCGGACTATATGCTTGAGGTGATCGGGGGACGGGGTCTGAATTCGAGAAGGCTTTATGACGAGTTGGACCGGGATATTGACCCGCTCTCGGAAGAGAATATGCTGCTTATCGGAGTAGGCCCTGTAACCGGGTCTTTATTTTCGACATCGGCGTATATGACCATTTCAGGCAAGTCTCCCCTCACCGGAATACTGGGGGATTCTGCGGCTGGCGGCTTCTTTGGTGCTGAAATAAAATATGCCGGCTATGACCAGCTGATTTTCACAGGCAAGGCCGAAAAGCTCAGTTACGTATATATCTGTGACGATCACATTGAAGTCCGTGACGCCAGCCATTTGAAAGGCAAAGACATTTTCCAGACCACCACAGCGATAAGAAAGGAGCTGGGCGACAATAATCTCCAGATTGCAGCCATCGGGCCAGCCGGAGAAAATCTGGTCAGGTATTCGATCGTGGCCTGTAATAACTCCCGGGTCTGTGGGAGAACCGGAATGGGTTGTCTGTTTGGCACCAAAAACCTGAAGGCGGTGGTCGTCAAGGGAACAGGTATGGTTTCCACAGCCGATCCACTGAAGTTTATGGAGCTGTGCAAAACTGTCGATAAACGAATTATCGAACATCCCGAATTTCAGGATCGGCACGACATGGGTTCAACACTCCTGGTAAAAGCACTCAATGGCCTGGGGATATTGCCGGTGAATCATTTCCAGAAAGGAACAGCCCCCTATGTAGACAAAATCAGCGGCCAGACCATTGCAAAAAAATATAAGGTGAAGAACAAGGGATGTTTCAACTGCAATATCAACTGTTCGAGATATTACATCACAAAGGAAGTCGAAAGCGAAGGGCCGGAATATGAAACACTCTGCAGCTTTTCCTCCCGTATAGGAAGCGACAATCTAGAGTTTGCCCTGAAAATGAATCATTTTCTGAACCGTAAAGGCCTTGATTCTCTCAGCACAGGGGAGACAATCGGCTGGGCGATGGAGTGCGTCGAAAAGGGTATCTTTACTAAAGATGATTTTGACGGGCTCGATTTTTCCTGGGGTAATACTGAAACCGTTGAGACAATTCTCGACATGATTATCAGCCAGCAGGGAATCGGGGCTGATTTTGCAAAAGGCACACGATATCTTGCTGAAAAGATGGGGAAAGGATCGGGAAAATATGCCCTCCACGTCAAAGGCCTTGATGTTATCTGCGGGGATCCCCGCGGTATTAAGGCTTTCGGGCTGACCTATGCGATTGCCTCTCGCGGAGCAGATCACTTGAGGGCTGAGCCGTTTTTTGAATTGACCAACCGCTTTGAAGAGGCGGAAAAACGTTTTGGTACCCGGGATGCGGCAGATCGGCTCTCAGACAACGGCAAGGCAAAACTTGTTGAGTTTACCGAGCGACAGGCGCTTCTTACCGATTGCCTGACCATGTGTAAGAATGTCGGCCTCAGCATGGATGTGCTTGATTTTGAACTAGCCGCAGATCTTCTAACGGCAGGAACCGGGCTCAAATTTACCGAAGACGTGGTCAGCAAGGCACTGAGAGCAACCATCACCAATGACCGGTTGATGAATATCGACTTCGGGATAACTGCCGAAGATGACACCCTCCCCCACCGATTCACCCATGAACCTTTGACGGAAGGTGCTTCCAAAGGTCAGGTCGTCCCGGTTCAGGACATGGTAAAGGACTACTACAAGATAAAAGGCTGGGACAAAAATGGAGTGCCACCCAAACCATGACACACAAAGTAACAGGAGGAAGGTCAACCTACGGCCATCTTGTCGGGATTTTGATGAACGACTCAATCAGCCCGAGAATACCCGGTGATCCCGGCCATGCAGAGACCTTCCCGTTTCCCGTCGTCTATGAAGTGCTGCATGGATTTCCTTTCGAGGACCTCATTGCTGCTAAAAAAGATAACATTGACAAACTTATTGAACCGGCACTCAGGCTCCAGGAAAAAGGTGTCAGCCTGATCGCCACCGACTGCGGTCTTTTTGGTCCTTATCATGACGATTTCAAGACGCATCTGGACGTACCGTTCATCGGCACGGCACTTGATCTGATTCCCCTTCTCCAGCACTTTCACCCCTCAAGCCGGCCGATCGCTGTCATCACAGGTGATACAAGGATTTTATCAGCCGAACACTTCAGGGCCTCAGGTATTGAGCCGGATACGGTTATGCTTGCCGGAATGGAAAACAGCTCAGAGTTCCAACGGGTTGTGATTGAAAAACATCTCGAGCTCGATGTCGATAAGATGAGGCAGGGTGTAAAGGACAGCGCTGCAACCCTGATCGGCAAAAATATTGGTGCGGTTGTTCTTGAATGTACCAATCTCATCTCTTATAGAGAGGACGTCCAGAAACTCCTTGGTGTCCCTGTATTTGACCTCGTCAGCTTGATCGAACTCTATGTCTCCGGTCTCGCCATCCGAAAATTTCATTCCAGATTTATTGCATCCCATTGATCAAGGCAAAGAATCAAATCTGGCAATATCGTAAAACTTCTTCTCCAAGCCTATTAAACTCCCAGTTGTTCAGACTCACTCCTGTCATTCCCGCCATTTATTTTAATACCGGCCATTATCTTTTTGCAAATAGGTCTTATAATTATATAGATTTTGGCTATCGTGAAGACTTATTCTACGTTTTATTTTCGTATAACAGCATGAGATGAGTTGGGGCATCTCCCTGTAAACAAAGATCATTCAGCAGATTCTTTCTATATTTTTATCTGAGCACAGGCCCCTCCAGGCAGCAATCAAGTTTTATTAAACAGGAGAAAAACCATGCGTATTGGTGTCCCAAAAGAAATACATACGGGTGAAAGACGTGTTGCA
>CAXMTO010000085.1:0-4212 GCA_964196355.1 uncultured Myxococcota bacterium
ATGCCTAAAAACTTGCCTGAAATCAGAAATGCTTCCGGATAGAAGCACCGCAACCGACAATGCCAAGCTGCGGTCGTCTTCGTGCCGGTGTTCAATTATTGAACACCGTTTTCTGGTTTCTTTTAAATTGAGGAAGTAAAGTTAAGGGGTAGACCTTCCAAAAGGAGGTCACCCAGTTCTCTTTGGTCATTATGACCAGTTCACTTACAATTGCTGAATCTATATACAGTAATATGAGCAGCAGCAAAACTCACCACCCCAAGAGTTAACAAATATAGAGAACTCCACATCACGTATGAACTTGCTGGATCAAAATATGGCATAGCACACCTCCTTAAAGTACTATCGGCAAATATTTCGATCTACATTAGTAAAGTTCTCTTTTTTTAAAGGGGTATATTTCCACACAGGTACATCAATCGGTAATGTTAACACTGTGAAAGAATGCAGATTTATGTTCTTTCTGAACATTTCCGAGATGGAAGTATCAATAGTAGCTTCGGTTATAAAACAGTGACTCTTTACCCTGTAAGTTCCTCTTGCATTTTATGAAAATAGATAGGAACCAAAGCAATCCATTCCAATCGATGATCAAATTTAATTCCCACACCATGTTCAACACGACGCGTAACGACACCTTTTATTTTTTCGATCCTAAGGCAACTATGATCACCAGGAAAAACAATATCTATGTCACATTTTGAGGATGTTGGTGGACCCTCGGCCGTTTCCATGAATAGACCGGTAACACTCACATCATAGCTTGTTCCGTGAAAAGTGTTTTCGTTCACACGACAAATCACCGCTGTATTAAATGGCATACGAAATGATATCCGTCGCTCAACGTTTTTTTCCATATCCTGCACTCCCTATCAAAAAAAATATTACACCAATTATTAGTGATAAACTCCACAGCAAATATTAACAAAGAAGAACTCAAAATGGAAAACAAATATCTGAAATAACGATAATTAACAAAAAAAAAGTCCAAACAAGGGTTGTCATACTTCAAAGTATGATAGAGTGTCACCTATGTCTGCGGGGTAAGGTATAAAAGAAGTGTTTCCTGAGCATTTCCGAGATTGAACAATCTAGAATTTTAACATATTTTTTGCTGTTAGGTTATCTTGAGTAACCTTGATTTTCTGAAGGGCAGTGACACTTTTAAAATTGATAGGTTTACGGGGCAACTTATTACGTATATGGCGGCTAAGCATCATCTTCAAATTCTCGAGTAATGTCTAAAAACTCCTGCTCGACCTCAAGAAAGGCCTCGATGATTATCGGGTCAAAATGAGTTCCCTTTCCTTCAAGCATGATACCTCTGGATTTTTCATGGGTAAAGGGTTCTTTATAAAGCCTCTTGCTGACCAAGGCATCATAAACATCTACAACTGCCATCAGTCTGCCGGAAATAGGAATCTCCGTCCCCTTCATGCCATTGGGATAACCACTGCCATCCCATTTCTCATGATGGGTTGCCGCAATCTCTGCAGCAATCTCAAGAAAGTTATGATCATCCAGCTTAGCTGAAGCAGAATTTATAATCTTTAATCCATACTCGGAATGCCGCTTCATGATTGAAAATTCATCCTCGTCAAGAGAACCCGGTTTTAAAAGGATATGGTCTGGAACCCCTACTTTTCCGATATCATGCAGAGGAGCAGAATGATAAAGTGTTTCGATGAAATCCTCTGTTAATATCCCGTCATCCTGTTGCTTATCCCTTAGATATTCAGCCAGCACTTTGACATATCTTTTGGTCCTCTGGATATGCCCTCCTGTTTCAGGATCACGGGTTTCTGCTACTGTTGCCATCGCCTCTAAAGTCACTTGTTGTACTATTACCAATTCCCTGATCCCGTCCACAGCCCTCCTGTTCTCCTCAAAATACCGAATAAATGAACACACAATAATCATACTTATTGCCACCAGAACTGGCGCTGTTGAGGAAAAATATATCCCTTTGGTCGCAAACAAGACAAAGCTGCAGCCAGTCAACACTGCCAGCCAGCCGCAGGTCAATAATACGGCCCTAATCGGAAGAAAGGAAAAGAACATTACGCCTGAAAAAACTCCAGTTAACAAACAGGCAATAACAATATATATCGGTTGCCAGTCTGGAACTCTGATATATTGATTATTGAGAACGTTAGATAAAAAAACTGCATGGATTTCGATGCCTGGGAAAGAAGAGTCAAAAACGGTATTGTGCAGGTCATTCAAACCAGCAGCCGAAGCACCGAGCAAAAGGATTTTCCCATTAAGCTCCTCGGTGGCAACGGTGTCATTGAGTAGATCAACTGCAGAAATAAAACGATGGCTTTTACCGGGACCACCAAATCGTAGTCGGAAGAACCCCTGCCGATCTATGGGGATCGTGAACTCCTTGATCCTGAGTATTGTCCCCAAAAAGTCCGTAGATACTTCTACAGTTTCTGCACCCACATACTTTGCCAGTATCGCCAGAGAGAGATTGGGATATATCTGGCCGTGGTATCTTATCAACAACGGAAGTTTGCGGAGTACACCATCTCTGTCAAATTGATTATTAATAAACCCACTGGACTTCAATTGAGAGTCCAGGCTATTTATATTACATAAGATACCTGGGGCTTCCAGAGGAGAGACCATGTCAATAGCACCCGTGAGTTTAAGAGGATGCATCGTGCATTGCTGGTCATCGCTGGTATGATCAAAATAGAAATACTTTGCTCCAATCACAGGTGATCTGGCAAGGACCTGGCCAAGAAAACCATCATTGTCACTCAATCCAGGCGGCACTCCTGTAAAACCCAGATCCATCCCAAATTCCCTTCTGAAAGTTTTTCTGATCGTATCCAGAGAAGTTCTATCTGGTTCAGGGAAAATGATATCAACACCAATGAGAGCTGGCGAGTGTTGGTTAATCGACTGGAGCAGCGTGGCTAACCGGTAGCGCGGCCAGGGCCATTGACCGACTGCCGCCAGACTGAGATCATCAATATCAGCGACAACTACGCGATCGGTTGTTTTGCTGAGCCCGGCAGACTTCAAATAGAAATCATAAACAGTATGATCTAAAATGGTATAAAAGGTTGTTCGAAAACAGAACAGAACAGTGACTAGAGCGGTGACCAACAGCGCAACAATGAGAATATTTCTGAGTTCTTTATAGTCAGTCTTTTTTGGGGGGATGATCATACTCTGGCCATATCATCGAACAATTATTTCCACTCTTCTGTTCAATGACTCGGCGGTACCATCTGGAGTTTTTATGATGGGTTCGTTCTCGCCATGCGAAGAGACTCCAATTTCAACAATTTCCAGATAGGAAGCGCTCAGAACTTTTTCAACCGCATAGGCTCTTTTTAACGATAAATTTATATTATAATTACGTGAACCCATTCGATCGGCATGGCCAATCACACTGATCTCACAAGGTTGCCTGTCTTTAATTTCCAGGAGCACATCCTGAATAATTGCCTGTGATTTTTCTACCAACTCTGTTGAGCCCAATTCAAAATAGACGAAAAAAGCTATTGGCTTTTTGGGTTGTGCTTTAATCACGGTGGAAAACCTTTTTTCTATCTCTTCTGCGGTCATCTCTTTGACTGGTGCAGGTGAGTCCGAAAAAGAATCTACCACGGTATAGGAATTTGGGGTTTTAATGACCTGACTGGCTTCTTCCCCTCGGACCTCAACTATCCCAACACTCCCATCATCTTCGGGCAGAAGGAGTACCGTTGTTTTTCCGGAACAAGAAATCAAAGACAGCAACACTAAGCAGATACCAATATATTTCATCATCTCTCCAACTGGAATAAACAGTTTTGATTTAAGGAGTTAATCCCGAAAGTAGTCAATCAACCTGGACAAGAAATTTGGTTCCCCTGACCCCGACAGTTGCCCGTGGAGTCTGAAAATTGATCTTCTCCGGTGCCAATTTCGATAATTTTCCCGATGAGTAGAGAGCTTTGCCCTTTTTCATAAAAAGAGAAAATGCATATTCCTGATTTATCGGAACAAACTTATATTCATTAAGACTGATCTCAGTATTTTCTCCAAGAGAAAGACGGGTATTGTCAATAAATACGATTCCGACGGAAGCATTTGAATACGTTTTGACAACATCGCTGTTTTTAAGCTGTAACCCTGCCTGGGCTCTCAGTTCACTGTTGTCCCGCAGTATGGAAACTTCACCGGTAACATTTTTTAAAAAGGCCACATGAT
>CAXMTO010000086.1:0-12539 GCA_964196355.1 uncultured Myxococcota bacterium
TCATTATATTCTTTAATACTTCTTCTCTCCTCAGCAAGCTTGTTAAACATAATCTCTCCTTTCAAGATAGTATTAGAAATGAGACATTTTTGACCTAATCTCCAGCACTGTCAATAGAAAAATTGTGATCACCATCCCCCACATTTGACATACGGCTCTCACAGATGACACCAGAAGAGCCCCAGGGCAAATTACTACCACGAGAGTATAAATAGCCTCTCAGTGCTATCCTGAGGAGTTCTGAGGCGCATAGACACCACGTCGGTTGCTCTCCACTCCTCTATAGATCATCACCATCTCTGCATAATCCCGGCAGACTTTCTGATCAAGTCTTTGATGGCCACAGTCAGACCTCACGGGTGTTTTATTGGCGCAGGGGCATATCACCAGTGAACAGGCAGTAGCGGTGTAAATCCGGTCCGATCAAAAGTATATACTACTCAGCAATCTGCATAAGTATACCTGCCAGATTTCCGGGATGAAGCTGGACTGGTCCATATGCAGAAGCATGTCACATACTCCAAGACAACCGAGGATCGCCTCTCTGCCTCGATATGGATAACCCCGGTAGAGATTATTAATTATCTGGAGATTGATAGTACTTTCTGATGCTGGAAAAATGGAGCAATTGTATCGGTTGATAATCTGGAAACATCTTGCCCTTCATAATACTTTTATATTGTCAGGTATTTCATAGCGGGATTGAATTTCTATAGGTTAAGAACAGGTTTTTATATTGCTAGGTTTTTGGGGTGACATCTTAATTACATGTACAGGAACCACCTCTCGTTGGAGTATAGTGCAACATTGACTATCTTAGTTGTGGCAATATTAAATTTGATAATCCGTTGCTGAAGTCACGTTATCAGATATAACCAAGTTTATTCTGACACCTCGCCAGATAGTCATGCGGAGATACTACTCGTCGCTGATTTTTACAATGGTGCGTCCTGTTATCCTGCCTTGAACATAGTCATCGAAAAGATCGGGAATTTCCTCAAATTTCACCGTACGCCTGGCGATGATATCCAGTGCAGCAGGCTTGAGGTCTCCAGCCAGCCTTGACCAGACTTTCTCTCTGAGGGGAACTGGGCAATAGGTAGAATTGATACCAAGCAAGTTGACCCCCCTGAGGATAAAAGGCATTACAGTGGTAACCAGTTCATATCCTCCAGCCAGGCCTATGCAGGCAATGTTCCCGAGCGGGTGCATCGTCCGTGTAATCCAGCCCAGGGTTTTCCCTCCTACCGCATCGATGGCACCAGCCCAGAGTCCTTTTTCGAGGGGACGTTCTCCCATTTCCAGAGAGGTTCTATCTATCACTTTTGTAGCACCTATTGATCTGAGATACTCATCCTGCCCTGTTCTGGAGAGAGCCGTTACCTCGTATCCCAGACCAGACAACATGGAGATCGCAGTGCTGCCGACACCGCCTGAAGCACCAGTGACCAATACCGGCCCATTATCAGGATGCTGCCCGTTATCTTCCATGCGTTGAATTGCCATGGCAGCAGTAAATCCGGCTGTGCCGATTGCCATAGTCTCACTAAGCTTCAAACCATTCGGGAGAGGAACAATCCAATCACCCTCAACTTGAGCGTACTCGGAATAGCCGCCGTCATGCTCCTCACCCAGGCCGCAGCCCGCGACGACCACCGGTTCCCCTGCTTTGAAACGAGGATCATCCGAGGAATGCACATAGCCGGCCAGGTCAATACCCCCAACAAGCGGAAAGCGCTTCATTATTCGTCCGGAACCCGTGGCAGCCAGAGCATCTTTATAATTGATGGTTGAGTAAACAACCCTTATGACAACATTACCATTACCGATCTGATCCAGGCTCACTTCATCGAACCTTGCGTCTATTTTTCCATCCCTATTATGTATTCTATATGCTTTGAAACTGTCCATATTGATGCTCCTTATTAATGTATTAAGATCAGGATGAGGTAACGTGATCAAGGGATTTTTTCTTTTCAACAAATTCAAATTAGTTAATTATCAGTAAATAGTAATAAATAGTTATCGATTAACAAGCTATAATTTGTAGGAAATGGTGAAACAATCGTTCGGTTAAATATTACGAGTGGCAAGGTCAGGTCATCTCCGTGTTTGTCGGATTGAGATGGTTCCTGTTTATCTAAAGAGTTAGAATCGGAGTTCGACAATATTACTGTAGTACTGTGCATGTGCACTGGTTGGTATGTTATCTTGATACGATGCTAACCTTACTACCTCCAAAATCCACCTCTTTTATTATAAGTGCAATACTCCTCTGCATATCCGTGGTGCAAGCCAATGCTGGAGTGCAGATAAAGATGTCCGATAATCTGGTGTCTGGACGGCACATTCTCGTCACCGTTAAACTTTACAATCGTGGGCTTCATGGATTCATCATCAAGCAGATCGACGAATCTTTCCTGACCAGCGGAGAGAGAAAGAATATTGCGGTGGCAGCCGTTGTTCCGTTTATCTATGATCACGTCTCTGCCTCGGTTGCTCATCTCTGTTATTATACAGATAGCGCACGATCTGATAAAATGCCGTCAGCACTGCGTAAAGTGACACTATCTACCCTGGAACCCCCGAGCTGGGAGTATTTACTGGGCAGAGCGGGACCTATCAAAGAGGGCGTATCCGACATCACCCCAATATCATCAACCAGCATTTCTACATGATATTGAAGTACTATCTGCCGGCATTCGATCGTGCCAGCATCGAAGAATATCTGAGCCAGTATTTACCGCTTCTTAAGGAAATGGCTGTCTACGCTCACAGTGAGCAAGCCTTCAAAAATCAGAAAGCATCCATAAGCCAAAGCTGGCTCCAGGACCAGAAATTTGTCGACAGCATGCACCGGAACTTGAAGGAAACCCGAACCGAGCTCGACCGTCGACTCGAAGAGATTAAAGCATGGTTTGTCCTGAAACAGAATAAGAGGATGAGTATGCATGACTGGATGGTTTATTTCCATAAAGGCGAATATGTCTACCGTGAGATGATGAATGATTCAGACCGCCAACGGATACAACAGTGGTTGGAAGATATTTGGAATGGCGCAAGTGAGAATCAGCTGGAGTGGACCAATATCGAAACCGGCCTACGCTTCACGTTTAGGTTTTGTGCAGATATGCTAATTGATAATCTGTGGAAACATCAATAATTTGAAAACCCTTTTTCCTGTTAGGTTGTTCTGAGTAATCTTGAATGCCTAAAGGTAAAAAATCACTTTTTTACGTTGCTAGGTTTTTAGGACAACTTCTTAATTACGTATATAGTAGTTATGTCAACTTGATGCGTTGGAAGAATATTCAGACCTTAGAAATGGCAATATTAACTAGTAAATCACTGGTTCATCCGGTTCATTTTATTGTTGCAATTAAGTATCATGTCCCCAGAATATGCAACGACAGGAGCAATCTTTGACGAGAACCTCACAGTAAGCAAACCGAGTTAATGAGGAGATCACTCAGATCCTTGCGACCCGAGGGGTGGCTCCTGTTGAGAAAATAATGGGATCTCCATAAGAGAGCGGATTTGTAGTCACGAAAGGCAAAATCAGAACTAATAATATCAGTTAGTTACAGCACTACTGTCAAAGTCGTGATATATATGTGTCTGAAAGTGATATGAACGAGAAAAAAACCGGGCCAATATACAACAGGCCCATAATCTATTCCCTTTTTAGCAAAGAGAAGATGGGCAGAATAGAAAGACTCTTCTTAAGGAGCAAATATGCTTCTTTCTTTTTAACCATATTGGAGGCAGTATCATGAAAGGCACGGTAGGTGCTCTGAAATTTAATTTTTTAGAGCAGATAGTTGATTTTGAAGAGGCATTTGTCCATCCTTCAGTGAATTTAGCGACAAATTCTACTCGGTGTGCCCTAGCCCATCATTTGGCTTTGGCCAATTATATGCTTGAAAACTACAAGATGTTTCTTGGTTTGACTCAGACTTTGCTCGGAATGCCGATTGTCGGCCAGAAAGAGATAAATATGGTGAATCCTCAGCACCAGCTGGATTATCTTCATCATGCCACTCAGAATATCACCCCCATGAAAACAGCTCTTCCTTTTCATGTTGAATGGGAAGACGAAAGGGCAGAAATGCTTACATGTGATGTTGACAATGGGGTCACTGACAATCCTGTAATTATATATGTTGCGTATACTGGACGGAGTGCAGCCCTTGCCGATTATAATCACAAATTCAATCCTGAAAAGAGATCGAGTCTTTCAAGGGAATTGATAAACAATGGATTTGGTCCTGTATCAATATTCACATGCA
This sequence comes from uncultured Myxococcota bacterium, assembly GCA_964196355.1. Lineage (GTDB taxonomy): Bacteria > Desulfobacterota > Desulfobulbia > Desulfobulbales > Desulfocapsaceae > Desulfomarina. Next base: position 4,290 of record CAXMTO010000086.1, read on the forward strand.
AGGACCCTCTTGAAAAAAATCTGGCCCATGCGACTCCAGAATATCTCGCAAGTGTCCACTCGGCCAATGAGTATCTGAAAAACGTGACTGGGTTTGCTCCTCATATTATCGGATTATGTCAGATGGGCTATTTCAATGCATGGAACCTATCTGATAATCCTGATGATGCCAATACTTTTGTCCTTGCAGGTGCTCCATTTGATCCTCGTCTGGGAAACAACTTCCTCAAGAAGTTTGCAGACAGTTTATCTATGCAGGATATTGACGATTATCTAAAGTTGAGCGGGAATCGTATGTCAGCCAAAAGGATGGCCAAAGGCTGGAGATTGATGGCCGATCCGAATTATTATACTGGTTCTTCTGCAACAGCAAATATTGGAAACCGGCATATCAAGCTATTCTACCAGATGTTGGATGACGACTTTAGTCCTGAACGGGATTATGTGTTCAAGAGCTGGATGGATAAAGATGCCGTTTCAGACATTGCAGGTGGATTGTATAGGGACCTCTTCTCATTTTTCAAATTTGGAACAAAAGCAGAATGTATTGCTGATAAGGATTTCTCACGGATTACCTGTCCGACGGCCGTCCTCACTGGCGGCAAGGATGACATCAGTCCAGACGAGACCTGTGTTGCTATATTTGATCATATAAAAAGTCTCATTAAGACCCATTTCCATAATCCTCTTGTGGGTCATGCAGGGATATACAATTCTGAAAAAGCTATTACTGACAGGTATGATACGAACAACTGGCAGGCCATCATGGTGTGGATGAAGGAGAACAGCAAATATCGATGATTCCACCCTATTTGATGCACATTGATAAGATGAGTTAAATCACCGACCACGCCCAAGGACGTGGTTTGATGAAGACCCCTCGAAGGGATCATCGTCGTAGAGAAAGCCCCTGAAGGGGCTAGTTAATCTTCCAAATTATTCGTTACGATCGAGCTTATCCTGTTCTCGGATATACATTCTATAACATCTCTTCATCCAGACCAACAGTACTGACACAATAGCCAGTCGCCCAAAAGCCTAACCCTGTCATTCTCTTTGTTCCCAATAATTCTCGATGTACCCTTATAGCGCTTTTACCCTTTGTAAATCCAACTGTATTGGATACACTGTATTTGGGTGGTATACTAAGATAAAAAATCTATTTTGGACAAGAGTGAGAATATCTTTAAGTGTCAGGTTATTGATGTTCCTGACAATCTCAGAGATTTACTGAAAAATATGATATTTTCTGAAAATAAGTTCAGAATACTGAAAAAAAGGATGATCGAGTTTTATCCTAAACTGATTGTGAAACTGGAAATAATCCAAACAATCAAATTTTCATAACAGCGAAGCGGTGTCATCGTTGTGAATATTTCTTTCATGTGGCTTAGTACCGATAACAGAAGATGCGAAAACTTTCACCAAAACTTGAAAAATGGCTGCAGGCATATAACCAGCTTATTGAAAAGCTGGCGGAGGAAGGATTTAAGCAAACCCCGACCAATGCCAGGGAAGGATTGGCAAATTTAACCTGGACCTGGGTAAAGAAGAGACTATCGGTAAAATGGGTCCAGGACGATCTGGTCGAAGGAGATCAGTTTAATGTGCCCATACGGGTGTACCATGCCCAGCCGGAACAACCCCTACCGGTTCTCGTCTACTTTCATGGAGGCGGCCATATGGCCGGCAGTATCACCGTCTATGACCCGATTTGCCGCCGACTCGCAAGAGAAACCAACCATATTGTAATATCTGTGGACTACAGACTCGCTCCTGAATGCCCTTACCCAGCGGGAATAGATGACGCAATAACTGTTGTTAGAAATTTATGGGCACCTCTTCAAGCAAGGAAGGTCAACTACTCTCATTATCTTTCAATAGCAGGTGACAGTGGAGGTGCTGCCATATGTGCGACAATCGCCCATATGACTCAGTATGATGAGGATATTGATATTCGTCGTCAGATTCTTATCTATCCCAGTCTTGATTACACCTTGCAGTCGGAATCGGTAAATTTGAACGGAGAAGGATATTTGCTTCACAAAGATAAAGTGGAGTGGTTCCTCGAAAACTACTTTCAGAACCGGGAAAATCGCAAAGATGCTTCTCCCTTGTATATGAAGTGTAGCCGCAATATACCAAAAACCCTTGTTGTTACAGCCGAGTTTTGCCCACTCCGCGATGAGGGTTTAGCCTATGTTCAAAAATTACATGATGCGGGTATCGAAACCGAACTTCTCCATTTCAATGACATGATCCATGCCTTTCTCAACATGGAAGACCTGGTACCGGATGAGTGTACAGCCGTTTACCGGAAAATAGCAGCTTTTCTAAATTCAGAACAGAAGTCATCCTGTAAACGATCAGTTTCAGCACCGCGCATTTAACCAACACAGGAGAGTGAAAAAAGAGGAAATATTTGTCTTAGGATCCATCCATGAGCTGACTCATTGTCTCCGTTTTCACCGGCAGCGGCATAACCTGGAAAGAAAAAGGTCATAATCACTAATTTTACAGCTGCGACCGGCAGATGTTTTCAGGTCATGTTAGATTTCAGCTTATGGGTTTCCGCCAGCTATCGACAAAGACCAGACCTCAAACCGTTTCAGGAGATGACTATGAGTAATCGCTTTATAATGACCGCCTTCGGCAAAGATCGGGTCGGCATCGTCGCCGACGTCACCCGCCTGCTCTATGAAAATGACTGCAACCTCGAAGACACCACCATCAATATGCTGCCGACGAGTTCACCCTGAACCTGCTCTTTTCCTGTAAGCAGAGTAACATCGAAGAGCAGTTGTCACGCGAATGTCGGCGCCTGGAACTTGAGAAGGGGATTTCGGCCTTTGTCCGACGGCTACCGGAGCTGCAGCGAAAAGTCCAAAAGGGCTACAATACCTGCACTCTGCATCTTGAGTGTCTGGATCAAACCGGAATTGTCTACAAAACCAGTCGGTTTCTGGCCGATAACAAGCTGAATATCCTCAAGCTCAATTCCACAGCCAAGACCTCTCCGGAGAGTGGTGCCACGATTTACAGCATGGATATCTATATCCAGATCCCGAAAGAGATCTCGCTGGATCAAGTGGAAGACGATTTAAGCACCATGGCGGATGAGCTGCCCCTTGACATCAGCATGTCGTGTTAAACCGCGTGCCCGGGAAAAATACCGAGGAGAAGGTTCGTCCTGGAGAGAACAAAACATCAGGCAGAGACATTCTCCAGTACCATCGCCATACCCTGGCCGCCGCCAATACAGAGGGAGGCCAGCCCCAGAGCCTGATTCTCTCGTTTCATCTGGTTCATCAGGGTCAGCAGGATGCGGGCACCGGTACAGCCGATGGGATGGCCGAGAGAAATACCGCTCCCCAGGACATTGGTCTTCTCAATATCGCAGTCCAGCTCGCGCATACAGGCAATGGCCTGCACCGCAAAGGCCTCGTTCAATTCGATATTATCAAAGTCATTGATAGTGAGGTTATATTTTTGAAGAATTTTGCGCACGGCAGGAATCGGGCCCAGTCCCATATAGGCAGGATCGAGACCAGCTGAAGAATAGGCCTTAATTTTCACCAGCGGTTTCAGCCCAAGATCGCCGGCCCTGTCTGCCGACATAACCAGCAGGGCAGCTGCCGCATCATTGAGGCCGGAAGCGTTGCCGGCTGTAACGGTACCGTCCTTCTTGAAGGCAGGACGGAGTTTTGCCATCTTCGCGGCACTGGTTTCCAGGGGTCGCTCATCGGTGGCAAAACTGAGCGGATCACCTTTGCGCTGGGGGATGACCACCGGTACAATCTCGTCCTTGAATAGTCCTTTGGCAATTGCCGCGATGGCCCGCTGGTGGCTGAGCGCGCCGATTTCATCCTGCTCTTCGCGGGAGATGCCATATTTCTCAGCTATGTTTTCTGCGGTCATCCCCATGTGGTAGCCATAGAAAATTTCATACAGGCCATCGTAGACCATCAGGTCGACCATCTGGCCATCGCCCATACGCTGTCCCCAGCGTGCTGTCGGCAGGGCATACGGTACGAGGCTCATGTTTTCCATGCCGCCTGCCAGGACGACATCGGCGTCGCCGCAGCGGATCGCCTGGACCGCCAGGACCACGGCCTCCATACCCGAGGCACAGAGTTTATTGATGGAGGTAGCGCTGGTCTCCTTTGGGATCCCCGCCCTGATCATCGCCTGACGCGCCACATTTTGGCCCTGGCCGGCAGCGAGGACATTGCCCATGATCACCTGGTCAATCTCTACCGGCTGAAAACTGTTGTCATAATCATAGTATCTGCGCTCCAGTTCCAGCTGGCCAGCATCCCGTATACTGTCCGCAGCAAATTTGATACACTGCTCACTGACCACCGGTCGCAGGCCGACCGCCTGTAAAGTTCCCTTTAAAACCCCGGCGCCCAATTCGATCACCGGTGTGGATTTCAGTGTTCCACCATAGGTTCCGATTGCTGTCCTGCTGCCGTTTACAATCACAACATCTTTCATGCGTCGTTCCTCCTTGTTTTTACACCCCTCGAGGGGGTACTGAACTGAGTGGCAGAATATTAACAATTACATTTCAAATCAAAATGTTAGGAATCACCACCAAGGTATTTATACCCTTCTTGCTTTCAGTTGCAGGGGACATTGAAAACTTACATCTTGCGCGGCGGACTGATGAATGCTTCGCCGTCCAGCACCACTGTGCCATGCTGGTTGGTGCAGACGGTTTTCATGCGCACGCGCTTTTTCTCGATCAGGATTTCAATCACTTCCACCGTGGCCGTGACGGTATCGCCGATGGCAACCAGGGCCTTGAAATTGAGAGTCTACTGCAGGTATATACTGCCTGGTCCAGGCAGCTGGGTACCCAGCAGGTTGGAGATAAAACCGGCCGTCAGCATGCCGTGGGCGATGCGGGTTTTAAATGCGGTTTTTTCGGCATAGGCCTCATTGATATGAGCCGGATTAAAATCCCCGGTTATTCCGGCATAAAGATAGACATCAGACTGATATGGTTTTACTGAACCGGGCGCTCTGTCCAAGTTCCAGATCGTCGATAGTTTTGCCTTGCATCCGTGCTCCTCTTTATTTGTCTTTCAATGATACAAGCCGCTGCGGCTGTAGAGAACAGGAGTTTACCGCAAAGGCGTTAAGGCGCGAAGAAAAAAGATGACGTGCGCCCGTTGTTATTCGCAATTTCAGAAGTGCTCTTCTAAAATCTAACCCCGATAAACGGGAACAGTCGGGATTCAGTTTAATGCCCCTTGAGGGGTATAAGTACCTTCACGAAATTCTTTCTTAAAAAACAAAAGATAAGCGTAGACTTCGAGAGAGATTTCTAAGGTATTAAAACCAGGAGCGATGGCTCCAGATATCTTCTTCCAGTGATTTCTTGTCCTTCTCGAGTTGCAGGAACATGGAGGCGTTTTGAATAGCTAGACCGCCTTGATGGGCAAGCGCTTTAACCATCAGTATAACATCGTCGGGGAATTGATGCTTGACGTCGCTGTAAAGGCGCAGGACGCCAATAACCTTCTCACGCACCAGTATAGGAGTGACGATCATGGAAGCGATGCCCTCCGTCTTCATGGCCGCCTTGAAGGTTATACGACTGTCGGTGCTGGTATCGCTGATAATCATGGTCTCGCCCTTTAAGGCGCGCTGAGCTGTTTCCGTGGTCGTAGTACGAGTCTTTTCGAGAAAGTCTTCGCTGAGCCCGTGGTTGGCCACCAGTTTTAATTCGTCTCGGTCATCATCCAAAAGGCGAATAACAGCCCCTCTCATACCCAGCTTGTCGCAGGTATTGACAGTCAGGTTATCAAGGATCTGTTGGATGTCCAGGGATGAATTGATACTTGAGGCCAGTTCCAGAAACAGCAGGGCGTTTTTTTGCATACGCCGGTGCAGGCGGTTGTTTTCGATGGCGATACCGCCCTGGTCCGCCAAGGCGCATAAAAAATCGATCTCTCCCGGTTGAAACTCCCGCCGTACGGCAGTATAGAGCGTCAGTATACCGATGTTCCGGTTTTTAACTCTTACCGGCACGGTGAGCAACGACGCGATCCCCTCTGCTTTTTTGGCTTCGTGGTTTTCCAGGAGCGGGTCACTGGTGGCGTCGAGAAAAGCCAGATGACCCTTTTTGTCCAGAGCGGCTACGATCTTGTGTGTTTTGATGGGGTTGGCGTGGAGATACTTGTCCGATAGGCCAGCCTGAGCCACGACTACAAAGAGATCCTGGCGCTCATCTGCCAGGAACAGGCAGGCTGCCTTGCCTTCCATCGAGGTAATGGCGTTATCGACAATCAGGCTCAGCAACTCTTCCCTGGTTGCCGCCGTACCGAAAGCTTTGCTGATCTTGCAAAACGATTTGAAATAGTCTGTCTCCCTTGTCATCGGTACCTCCTCGTGATGTGATCTGTGTGCATTACCTGTTGGGGATTTTAGGCAGCATCGTCCGCTCAGTAATGTTCGGCCCGCCCTCTTTTTCGGCGTTCTTGGTTATGGTGTTTTTGTCCTGCGAGACTTATTCACTCCCGTAGCCGCTTTACCGGCCGTGGTTCTTTTGCGCGGCACCCTTTTTTGGGGAATGTGGTCTCTATCTTTTAGCCACCCGGCGATCTTGGGGGCAAACTCTTCCTGGTATTTCGAGCTGACATAAATACCGATGTGCCCGGTGTTCAGGCAGATATCTTCTGTATCTTTGCTGCCCACGTGTTTGACTAACTGTTCGCAGGCTTCTGGCGGTACCAGATGATCGTATTTGCCATAGATATTCAGTAGCGGCATGGTCAACTTTTTGAGATCAACCCGTTGGCCTCCGACTTCCATTTTATTCTGTAAAAGCTTGTTGCCTTGATAGCAGTCCTTGATGAATTGACGAAAGACTTCGCCCGGCAGGTCGGGGCTGTCAAATATCCATTTCTCCATGCGTACGAAATTCTCTACGAATTGCTTGTTGTCCATACGTTCCATGAAGCCGACGTATTTGTCAATCATCAAACGGGCAGGGTTGAGCAGTAGAAAGCCAAGGTTCATCATGTCGGCCGGCAGATTCCCAAAGGTATCCACCACACGGTCGACATCAATATTCTCCAACCATACGTGTAGTAGACCCTTTTTCGTGTCAAAGTTGGTGGGCGTGACCGTGGTGACCAGGTTTTTGATTTTTTCAGGGTGAAGGGCGGAGTAGATAACGCTGAAAGTACCCCCCATGCAGATGCCCATGAGGTTAATTTTTTCGATTTTATGGTGCTCACGGATGAAATCGACGATATTATCCATATAACCGTTGATATGATCATCAAAACCCAGGAAACGGTCTTTTCGGGTGGGGTAACCCCAGTCAATCATGTACAGATCAATGCCGTTGTCCAGAAAACGCTCGACTACGCTGCGACCTGGCTGCAGGTCCAGCATTGTCTCACGGTTGATCAAGGCGTAAGTGACCAGCAAGGGCGTTTTATAACGACTTTTGGTGCGGGGCAGGTAATGTTTCAGTTTGACCCGGTCTTCCTGGTAAACTACCTCATACGGGGTCTGGGCTATGGAGGTGTCTAAATCCTCCAACAGCACTTCCGATGCTTTGCTGGCACGGGACTGTACTTTTTCCGCCTCTTCTGCCAGTTTTGACAGAATCAAATCCACAGGAATTTTGGATTGCGTCATACGCTCACCTTTAGGAACGGGATGAAAGGCTTTAAACATCTTTAAAGATGTCGCTTCAGGTCAGGTAATTCTCAGACAGGATAATCGAAAAATCGCAAGCTCCTATTTTTTTAGCTCTTTCTCTAGAATTCGAAACCGTTTTTTCAATTCATACAGTTCACGGGCCATATCATCCATATCACTCCTTTTTGCGACAGGGAGCGATCCCAGCAGGTCTTCAAGAGCGGAGTCCCGGGCTGCTGAGAAATCGGCCAGGGTATTGATTGTCCTGGCCAGCGTTTCAACATATTCCGGTGTTTGAAAAAGGGTCATATAGTGACCTTCAAGCACTTTAACCCACATGTTGTAATAGACCCTGCTTTCATCCGGGAGTGCTCCGTTCTCGGCCATTTCTGCAACTTTTTCCTGCATTACCTGCATTGCCTGGTTGAACGGAAGGCCCAATAGATTCAAAAATTCAGAAAGGGTAGATTGAAGCAGGTTGTATTTATCAGCCACTTGATTGGCTTTTTCCTGATAAGTGCGCATCAATCCCAGTTGTGGTATCTGGAAGAATTGCTTAAATTCCTTTTCATAGATATCGGTCCATATG
>CAXMTO010000087.1:0-20787 GCA_964196355.1 uncultured Myxococcota bacterium
CTGATATTGGCCTGGGTAAATCCGGTACTGTTGGAACGGCGGGTATGGGTGATGCTATAATTGCAGCTCTCTAATTTTTTCCGAACTTGCACATATCGGACTGCGGATAACAAATATGCTGACACCGGTAAACGGTAAAAATCCAGCACTCTTTTCAGTACCAGCTTGAAGGGTATAAGTGCCTTGGTGGTCACTTTAAGTCTCTAATTTCAAAGCACTCACCGTATTTCTTGTTTTTTATGACTGTTTTTCAGGAGTAAGGCACTAATTATCAGAGGATCCTTCCATGGTAGAAAAAGATAATGTTGTCCTGGTTACAAATAAAGCTTCAACTGAGCTTGGTTATAAGTTAGCGGAAAGGCTATGGATACCCTTTACAGAGATGGTCCGGGAACGTTTTTCAGATGGTGAATATTATCATGCCTTTCCCGAAAGCATTTCCGGTAAGGATCTGGTTATTCTTGGAGCAACTCATAATGACAGCTCCCATCAGGAACTGCTGGATCTGATATCTGGAGGACGATATTGGAATGCTGCCTCAATTAACGTGATCATTCCCTATCTCGGTTATTCTACAATGGAAAGGGCAAAACCTGGATCCTTCGAGGTGCCTAAGGGTGTCACCCGGACACGGCAGATATTTCGAGCAAAACCCAATTTTGTTGCCTTTGTCGATCTGCATTCAGAGGCTGTTCTCCATGCCCATGCCGGGGAGATTCGCGCCAAACATGTCTGGGCGGACAGCCTTGTTGTAGATAAAATCAAAAAAAGTGGCCTGCAGAATTATGTGCTGGTATCTCCAGACTATGGGTTTTCCAAACGGGTCGCCCGGCTGGCAAGTTTTCTCAACTGTCCTCATACAGCAGCGGATAAAGACAGATACGATACAGACAAGACCATTGTCAGTCAGGTTTCCAATGTGGTGAAGGGGAAAACCGCAATAATCTGTGATGATATGATACGTACAGGTGGTTCAATCATACAGACTGCTGAAAGATGTCTTGAAGCGGGAGCAGTCGATGTTGTTGCCATGGCCACACATCTGGTAATGGCTGGCGACTCTCTGGAAAAATTCAGGAAAAGTCCTGTCTCAAAAGTCATAGGATCAGACACCTATCCGGAAAGTGAGAGCAACGATATTGTTGATGTTTATTCTGTGGCACCTTTGCTGGCGGATACAATCGAAGAATATCTTCATATTTAAAAGAACTGTGGTGGATAATCGATTCGGTCCAAGCCTGGCAGAGTGCAGCTGGAGTTAACATTGAAGATGTCATATTTCTTTCGGCTCGACAAAGGAATTGCAGGGGACAAATTTCGAAATAGAGTCGGTAGCAATAACTCCACTGGACTAATATCAGGTTTAGGATGTATAATTAGACGCTGATGTGATGGTGCATCAGGAATCCGATGGAGAACACATTTTGTTCCAACTCTTTGTTGTTTAGTACCCCCTTGAGGGGTGTAAAAAACAAGAAACCGAGGAATGTCTTTTGAAAATATGTTGTTAGATATATCACCATGGAACTTATACCCCCTTGTGGGGTGTTAGAGTTAATGTTACCCCGGCAGGCGAGTATGCGAGACTCCAAAATATCAACCATATATAAATCACCATTTTTCCATCAAATTTCGATTTGGGAAAATGCCCAGATATACACCCTCCCGGGCTTGCCCTGCTTGATCACTGATAGTATATATATAAGGTTCTGATGAATATTCTCAGATTAGTCATATTCGTTGCCGTTGTATTTATGTGTCCTGGTTTCCTGTCGGCAAGCGCCAAATCGACAGAGTTGGCTGTCCCGGATTTACTGTCGGATGATTTTTTGGATGATGAAAAATTCGATGAATTTGATGAAGAAAATGAGTTTGTTATCAGTGATCCGTTCGAACCGATGAATCGGTTCTTTTTTGAGTTCAACGATGTAGTCTATGTATGGGCATTAAAGCCAATTACAGATGGCTACATATGGGTTGTGCCAAGGGAGATGCGACTGACCTTCGCAAATTTTTTCTTCAATCTCGCTATGCCCATTCGTCTGTTAAATGCATTGCTCCAGGCTGATTTTGAGGGGGCAGGTATTGTCCTGGGTCGTTTTACTATTAACACAACATTGGGGATTTATGGTCTTGCTGATGTGGCTGCGGTTGAATTCGATATTCAACCTAGAACGGCTGATTTCGGTCAGACCCTGGGGAAATGGGGTGTGGGTGAGGGGATTTATTTTTGCTGGCCTATTTTCGGCCCCTCGAGCGTGAGAGATTCGTTTGGAATGTTAGTGGATGCTTATACCCATCCTATTCCTTATTTTCATGAGAGCAGAGCTCTCGATGCTGCTTACTATTTCTCAGAGAGGATTAATGCTCTCTCCCTCAACCCGGACCTTTATGAGGATTTAAAACGGTTTTCTCTTGACCCATACGTTGCCTCCCGGCATGCATTCGTCCAGTATCGCAGAGCTTTTATTGAAAAGGAGTAAGGGTCAACCAGCAGAGAAAAAGCTGCATTTTAAAAAGCAGCAGGGAAATATTTTATCAATTCATTTATCAGCAATTGAGGAGAACCTATGGATTCTGCAGAAATTTTTATCACAGCCCTGCAGTATGAAGAGAGAATCAGAGACCTCTATCTTTCTGGTGTTAATATCGTAGATGATGAAAGGGGAAAGGCATTGTTTAAGGGGCTTGCAAATGACGAGCAGTCACATGTCGATTTTCTCAAGTATAGTCTTGATACATTGAAGAGTGAGGGGCGAATTGAAGTTGATAAGCTTACTACCTCAATACCTTCTCAGGAAAATATCCTGTCTAATATTGAAACAATGAAAGCCAAAATTCCCAAGAAAATGCTTGGTGACGTCAAGAGAGTTTTAAATAGTGCACTCCAGATGGAAATCGAGACCAGTGCCTATTATCTTGATGCCAGTAAAAAAAGTGAAGGGGACATAAAAGAAATACTGGAAAGATTTGTCGAAATTGAGGATCGTCATATAGAAGTTGTTCAGGTTGAACTCGATTATGCTTCGAAAAGCGGGCATTGGTTCAATTTCATGGAGATCAGTATGGAGTTTGAGGAGTCTGAGTGATAAAAAGGCGGCTCAAGACTTTTGCAGAACACCGTCCTCTAAAGTAAAGCAGTGATCCAACCTGGCGGCAAGATCGTTGTTGTGAGTCACCATTATAGTCGCCAGGCCATGGTCACGACAAAAAGTGTAGAGAAGATCAAAAACCATATCCCCTGACCGTGAGTCGAGATTACCTGTTGGTTCATCTGCCAGGAGCAGGGCCGGGTTCATAATCAGGGCTCTGGCCAGAGCTGTTCTTTGCTGTTCCCCCCCCGATAAGTCTGAGACTTTATGCTGCAGTCGATGATCCAGTTCCATTTGTTCGAGCAGTTCTTCTGCAGGGCGAATCATTTCTTTTTTCTTGCGGCCGGCTATGAGTGCAGGCATCATCACATTTTCAAGGGTTGTAAAGTCGGGTAGAAGATGGTGGAATTGAAAAATAAAACCGAGTGACTCGTTGCGGAATACGGCGATTTCCTGTGCTGATTTTTTGGTAAGCGGCTCCCCCTCGTAATAAATTTCACCCTCTGTGGGGGTAGCAAGAGTACCCAGAATCTGCAGAAGAGTCGTCTTCCCGGAACCGGAGGCGCCAATGATAGCTGTCATTTCTCCCGCTTCGACGGTTATCGAGAGATCTTTTAACACAGTAATAACAGTGTCGCCGGTATCAAAAGTTTTTGTAATATTTTCAGCGGTAAGCATGGCCATTATGAGAGTACCTCCGCGGGTTGGACGGCGGAAGCTTTCCAGGATGGATAAAGTGTTGCCAGCAACGTGATTATAACGGAACTGACTGCAATTATTGTTACATCCATGGGCAGTACCTTTATCGGCAGGGTGGTCATAGGGTAGACATTTGAAGGCAGTTCTATGAACTGATAACGGGATAGCAGCTTACAGAGGCTAAGGCCGCCAGCAACACCCAGCGCCGTTCCTGTCAAGCCAATCACAAGACCCTGAATAAAGAAAATTTTCATGACTGAAACCGAAGTGGCCCCCATGGATTTCAAAATGGCAATATCCTTACTTTTTTCCATTACAACCATAACAAGGGCACTGATGATATTGAGGGCTGCTACCAGGATGATCAGGGCCATGCAGATAAACATACCGATCTTTTCCAGTTTGAAGGCGGCAAAAAGGTTTCTATTCATCATCATCCAGTCCTTAGCGATGAAGCCAATGCCAATCTTTTTTACAATACGCCTGCCAACCTGGTCGGCACGGTTTAACTCTTTTTTCTTGACTGTTACTTCGATGCCATGGGCAACATCACCCACGCCAAGGAAATGTTGCACGCTTGCCAGGGACATATATGCAAGTGAGGAATCGTATTCAAACATTCCTGACTCAAAAATACCTGATACCATGCAGGTTTTGATTTTCGGTATGATTCCCATAGGTGTCAAAGGCCCGGAGGGAGAGATGAGGCGAACTTTGTCGCCGACATTGACCCGAAGGTCGGCGGCAAGGTTTTTACCAAGAATAATATTGGGTACCCGGGGATTATTGCTGTTTGTGAGATCGTGGATGGATCCCTCAATCATCTGCCTGGAGAGACCGACAACATTTTCTGCTGTTGCCGGATCCATACCACGCAACACTACACCATTGCCGCCGCTCGAGCTGCTGAGCAGGGTTTGGGCATAGAGATAGGGGCTTGCCCCGGTGACATCTTCTACCGTCAGGATACGGTCCCGAACAAGGTCATAATTGTTTATCTTGCCGCCCATCTTCTGGACAATAATGTGTGAATTGACGCCAAGGATCTGATCCCGCAGGCCATCGGTAAACCCGGAATAGACGGCAAGCACGACGATAAGGGCAATAACGCCCACCGTAATACCTGCAACTGAAATCAGTGATATCAGCGAGATAAAACCGTGCTTATGTTTTGCCCGCAGGTATCTGAGGCCAACAAACCATTCGAACATATTATCCCTTGTCACTTGGAGGAGTGTTTTTTTTCTCTTTTTCCGGTTTGAGATGAGGAAAGAGGATGACATCGCGGATCGACGGGGCATCGGTGAGCAGCATGACAAGTCTGTCGATACCTATGCCTTCACCTGCGGCAGAGGGCATACCATATTCAAGTGCCCTTATATAATCACTATCCAGTTCAGGGTGTATTTCCTCATCATCGCCTCGATCAGCAATCTGTTTTTCAAATCTCTGCAGTTGATCTCTTGGATCATTGAGCTCACTGAACGCATTGGCCAGTTCCCTGCCGGTTATGAAAAGCTCGAACCGGTCCGTTACTGTCGGGTCGTCATCATTTCTTCTGGCAAGTGGTGAAACCTCGGTTGGATACGAGGTTATAAAGGTGGGATCAATAAGTTTCTCTTCAACCAGCAGTTCAAAAAGTTCTGTTTTAGCTTTGCCGGAGCCAGCCTGATCATCGAGTTGAATGCCTTTTGCTTTTGCCAGGGCGATCACTTTCTGGTCATCTCGGAGAATGGATTCGTCTATACCGCCAACTTCAATCAGGGCTTCATCCATGGTCAGTCGTTTCCAGGGCGGGGAGAGGTCGACTTCGGTTCCCTGGTAGCTGATATTCATGGCACCATTGACTTTTTGGCAGATTGAGGAAATCATTTCTTCCGTGAGATCAATGAGATCCTCATAGGTTGCGTAAGCCTGGTAGAATTCGAGCATGGTGAATTCCGGGTTATGTCGGGTTGAAAGACCTTCATTCCTGAAGTTCCGGTTGATCTCAAAGACTCTTTCAAAACCACCGACTAAAAGCCGTTTAAGGTAAAGTTCTGGGGCGATACGAAGAAAAAGCTCCATATCAAGGGCGTTGTGGTGGGTTTTAAAAGGTTTGGCGATAGCACCACCTGGTACTGGCTGCATCATTGGGGTTTCGACTTCCATGAAATCCTTGCCGGCCAGATACTCTCTGACAAGCTTTATGATCTCTACCCGTTTCCTGAAAATTTCACGGCTCTCCGGGGTGACTATGAGATCGACATAGCGCTGTCGATACCTTGTCTCTACATCTGTCAACCCGTGCCATTTTTCTGGTAGGGGCCTGAGAGATTTGGAGATCAGAGTTACCTCGGTGGCGGCAATTGACAGTTCGCCAACTTTGGTTTTAAAGAGAGTTCCGACTATTCCGACAATATCACCAATGTCCCATTTCTTGAACGCTTCAAAAGATTCTTCTCCCAGTGTATCCTTTTTTATATAAATCTGTATGCGACCGGTTTTATCAGTAATCTGGCAGAATGCGGCTTTGCCAAATTTTCTCATAGCCATAACCCTGCCGGCAACCGAATAGAAGGCTTCTCCCGGTTCCTTCTCCTGCGGTTCAAGTGATTCACCTTTGGGAAGAAGTTCCTGGATAGCATTGTCGGGCTTAAATTGATTGGTATAAAGACTGGTGCCTGTCGCTTCGAGATTGTCTGCCTTTTCTCGACGTTGTTTAAGGGTTTGGTTATCTTGATTCATTATAAAAAACTCGTTGAAATTTATAAAAAAACTACCGGCTCGGCTAAAAAAAAAGCGGCAAAAATCTGCCGCCGATCAATCACTGCATATCATATACAGGAATTACAGAGAAACAACCCTTCTGTCAATTGTTTTCAGGATTTGATGGCATTGATCTTCTGGCAACGTTTAGATTGGGCAACTCTCAGGGAAACGAAGCTGGAGCAAAAACCATTAGTATGGTAAATAAGTAGAAACAGTTTAAATAGTACTGAATAAATATAATGCCAGAGGATGTTTTGCAGTCATAATGTTAGAAATACCTTCAAGGTACTTATACCCCCTTGTGGGGTGTTAGGTTGTTATCGAGATATTATTCGATAAATCGTTACATCATAAAAGAGAGATGAATATGGTTCAGGGCAGTGATATCGATATGGAAAAGCAGAAGAGTGTTGCCGGGCAAAAACAGAGTGAGAAGAGAGATAATCTGCTCGTTGCTGTTTTTAAATTACTGTTGGGATTTAACTACCACAAAATGGGAACAAAAAAGGATTTTTGACCTCTGTAGCACATGCAAAACTCTACTATTTTTTCGATGAACCAGGTAGTTCCTGCACACAGAGAAGAGTCCCGCTTTTCAGGGTTATCAAACCTTTGTCCGTCCGTAACAGATTACTCACACCTCGGCTGCTGCCGAAGGGGAGGGTTGCGTTATTCAGAGGATATTCAAATCCTTTGAGCGTTATTCCCTGAACATCTGTGGATATCGCAATCAGTGAAGTGATCTGTCCCGTATATCCCTCAAGGTGAAGAGTAGTTCCTCCGTGAACGATGTGCATTCGGCATTGCACATCGAGCAGGGAAATAGTCATATGTTTATATTTTTCGCTGGCTGCCAGCATCACGTTGGACAGGCTCATATCCCACCTTCCCCCCAGAACACCAAACAGCACTATTTCATCTGCTCCCCTTGCCATTGACAGATCTAGTGCCAACTCGAGATCTGTTGCGTCTTTTCGAGCTGGGTGTCGGATGATTTCAACCCCGGCATCAATATATTGTTCGACAAGCGCAGGTGCTGTTGAGTCAAGGTCTCCTATCAGTATATGCGGGGTGATATTAAGCAGTCGGCAGCGGTCCGCACCGCCATCAGCAGCGATGATCAGAGTACCCTTTTGTTCACCAAGGATGACAGAATCGATGCCCTTCTGGTACGAGCCGTTGGCGAAAATGTGGACGATCATGTGCTGGTACCTCCGGTTTTCTCTCAGCTTCTGATCAGAGATGTGTCCATGCTCCGGTGAATGACGAATCCTACCAATGTCAGGTCACATTCTGGAAAAAGCGATACTTGAAGAATGAATGAACGTGGCTGAAATAAAATTTGTCCCTCGATTCTCAAAAGCCAATTTTTTTTTCGAGCTTACCGATCTGATTTTCAAGATCGTGTCTTTCGCTCTCAGATAGATCGGAATTGTGAAGTTTCTGCTTTAATGCCAGAAGTACCATCTCTTCACGGTATTCGTTACAGGTATACGTATTTGACAGAGAATCCTGCTCAAAGGGATTATTTTTCTGCATGGCTACAAAATGTGCACAAGTTTAACTCATTGATGGGTAAAGTTACGAATATATGGCTTCTTTTCATAATCGTTATAAACCGTCGGCAATACTATACTGAGGGGGGACACCTTTTTCAAGGCACTGAAAAACAACTCTTTATACGCAATAGAGAAATAACTTCCCGCTTACTCGGCCCTCGATTCCAACCAGACAAAAGACGAGGCACGGATTGACAGATGAACAGACTCGTCAATTTTTGGCGGAGACGGATCAATAGGAAGGTCGAAAAACAGGATCTGTCTTCCTACTTGCACATGCAGTTTATAGGTGGCTCCCTGGAATTGCCGTTGCACAACTTTTCCTGAAAGTGAGATATCTTCTGTAGATGTTTTGCTTGTCTGGCAGATCTGCGCCCCTTCAGGGCGGATAAGTAAGGTCTGGTTTTGTTGGGTGCGGTTGTTTACTGTAAAATCTAATCGTCCAACTGGCGAACAAAAGTTACCAGTTGTATCAAACGTTCCGGAAATAATGTTTTTGAAGCCAAGAAATTTTGCAACAGTTGCATTTGCAGGAGTACGGTACAGGTTTTCAGGGGTGTCGAATTGTTCGAGTTTGCCGTTGTACAGTATTGCGATCTTATCCGCCACAGTGAATGCCTCTGTCTGATCATGGGTGACAAAAAGTGCTGTTACGCCAAGGGATTTCAGAATAGATCGTATTTCCCCCGACAATCTGTCCCGCAGTGTTCGATCCAACGAGCCGAGAGGTTCATCCAGGAGCAATAATTGAGGTTCTGGTGCCAGGCTTCTTGCGAGGGCAACGCGCTGTTGTTCTCCTCCGGAAAGTTCATCGATTCGGCGGTGGCCAAATCCATCGAGACCAACCACCTCTAGCATTTCAGAGACTTTTACCTCAATCGCCTTATCAGCCCACTTTTTCATAACTAAGCCAAAAGCAACATTCTCATAGACGTTTTTATGAGGGAAAAGGGCATAGTCCTGAAACATCATGCCAAATTTACGCTTATGCGGCAGGATAGACTGTATATCCTTGTTGTCAAAAGAAATAACCCCTGTGTCTTCATTCTCAAGACCGGCGAGAAGGCGGAGAAGAGTGGTTTTCCCAGAACCTGAGGGGCCGAGCAGGCATAAAATATCACCCTGTTTGAGATGGAAGGTGATATTTTTTAAAAAAACCTCTCCTTCATGGCTGCTTGAGAGGTTTTTAACATCCAGTATAGTCATCGCTTATCCGAAAGCCTTCCCAGAAGCCAGAAGCCGCTGGCTGTAATCAACATTAAAATTGTACTCATGGCCATAGCCTGGCCATAGTTCATATCGCCAGGTTGTCCGAGGAACCGAAAAATTGCAACCGGCATTGTGGGTGTGTGAGGACGGGTGATAAAGGAGGATGCTCCAAATTCTCCCATGGATATTGAAAAGGCAAATATCGAACCGACGATAATTGAGCGGCTAATAAGCGGGAATGTTATTCCTCGCCAAACCTGAAAAGGTGAGCTTCCCAGAAGCATTGCGGCTTCCTTCAATGTTTGCGGTATCTGACGAAGGGCCGGCAGAATACAGCGGACCACAAACGGAAACGCCACCAGACCATGGGCTATGGGGATGAGAGCCAGAGATTCCCGGAGATTCAAGGGAGGGGTATTAAGGGTGATTATATAGCCAAAGCCGAGGGTCACTGCAGAGGTCGCAAGGGGAAGCATTATAATCGCATCCCAGAAGGTGGCACTTCGTCCTCTGGCTGAACTGAGATATGAGCAGGCAAGAATACCGAGAATCACAGAAAGACACATGGCCATTATACCAAAACCTACACTGTTAAGGACCGCGTCTATGGGTGGCACAAAAAAAACGGATCGAGTGTTGATGGTGAAAAGAGCAGTGTAATAGGCAAGGGTGAACCCCTGTTCACCGATAAAAGAGCGGAGTATCAGGGCTGAAAGAGGGGCGAGCAGAAGGGCAACCATAAAAAGGATATTAGTGAAAAGAATGGCTTTTTGCAGTGTGTTCCTGGCTTTTTCTGGTTTTTCTCCCATACTGTTTGAGAAAAAACTTACCTTGTTTTTTCTGGCCAGTCGGGCATGAAGCCACATCAGAAGAAAATTAATAAGTATCTGGATGAGTGATAGAGCGGCGGCCATTGGCAGGTTGAAGAGTTGTACCGCCTGCCGATAAATTTCAACTTCAATGGTGGCAAAACCGGGGCCTCCAAGGATAAGTACCACGCCAAAACTGGTAAAGCAGAAGATAAAAACAAGCAATGCGGCGGAGCCGATCGCTGGCGCAAGCAGAGGGAGTGTGATTTTTATAAAGGCCTGCCAGGGAGATGCTCCAAGCATCCTGGCCGCCTGCCGCTGATGAGGGTTGAGCTGGGACCAGTATCCAGAAACTATACGTAACACTAAGGTATAATTGTAAAAAACATGTGCAAGGAGGAAGAAAACAACTGTTTGGTCAATCCTGATTGGTGGATGTGAGAGGTTAAAACCTGTCATTAACCAGCTGTTAACGAGCCCGCCTGAACCAAGCAGTGCCCTGAATGCCGCAGCAGTTACAACAGTGGGGAGAACAAAGGGTACTGTCATGATGGCCTGGAGTATATTCTTGCCAGGAAAGTCGAATCTGGTAAAAATATAGGCACCGGGCAGGGCGAGTATCAGGGTAAGCAAGGTGGAGAGGCCGGCCTGCCAAAATGTAAAACGAAGAATACGGAAGTAGTTGTCTGAAGAGGTGAGCTGCCTCAATCGCTCCGGATCAAAAGTTCCCTCCGGGGCAAAACTGACAATGACTATTTTAACCAGGGGATAAAAATAGAAAAGAGCAAGGAAGATGAGAGGCAGAGACAGAAGAAGCCACGGTTTAGAGGAAAAATCAGTTTTCATCTTCTGTCTCTTGTAAAAGGAGATTGATAGAGTTTAACGGAGTACCGTATTCGTCCATTCCTCTATCCACTTATTACGGTTTCTTTCAATTGCTGCAGGCTCTACAGAAGCAGGTTTTTGAGCAACAACAGCGTGTTTTGTGAAAACTTCGGGCAGGGTTGCTTTACTGTTTGCCGGGAAGACAAACATTTGCAGTGGAATATCCTCCTGAAATGCAACACCAAGGATAAAATCCACCAATTTTTGGGCCAGTTTGAGCTTGGCGGTACCTTTGAGGATTCCCACGAACTCAACTTGACGAAACGCGGAGCCGTCGCTCACAACAGCTGCCGTCGGTGCCTCTGTCAGAGATGTTTCTGAGTAATAAACGACGGCTGGGGGGCTCGATGCATAGCTTACGACGATAGGACGGTCACCCTTGGATGCTGAGGTGAAGTGACCATAATAGGCGTCTTCCCAACCATTTGCCACAAGCACATTATTTTCCCGCATTTTTTGCCAGAAAGCGAGATACCCCTCTTCACCAAATCTGCCAATAGTCGCCAGCAGAAATGCCATGCCGGGAGAGGATGTTGCCGGATTTTCGACAACAGTCAGTCCTTTGAATTCTGGTTTGATAAGATCGCTCAGGTCATTCGGTGGTGAAAGGTTATGCTTTTTAAACCACGCTTTGTCATAGTTGAGACAGACATCGCCGTAGTCGACAGGCAGCAGCCTGTTCTGCTGGTCCATTTTGAGATGCTCAGGGATGTTAGCCAGGAGGGGTGAATCATAGGGTAAAAATATATCCGCATCCAGAGCCCTGCTCATAAAGCTGTTATCCACTCCGAAAAAGACGTCTGCAAGCGGGTTCTTTTTTGAGAGGATAGCCTGTATCAGGGCTGCGCCGGCATCCCCTGATTTGAGAAAGCGAACTGTAACCTTGTTCTTCTTTTCGAAGATTTCTATAACTTCTTTACTGATGTTAAAACTGTCATGGGTCATTAAGGTAATGGTCTGGTCTGTTTTTGCAAGAGCGGGCATCGCCAGAGCAGCAAACAGGAAAAAGGTGGTAGTCATTAAAGCCGAAAAAAAATTCATGGTGTTCCTTGATGAGGCGAAGATTTACTGGTAAGCAGGGGAAGGATACAACAAAAAAAGCCGCCTCAATAGAGGGGCGGCTGAAAAATTTCTTCCCTCCGCCGGCATTATCCGGATCAGGTAAAACGGTCGGGTGATGAAAAACCCCTCTCAGCCCGGTTAAACCGAGCTCCCGCATTCATAGGTTCACTATAGGATATATACGGGTGCATTGCAACTCTTCTTGCCGAAATTACTGTTTTCGGGCTGGCGTAAAAGGAAGAACAGGGGGATGATAGCGAGTTGCAAAGGATCTGGTATCAAAGAAAGCGGCAGCCTGATCTGCGATGTGTTATAAATAACAGCAATCAGGATTGGTTAATCTCATCCTTAACTTTTTCGAATCCGGGTAAAGGGGGGCTTTTCAACATGCCGTTGTCAGGTGTAAATAATAAGAAACAGCGTGACTCATGAGTGATCAAAAAGACCAAGACCTGATGCACGGTGTGACTCTGGCGCAGGTCATGGACAGTCTGGTTGACTGTTATGGTTGGGAAAAACTGGGAAAATGGATCAATATCAGATGTTTCAATAAAAATCCTTCTGTTAAATCCAGTCTCAAATTTCTGCGAAAGACGCCCTGGGCAAGGACCAAAGTTGAGAATTTATATATTGCTACCCAGAAAAGTAGGATGAAAAGAGGGCAAAGAGATTAAAAGATTTTAGTGTTTTTCAAGAAGTACGACGGTCTCGATATGATGAGTCTGGGGGAACATGTCTAAAGGTTGTATTCTTTTGAGAACAAATCCTGCCCGACAGAGACCAGCGAGATCACGACAGAGTGTCACAGGATCACAGGAGATGTAAATAAGTCTCTTTTTTGTCAGTTTTGCCAGATCAGGTGCGAGACCGGGAACCCCCTGTCGCGGCGGGTCGATTATAACGCAATCAAAGATTGTTTCCTGTTTCAACAGTTTTTTACAGCCATCATAGATCGGGCTTTTAATAAACGTGGTGTTGGTCAGGCCATTGTTTTGAGCATTGAATATTGCGCTGCGGATTGAGGCGCCCTGACCTTCGATCCCTGTGATTGTGTGCGACATTCGACCAAGTGGAATAGAGAAATTTCCCATACCACAGAATAGATCCAGAATGGTTTCTTCCTTTGTGGCTTTGCAAAACTCCAGTACGATGTTAATCAGATGTCTATTCTGGTGCAGGTTTACCTGGCAGAAGCCTCCTGCCTCCCATCGCAGTTTGAGCGGAGATGAATCGGGTCCCGTCTCGTCGTAGTTAACCGATAGATGTTTTCCTTTTTCTGATTCTTCTCTTCCGTACGGCCCCATTATAGAGAAATCTTCACCCAAAAAAAAGATGCTTTCGATAGATACAACATCTCTGCAGATTGATCTTGCGGCTGCAATGTCGGCCGGTCGGACTTTTCTTACGAGATGGATCAGGCAGACAACCGATTGTGACACGGGGTTAAGCTGCAGTTCTATTTCTGTTGTTATTGAAGAAAGTTTATGGAAATCGGTCCGGTAACGGAGCTCTTCGAGGCTCTTGTTGATTGGCTCTTCGGCGAGCATGCACCTGTCGACTGGGACTATTTCGTGAGATCGGAACTTACGAAAACCGAGTCTGTTCTGGTCGTCCACCTGAAGTCTGATGCGCTGCCGGTAGCCGAACGCGACGGGAGAGGGCACAGAGGTTAAAAGAAGATCGACAGCTTCCCGTACCTGAGCTTCAGGGCTCTGGAGCATAAGGTCATGTAAGATTCCCTTTTTTATTGTAAGTTGGGTGGAGGTGTTGCAGTGTTGTAAATCACATCCACCGCACCGACCGTAGTATTGGCATGGCGGAACACGTCTTGCGGCGTGGGGTTTGATCAGGTGCCTGATTGTACATAATGGAGGATTTTTTTTTGTATCAACTGTTACATCAACTATCTCTCCTGGGAGTCCACCTCGCACAAAAATTTTTTTACCAGAAGGCGGATAGCAGAGACCGAAGCCACCGTGTACAATTTTTGTTATTGCAACCTTCTCAATATTCATCTTTAAAAGATAGCCAACTCCTGGTAAATAACTGGGGATTCTTCTTCGTGTCTTAAAAAATATTTCTTGCTTTCTATACTGCCCAAAGGAGCACTGAACCGGGTGCTGTTTATCGGGGGTGATACAGAAGCATGGCGGAAAAACTATCTTTCAGGTTAACCAATACTGTTTCCTGCTGTTGTGGATAATTTAGTACCTTACTACTGAAACCCTATCATAATAAACAAGAAACAGTAGAACTTCTTTCAAAATTATATACATGGTTACACCACCAAGGTACTTATCCCGCTCGTCGGGGTTACTTAATATAACATCCTTGTTCTGTCGAATACTATTCTTGATAATGGTGATATTGCTGCTTTCACCGTTACCTGGTCTTGCAGAGGAAAAAGTTTCAGTTACAGTTGAGGGCGTAGGTGGACCACTCTATGAAAACGTTCTTACACGTTTAAAGATCTACCTTCACAGGGAGAATGAACGGCTCGGAAATAGCGAGGTGAGACGGTTATATAGGCAGGCGGAAGAGGATATTCGCTCCGCACTGGCGCCATTTGGATATTATAAGCCGCAAATCAAAAGTGAGCTTAAAAACGAAAAAAGTAAATGGCAGGCTCTTTTTGTTATCAATAAAGGTGATCCTGTTTTGGTAAAAGGGGTGGAGTTTAATCTTGCCGGACCCGGAAAAGATGAAGAGCAACTGAAAACCGCTCTGACAAAATTTCCTCTTAAGACAGGTGATGTGCTTGACCAGAGTCTCTATGAGAGGGGGAAAAAGGAACTCGTAACCCTTGCCTTTGACGAAGGCTTTCTTGATGCTAATTTTACAGAGCGGGCTCTGCGCATTAACCTTGAGACCAACAGTGCTGCAGTTCATCTGGTACTGCAGACCGGACCGCGTTATCTTTTTGGTCAGACAACCAGTGATCAACAAATTTTAAAACAGAAATTACTCAATAAATATCTGCCATATAAGGTAGGAGAACCGTATAATCTGGAAAAACTCTTTGAGTTCCAATCCATCCTATACAGAACAGATTATTTCAGTAAGGTCGTTGTTAAAGGTGATACGGAAAATGCCGTGGATCTCCATATTCCTGTTACTCTTGAGCTGACGCCACCTCTGCATCTCAATAAGTATAGCTTGGGACTGGGCTATGCCACTAACACGGGGGTCAGAGGGAAAGTTGACTGGACCAACAGATTATTCAACACAAGGGGGCATAAACTGAAAGCATCTCTTCTGGTGTCTCAATTCGAAAATGCATTTTATCTCTCGTATGACATACCGCGCGGCGATCCACGCTACGAAAAAGTTATACACGGGTTAGCCTATCAGGATCAGCGGTGGGATGATACCGATACGCGATTACTGACAGCTTCAGTGAGGAGGGAGTATGCCGGTCCGCGATTCAGATACGGGGCCGGACTGGAGTTGCGGGATGAGGTATACGATGTGGGCAATACCAGTGGAGACAGTACATTGTTTCTTCCCTCAATCAATGGCGGATATATTCTTGCGGATGATATTCTGAACACTAAGAATGGGCTACAGACGTCCATTGGTCTTCGTGGTACAGTAGACGGAATAATTTCAGATGCTACCTTTTTACAGACAACAGTGAGTGGCAAAGCTATTGTTTCCCCCCTGGATCAGTGGAGAGTACTGACAAGGGGGTCACTTGGGGCAACATTTGTTGACTCGATTGACTCTCTTCCACCCTCACTGAGATTTTACACGGGCGGCGACAGTTCGATACGTGGCTATAAATATAAATCAATAGGCACAGAAGATGACTCAGGTACTGTGATTGGTGGGAGGTATCTGGTGGTTGGCAGTGTTGAACTTGAACGAATTATTGCAAAACAGTGGAGTGTTGCCGGATTTTGGGATGTTGGCAGCGCTACTGATGATCTGAAACTTGATTTTTATCAGGGGGCCGGGGTCGGAGTGAGGCTTCGCCTGCCGTTTGGTCAGGTACGAGTGGATGTCGCCTCGGCGATTACTGAAGAAGGGCAACCGTTTCGATTGCACTTGACGGTTGGAGCTGATTTGTAATGAAAAAGATATTGGTTTTGGTCTCAGTTGTAACCCTTCTTATTGCCATCGTTGTCGGGACTATTCTCTGCACGGAAACAGGACTCCTTTTACTAAAAAAGACTGCCAACAACCTCGGCACCCCTTTTCTTACCATTGGAAGTGTCAAAGGTAAGCTGTCTGGCGAATGGTCCCTGCATAAATTTGAGCTGAATCTCCCAAGTGTGGCTGTCAGTGTTGACAGGGTGGAGTGTCACTTGCGGCCTGCAAAACTCCTTGAAGGAGAACTTGGCCTCGCCGAACTGAGTGTTAGTGGGACTAAGGTGATGATCAGGGATAAGAAGGTGGGAGATGCTCCATCGGATTCCCCAATCGTCTTACCTCAACTTTTCCTCCCATTTGGTTTCACAATTGAGAATATAACTATTGAAGATCTGGCTATAGTGGGAGAAGGGGGCGAGGAAATTTTCCTGGTTCAGAGAGCTGGTGTTCACCTGCGCGGGAAGAGTCATCAACTCGTTCTCAATAGCTTCTTTCTGGAAACATCAGACTTTGATCTGACACTGCACGGGTCTTTTGATTTCGGCCATGACTGGAACCTTGCCCTCCTTGGCGGCTACAGGTTTTTCGGAGCTGGGTTTGAGAATCTCTCCGGCACCTTTTCTTTGAACGGGCCGCTTAACAATCCCCTGGTGCAGCTTGGACTGCATCAACCGGCTGCAATTCGTGCGGCAGGCTCAATTACCAATCTGCTTGAAAAACCGGAGTTGAAAGTAACGGTACACGGGGAAAATGTTGTCCTCTCCGATCTGTCCAAAGCATGGCCGGAAATACACTTGACCTCAGCAGAGATTCATCTCTCCGGTGGCATTGAAGGGTGTCACGGGGATGTCCTGGCCGAAGGGAACTGGAGTAATTTGAATAATATTCGAATCGCAAGCAGTATGAGTTCCAAATGGGATGGCATCGACTTTCAATCTCTCTCGCTTGAGAGTGAGGATGGCACCGTCATTGCCAAAGAGAGTTGGATCTCCTGGATTGACACATTTAGCTGGGGTGGAAATTTCCTTTTTGAAAATTTCAATCTTGAAATTTTCACCAAAGAGCTTCCGGGAAGAGTCAACGCAGAAATAGACAGCCAGGGTAAAGTCGGGGAAAATGGTGTTGACGCTTCTTTCAAAATATTTGAACTTGAAGGGACACTGCATCAGCAACAGATAGCCATTCAAGGTAATGTATTCCTAACAGAAAATGAGGTGTACACCGATGGCCTTGAGGTGCAAAGTGGCGAGGTCCAGGGGCAGGTATTTATTCAGCAGGGCAGCTTTTCATGGGCAGAGGCCTTCAGCTGGTCGGGTGACATAGCTTTTGATAATTTTGATCCTTCTATTCTTGTCCCTGAACTGCCTGGCCATGTCAGCGGGCGAATAGTCGGTGAGGGGCAACTTGTTGAGCAGATGACAGAAGGTGCCCTCACCATCCGGGATCTGTCGGGGAGCCTGCGGGGGCAGCCCCTGAGCGGTGGGGGTGATATAGGATTCAGAAACGGCGGTCTGAAGACAGAAGGCATAAGTGTGCAGCACGGTAGTTCAAAAGTTGACATAAGAGGCACCGCAGGAGAACAGTTTTCCCTGGACCTGACTCTTTCAGCTCCTGATATCAGCCAGCTCATTCCCACGGCTGCGGGGGCGCTCTCTGTTGAGGGACAGTTGACTGGAACTATGCAGGATCCTGAACTGCAGCTAGTCTTGGAGGCGAAGGAGCTTCTATACGGTGAACACCGTGTTACTACTCTAAAAGGTCATTTCCAGGGGCAGCCCCGTCCGGGAGGGCGGTTCGACGGCACCCTGCAGAGTGGAGGGGTTATCATATCCGGAACAGCTCTGTCTGGGGGGAATATTGAGATTGCAGGATCGATTGAAGAGCATGACATATCACTGCAGGTGTCCGCCGGATATGGTGAGCTGCAGATGCAGGCGATAGGTGGATACAGCAATAAAATATGGGAAGGGAGTCTTCAGGGGATCGCTCTGCTTCCTGGTGACTATGGCAGGTGGGAACAGATAAATTCGGCATCCCTGGTCGCAGGAGTTGACGGTCTAAAACTGGCAGGTCTTTGTCTCACTGACGATGAGGGAAAAGTTTGTCTGGATGGCGAGTTAAATACTGCTGGAGAGGGTATTTACTGGCGGATAAAGAGCCTGCTCTCGGCAGGAGCTCTGAACTGGCTCAACAAATTGCAGCTTTTTTCAGTGCCTGTGAGCGGCATAGTGAATGGTCTCCTGGAAGCAGAAGGAGACAGCAAAGAGGTTTTGACTGCAAAGGTACAGCTTGATCTCCCTGAAACCAATTTTGAGGTGGACGAGAGCGGTGAGGAGCTGCACCAGATACTTCTGGACGATACCCGCTTTACGGGGTCGCTTAATGACAGCAGATTCCAGGGCGAAGTGTACACCTCTATGCCTAACGGCAGCAGCCTTCGGATTTCGGCAGACATAGACAATCTGGGAAAGTTTCCTGTGATTCCTGAGAATCTTTCGCTGACTGGAGAGGTTGACATCAAAAAAGTCGATATAGCTTTTCTGGCACCTCTTACCGGGTATCTGATAGAACCAACAGGTAAAATAAATGGTTCTTTCTCTCTTTCAGGAACGGTAAACCAACCGAGAGCGAATGGGCAAATGAATATAGCAGACGGAGGTATCTCACTATCAAACCAGGGTGTTGTTCTTGAAGATATACAGCTCACATTGGCAACCGAAGAGAATGGCGCGAGGCTGAGATGTGAAGCGTCATCGGGGCAGGGCATGCTTGTTGCCTCGGGCAAGGTGGTGTACGCAGAAGAAGGGATTTTGGGTGATATTGGGATTAAAGGAGAAAATTTCATGTTACTTAATCTGCCTGAGTATGAAATCACAATTGCTCCTGATCTCAGATTGATATTTAGCAAGGAGAAAGGTGAACTCAGCGGCACTGTTAAAATCCCCACTGCCAGAATTACACCTGAAGAAATGACCAGCTCAGTGGGCGTTTCAGATGATGTGATTTTCGTAAATGGCGGGGAGGAGGTCAAAGAGACTGCCTGGCCCTTTTATACAAGAATGGATGTGCAGCTCGGCGAAGATGTTGTCATTGATGGCTACGGACTGAAGGGGAGGCTTACAGGTGGACTGAAACTGCAAGACGACCCGAATTCTTTTTTGACAGGTACAGGCGAGTTGGATTTTATTGACAGCACTTTTACGATATTTGGCCGCTCCTTTGATATAGAAAGGGGGCGGGTGCTTTTTACCGGTGGTCCTATTGATAATCCAGGTGTTGACGCCAGAGCGCAGAAAAAAGTCAGTGACGAAAAAGCTAAGGGGGATGGATATGTGGTAGGGGTCGATGTGAACGGGCTTGTGAAGAATCTCCAGTTTCGTCTCTTTTCAAGTCCGTTTATGGAGGACACCGAAATACTTTCCCGCCTGCTTCTCGGTCGTTCCCTTGCAGACTCTTCTGAGGAAGATAATACTCTTCTGGGGTCAGCTGTGAATGCTTTGGGACTCGAAGGTGGATCCAGAGTTTTCCGGGGTGTGGGCGGTTTACTCCCGGTAGACGACGTGCATATTGAGGGAAGTCATGAAGATGAAGATGTATCTCTGGTGGTTGGAAAGCGTATCACCAAAGATCTTTATTTCGGCTATGATATAAATATGTTCAGCCAGCTGGGTGTCTTTCGGGTGCGTTATGATCTCGCTCGAGGATTCGCGATTGAAACACAAACTTCTACCGAATCTACAGGGACAGATATTCTTTACACCTTTGAAAAATGACACAGTGTATTTATCTTACTCAGCGGTGGGAAAATGAGTATATTTTTTTTGCCGTGTTATAATGAACCCCTGATATGGCTCGATTTATGAGAAATGCAGGTTGGGCCTTGATGTTGAATGGAAAAGGTAAAATTTCAAGGCTTCCCGTACAACAAACACAAATATAAGAGGTCCCTATGATAGATTTGATGTCAGTTGCGCGAACAGAACACCAAGGCGGTGACCTGTTCAAGATCTTAACGGAGTTTTTTGAAACTGCAGATGAAAAACCGACTGGTTATCCAGACGCTGTTGTCTGGAAGGGTGGAAACCATGACAAGACTGTGAATCCAGTCGCTCATTCCCTTACCGATGCGTTTGCCCTTATCGGCACACTGGCGGCTACAGACGTACTGGGACTGCCCTTCTACGCTGTTCCCATGTGGTCCCAGTACAGGCACGATACGAAACTGGCCTCGCTTGCCTGGTTCGGCAACATGGGTTGCACTTCAATCAAGTGGTCAACGGCCGGTGATGCTTATGTAAATGACGGCAGAGGGGGCAAGGTCGTCGTCATGGGCAAATCAGCCAACGCGCCACTGCGAACCCAGGCTGGTGTGTTCTGCAACGTCCGCCCCTACGGTCCGGTTACGGTCGTTCGCTGTATGCCCTGTCTGCCATATTCTCAAGATCGACCCGTCTTCAATGTCGATGCCGAGACAGGCATTGTCCATTCCGAGATGAACACACCCGGTATCCAGATGGCCTACGCCAACCGGCTGTTCCTTAAGATGGTTCACGAGAGCGGAAAACTTGGCCGGGTTGCCATGAAACCTACTCAGGCAATGGAGGATGGCATTAATGCCGGACTGCATTC
>CAXMTO010000088.1:0-8472 GCA_964196355.1 uncultured Myxococcota bacterium
ATTCCATACGACTATACAGGGATGTCCATCGTTGCGCATAAAAAGCTTGCCGCCGGCTTTAGCCGGACGGAAGATTTTAACGGTTCCCATGTCGTTGTTGCCGCCAGGCTGGGTTCAACTGCTGTAACAGCTGCCAAGAAATATATGCCGAAAGCTCAGCTGCGGCTGTTTGACGATGAATCCCAGGCATATCAAGAACTTGTCAACGGAAATGTCCATGCCGTTGTGGGATCTGCGCCGACCCCTGAATTCCAGGCCATCAAATACCCGGAAAAGCTTTTTCTTCCTCTGGATAAAACGTTCACCCTTGAGCCCATAGGATTCGCCGTGCAAAAAGGTGATTTTGACACCTTGAATTACTTCAACAATTGGATCCGTTATGTGGAGTCCGAAGGATGGTTCAAAGACCGGAAAAATTACTGGTTCCGGACAAAAGACTGGGAGAAAATGATCAAATAGGGAAACCTGCATCGGGTTTTTTTGGATGGAATTGGAATAATGGAAGGGTTGAGCTGCAAAAGCGAGCGAATATTAAAAAGGATAAAATTCCTTACCGTGGAAGATTTCCTGTAACTCCCGTCTCAAGGACGGGAGCCCCAGGGAGTTTCAATAACCGAGTGTCGGAGCATAGATCCCTTTGAGAGCCCTGAAAACTAAAATTACCCGTCTGGACATGCTGATATTTTTTATTCTGGCTGCATTCTGTGTCTGGATTGCGTATCGAATAAATTTCAAAGTTCATTACAATTGGAACTGGGGTGTGATGCCCCAGTATCTTTATAGATTTGATGCGGAAGAGGGCCGGTGGGTGGCGGGCCTGATTGTCCAGGGTGTGTTTGTTACGCTGCGGCTCGGTATATATTCCATCGTCGTTGCCATGGTCATCGGAACGGTGATGGGCCTTTTCCGTACCAGCCGAAGCCCTTTCAGACGGATGGTCGGCTGGAGTTATGTTGAAATTATTCGCAATATACCTATCCTGGTCTGGATATTCATTTTTTATTTTTTTATCAGTGATCAGTTTATACCGATCATCGATCTGGCAGGATCAAAATCCTCATTCACAAGAGATTTGGTCTCTTTTTTATTTATTTCCCCTGCACGATTTCCGGCATTTTTGTCCGGCCTGATGGCGCTGGGTATTTATGAAGGAGCCTATATTACAGAAATCGTCAGAGCCGGCATCCAATCCATCGATAGAGGACAATGGGAAGCCGCTTCAGCTTTAGGATTCTCAAGATATGAGCAGCTTCGACACATTATTTTCCCCCAGGCGGCAAAAAACGTGCTCCCGCCATTGGCCGGGCAGTTTATCTCCACCATAAAGGATTCTTCCATCGTCTCCGTTATTTCCATACAGGAGCTCACATTTCAGGGCATGGAGCTGATGTCGGCGACGTTTTTAACCTTTGAAGTCTGGATAACGGTGATGCTTTTATACCTGGTGATTTGTCTTGTCTGTTCTCTTGCAGCAGAACGCCTTGAGATCCACATGAAAAGGGGTGTGGTCTAACGCGTGCTAAAGCCCTTCAAACAGCCAGTCGGTTTCCAAGAGAAACACGCCGTCGCTTCGCTGTACCGAAATCAAATGCGTTCACCCTGGAAGTGTCTCTGCGGTGCCTTGACGAAAATAGGGTTCCGTGATAATGAGTAGCGGCTTTGACAGCATCTTGATGCCCATGGATTACTCTAACTGTCCATCCACAATAGTGAAATGGACACGGTGGGTTTCCTATTCATAAATGAGCAATTTTTGTTCGGATCAAGGCCGCACAAGGGTTTTCGGCGAGACATACTTCCTGTATGCCGCAGCCGGAAACCCGCGGAGAACGAAGATCCGGGCAAAAAGGGCCATTTATGGATGGAAACTAACTTGGAATGCGTAGATGGCACAGCCAGCCGATTCATATAAAGGTCTATCCCGGTTAAAACTTTTTTTGGCGCTCTCCAGAACACCCCATGGATTACTGGACATGGCCACCCCTGCGCTGGGTGCATTGCTGTGGCTTGGCCGGTTTCCCTCTTTTGAGGTGATTATTCTGGGCCTTATGACGACATTCGCCGGTTATACGGCGGTGTATGCCCTTAACGATGTCGTCGATTATCGCGTTGACAAAGAAAAAATAAGACTTTGCGGGAACCTTGGCACCGGATGTGACCTGGATGCCGTGATGATCCGTCATCCCATGGCCCAGGGATATTTGAGTTTTAAAGAAGGGGTGCTCTGGACCGCGGCCTGGTCGATGGTGGCGATATTGGGGGCGTACCATTTAAACCCCGTCTGCATTGTGATTTTTTTCATCGGATGTGCCTTGGAGACGGTTTACTGCTTACTCCTCAAAGTCAGCCATCTGCGAACCCTGGTCAGCGGGGGCGTTAAAACGGCGGGGGCGATTGCCGGCGTATTTGCCGTGGATCCGAATCCTTCACCTTTGTTCGTGTCGATGCTGTTTTTCTGGTTGTTCTCATGGGAGATTGGGGGCCAGAACGTTCCCAATGACTGGGCCGACATCGAAGAAGACCGGCGTCTTCATGTCCAAACCATTCCGGTTCGCCTGGGTCCTGACCGGGCCAATGCCGTTATTTTTGGGTCTCTACTTATTACGTTAATGCTGTCTATGGTCGTTTTCTACGTTTCTCCGATCCCTTTTGAATTTCCCTTTGCGGTGGCTTTTATGGCAACAGGGCTCTGCTTCTTGATACTGCCCGCCGCAATTCTTTATACAACCAAAGCAGCCCGGTATGCCATGGCCCTTTTCAACATGGCCAGCTATTACCCGCTGGCGCTGTTTGTGATTGTGGTTAGCAAACTATCGGTGGGATGAGCTTATTGGTAGCTTAGTCCTTTGATTCACAAGCTCGGTGATGAGCCTATTCACTCGGGACTTGGTGCTGAGTGAATAGATATATTTATTAGACTCTAAAGAATATATCACAGAATCTGTGGATCGAAGCGCTTAATTTATAGTTCCGTATGATTGCAGTTTCCTGCAGCCCCGAATAAATAGGATCTTCGCCATGCTACGACAAGCTGCAGAGAACCTGCGAATGGAAGGAATGAATTGTCGTTGGACAAAGATGATTTCGCAACGGTCAAAGTTGAGATTTCCTTGACTTGACTAAGGGCGTTGTATGATATCTGTAAAAAGATAGAGTTTGGCAGTGCCAAGTAACATGAAAAATCCAAGCCTCCATATTTTTCCGGATTTCCATTACATATCACCACTCGCCTCGTTTCGCCCATGCGGGATGAGATATGAAGACAACTATTACTGCAAAGCCGAAGGCCAACATCATCAAACACAAATTCATTCTCCTTTCTTCATCTTGAAGGTTCTGACCAAACCGCGTGCCTGTCACGCGGATCTTTAAAAAAGGTGCGCTTCACCAATAAATAAACCATCAACCAAAATGCCGAGCACCTATTGTGCTTGCGAAACTCCGATATAAGTGCCGGCCTGTTTCAATGTGGAGATCATCTGCTCGGGAGAAATCAGGCTGGGATCAAAGGTTACCGTATTGATTTCACGAAATCCTCGAAAGCCTTTAGACACTTTGAGAACCCCTGGCAGCCCTTCCAGAGCTGCTTTGCCGACATCGTATCAGTGTACTAAAAAGACGATTTGAGATAGTGTCGTTTGCTGAGGATTTCCAGCATCCACCATGCCATCCCATGCAAGCGGCAGCAGAAAAAAGAGTGCCGACGCAATACGATAAACTTTCATGGGCGATCCTCCTTTACAGTCATCCGGGCATTTCTTTAAACCAGGCTGCATATTTCCCATAGCCTTCCTTTTCCAAATTGTCTTTAGGAATGAATCGCAAGGATGCCGAGTTGATACAGTAACGCAAACCGGTAGGTTGAGGGCCATCGTTAAAAAGATGTCCCAGGTGTGATTCGGCGTGTATGCTACGGACCTCGGTGCGCACCATGAACAGACTTCGATCGGCTTTTTCGACTATGTTCTCAGGTTCTAACGGGCGGGTAAAGCTAGGCCAGCCGGTTCCCGAGTCGAACTTCTGGTAAGTACTCTTTACCATTGGGTTTGTTTTTTTAAGGCATTACAACTTTCTAAGTAGCTTATCAAAAGTTTTTTTTGTGTTATCAACAGGAATATTAAATTTTTCAGCATATCGCATTATTGTGCCACCAAACAAATCCCATTCGCTTTGTCTGCCTTTTGTTTCAACATCTCTTTGAAAAGATGTTTTTGTTTCAAAAGCAAACTGGTTGGCTTTTGAAAAGGAAGTTTCAACAACATCGGATGGAAGTCCTATTTTGAGGGCCTTTGAAATCAAAACAATTTCTTGCATAATATTTTTAACAATAATGCCAAGCTTTTCGTCGTTTGCTACTTCACCAATTGTTTTGTTATAAGTCCCTGTTACTAGGGCAAATGATGCAATGAAAATATATTTTGTCCATATTGCAATATTCACATCTTCAAAAAACTCAATCAGTATGCCAGCATTTTTAAAAAGATTTATTAGTTTTTCAGGATAAAAGTCAGGATACAGTGGATCTTTACCAATTGATATTTGGCAGCTTCCACCCTTTTGAAAAATGACACCGGGTGATTCTATATGAGTTCCTAAATATACACAGGCAGGTAGAAGATATCCTTTCTTTAAATGCTGTCGCATTCGTTCATAAATATCAGCACCATTTAAAAGTGGCAAAATTATTGAGTTTTCATCTGTTATTTTGTCAACCTCTTTTGTAACATTTTCTAAATCGTAACCCTTAACCGATACAACAACAATATCACAAGCTGGCAAATAATTAACGGTATCTGTACAAGAATGGGGTTTAATCAAAATCTCTTCTTTTCCACCCTCTTTTTTCAAGAGCAAGCCTTTTTCTACGATAGCATCCTTATGCTTTCCTCTTGCTATAAAGTATATATTACCTTTGCCCGTTTCATTAAAATATTTAGTTAGGAGAGTTCCATAGTAACCACCTACGCCTCCGACTCCAAAAAAACATATGTTCATCTTTTACTCCTTAATTCTTATTATATTTCTAAAATTGTGTTTTCCTTCATAACATTAGATATTGATTCGCTGCGAAAGAATTTCAGCTTTTAGGAAAAATGAATATAAGCAAAATCTGTGCAGCGATTATTCAGACCGGGTAATAACCTCACTCTTTCCAATAGCATATCCAATTGAATATTCAACAAAAAATATTAGTTTTTGTACAACTCAGTTTTTTGATATAGGTTTTTCCTAAACTGAAAAATAGATAGTATAAAAATTTCCTTTTTTAGAACGGCGAAGCCGCATTATATTGAATCACGTAGCGATTGTATAACTTGACACATAATCCTTATATCCCTATATTCCTTTTATATAAAATTAACATATTCTTTTCCCTTTAACATGATATCAAATTCCCAAAAGCAAGGTGTTTTATGAATAATTTTAATGTGAAAATATCCAAATCTGCTATAATATTTATACAGGAAAGAGATATAGAAGATGTCACGTTTAATTTGATAGAACAAGATGTTGCGGGATGTTGCATCGGTATAGCTAAGGAAATTAAGCCCGTGTATAAAGCCCCGGTCGATGCATCAAATTACAGGTACGTTCAAGTTGAAGGGTGTCACATTTTCATCTCAAGAACCATCAAGATTCTTGGCCCGTTGACTTTGACCACGGAAGGCTTGTGGAAGAAGCGACTCTTTCTAAGCGGTGCCTCCGTGCCAATCTAGTTGATGGTAATAATAAACGATATAACGAACCTGACGTTACGTGGTGAACAAAAAAACGCCCGGGCAGAAGCCAAATTGTGCCCGGGCGTAAATGATTTGTTTCCTGTTCATTGAGTGCTATGGCAGCTATGACGCAGGGGCCATCTCTTCACCATAATGAGCCTTTAGCACTATTATGCTTTCGATAATCATCCAGATCTCCAGGACAAATACAGATAGTCCAATGATCAAAAGCAGCCAGTTGGAAGTATTATAAAATTTCTGAATGTTAAGGATCATGGCCCATCCGGTCATGAAAATCATAAAAACCATAGGAATGCCGGTGTACGCTATACTCACCTTTTTACGTGCCAGATAGATGCTGACCACGAGGAGCGCCAACCCGGCCAACAGCTGATTCGTTGCGCCAAACAACGGCCAGAGGGTGAGGGCGCCTTTGCCACTGCCATTGTAAAAAGCAAGGAACAAGGCAGTTCCCACAGCAATAATGGTTGCCGGATGCTTCTTGGCAACAGCCGGCGCACCCCAGGCTGTTGCTAGTTCAGCAACGATATATCGCTGCAATCGAGTGGCGGTATCAAGCGTGGTGGCGGCAAAGGAAGCCACGAAAACACCCATGATGGTAAGGGTTATTTTGTGCGGAATACCAATTGACTCGATCATGTTGGCAGCGCCGACTACGAAGGAGTTGATTTTAGAACCCAGACCGGCAGCGGCGCCCCAGCTGGCATAATTTTGGTTAAAGGCAGCTAATCCTGTAAAGGTTTCGCCGCCCTTGGTAAGCCCAAGAGCCAAACCGGCGCCACAGGCGATGATAACAAAGGTGGCAAGCATTCCCTCCAGCAGCATACCGCCATAGCCTATGGCAAGCGCGTCAGTCTCATAATGACACTGCTTGGATGTGGTGCCCGAGGAGACCAGAGAGTGGAATCCGGATATGGCCCCACAGGCAATCACCACAAAGATCATTGGCCAAACAGGCGGAGCTCCTTTAGGTTCAAAATTCACTGCCGGCGCTACCATGTTAGGATGGGCCACAAGAATGCCCAAAGCGAGCAAGCCCAAGGCTACCATAAGCTGGTGGGAGTTGATGTAGTCCCTTGGCTGAAGCAGGGTTTGGACTGGCAGGGTAGAGGCGATGTAAGCATAGACCAGCAGAAGAACTACCCATACGGCTACTGGACTCAATCCGAAGACGGCGGGCATTTTGATGGGCACATAAGTTCCGATTACTACAGTGACATACATGATAACTACAGCGATAATACTCAGTTGTACGTGGTTGCCCCCTTTCTTGTAGATCATGTGTCCCAGCCAGAGGGCAATTGGGATTTCAAACCAAACCGCAAGGACCGCTTGGGGAAACATATTAAATACAACCGCGATGACGACGCCGAAAATGGCCACTATAATCAAAAGTTCAAAAAAGATAATGAGTAGAAACAGGGTGCGCACCCGTTTATTTACTATGTCAGAGGCGACATCACCAATGGATCTGCCCTGGTTGCGCAGTGAGACCACCAATGCCCCGAAGTCATGCACGGCACCCATTAAAATCGAACCTAACAAAATCCATATGAGAGCCGGAACCCAACCCCAAATAATACCAATCGCCGGTCCTACAATAGGGCCGGTACCGGCAATGGACGTAAAATGATGACCGAATATGATAGGCTTTTTGGTGGGAACAAAATCCACGTCATCCTGAAACTCCGTACTGGGACAGACGTTGTCAGGGTTTAATTTAAAAATCTTACGACCCAGGAATTTTCCATAGGTGTGATACGCAACCAGATACAAAATGGCCGCACCAGCAGCTAATATTAATGAATTCATATGCCCTCCTTTCGATAAGTTAAAAATTCCCTTCCCCTAAAGAACAGCCACTTCTGTTAAGAGTAATACTGACTATTTTACGGAAGTTGCCATGTGAAACCTCACTAATAGAGGTTAAACAATCGAAGAGAGAGATAAATAGATAGTGAGAAAATAATCGAGAATGAGGTCAGCACATCAAGAGATGTTTCACAGCAGAAACTGATTCGAGATAGAGTAGAGATTTCACAGGAAAATCTATATTAAATACGATATTAGAAAGAAATTTGTATGTCAAATGATAAATTGTTTTATATTTCGAATGGTTATATGCTACATTGTGGTGCTAATTGGTGTAATGTATTGATGGAAAGGAGCGGCCTAAATTTACCGGGTTGGATGCGTGATTTTATATAAGGGATAAACCAGCTTCGGTAGGCCCGGGTAAAATTGTAAACCTGATATCGCTTGTTTGGGGTCTTATTGGGATAACGACGGCTTGAAAATTTCCATTTGGACCCATAATCAGAAAATTTTGATTCTTTAAATCTTGCCAACATTATATAATTCTCGATAGCTTATATAGATAAAGATCTGTTAATAATAATCCCATTCTGGATCAGGTGGAATAAAGGATAATCAACAGAAGACCGAGGTTAAAGCATGAAGTGCGAATCGAGAGCAAGGTCAGCAGAATAAGAATTGTTAAACAATGGAAACCAAATCGAGGTGGAGGGCAGATTTCAAAAAAAGAATCTATTTTAAGGTTACTCCCATCCTCTCAGAATTGATTGGTTCCTCTGGGGAGTCCAGATATCTTACCTGAACCCTAAATATTTTTTGCCTCAGCAATTAACTTATCAAACTTTTCAACTTCCACTACAGGTGATGTTGTAAATGAGATTCCTGTCAGTTTGTTTAATGCAACAGATGCGGCAAG